>JBAQHW010000216.1:0-5544 GCA_049288525.1 Xanthobacteraceae bacterium
GAGCAAAGCCGCTGCGACCGGATTGGCGCCCCCCTCGCCGTCCCGCTCGCCGCTGACGACCTCGCGCCACCATTGCAGACGGATTTCGCCGGGCATCGGCTCGCGGGCCGCCCCGCGCACGCGAACGATTTCGACATTGAAAGCATACAGCGCATAAAGCGCATCGCGCTGCTCGGCCGGCGCAAATAGCGTGGCGAGATAGCGATCGCGATCGGCGTTACGGACAAGCTCCGCACAATAGGCGAACGCATCCTGCATAGCGCCAGTGTATCACCCTCCGATCGCAATAAGGCCGGCACCGAGACGGCGGCCCTCCATCAGCATGACGTTGTAGGTCCGTATCGCCGGGCCGGTGGTCATCGCGTCGAGCGAAATATGGGCCTCGCGGAACCGCAGCCGCAACCGATCCGGCACGATCCAGGGCGCGGCCCCGGTACCGAGGATGAAAAAGTCCAGATTGTCCGCTCGGGAGAAAATCGGCGCCAAGTGATCGTCGGTCAGGTCCCGCGGTGCGGAAACCGGCCACGCCCAGACACCGTCAGGCAAACACAACAGCGAGCCGCGATGCGACAGGCCGGCCAACCGAAAGCCGCCGCCGCCATGCGCCTCGATCGGCGCCTGGCGTGGCAGATGGGGATCGTCCACGAGACGCTTAGCTAGCGGCGCGAACGCGCGCGCCGCGACGGCGATCGTGATGGCGGGCCCGATCGCGCCGGCGCCGGGACCGTCGCCGGCGCCGTCGTGACCGCCGGCGGCTCTGTTTCCTCCGGGCCGCCCATACGGCCGGCGCCGACGCCGAGATAGATCAGGATCGGCGAGGCGATGAACACGGAAGTGTAGGTGCCGACCAGCACCACGCCGAACATCATCGTCGCGGTGAAGCTGTGGATCGCCTGGCCGCCGAACAACAACAGCGCCAGCAACGACATCGCCACGGTCAGGTGGGTCACGATCGATCGCGACAGTGTCGCATTGACCGAAGCATTGAGCAGATCGGGCATCGACAGGCGCTTGTAGCGCCGCAGCATTTCGCGGATGCGGTCGTAGATCACCACGGTGTCGTTGAGCGAGTAGCCGAGAATCGTCAATAGCGCCGCGATGCTGGTCAGGTCGAAATCGATATGCGTCAGCGACATGAAGCCGACGGTGAGCACCAGATCGTGCACGTTGGCGATCATGGCGCCCAGCGCGAATTGCCATTCGAAACGGAACCACAGATAGATCAGGATCGCCACGATCGCCAGCACGAGGCCGATGGTGCCGTAGGACAACAGCTCGGTGGACACGCTCGGTCCCACCACTTCAACGCGCCGGTAAACGACGCTGTCGCCGAGCGCGCCGCGCACCTTCTGAATCGCCGCCTGCTGCGCTTGATCGCCGCCCGGCTGCTCGGAGATGCGGATCAGCACGTCGTTCGGCGCGCCGAACTGCTGCAGCTGGAAATCGCCGAGCTTGAGCGAGCCGATGGTCGAGCGCATTTTGGCGAGATCGGCAGGACTGGCCTTGGTCTGCACCTCGACCAGCGTGCCGCCGATGAAATCGATGCCGAAGTTCAGGCCATGAAAGAAAAAGAGCAGTATCGCTATGATCGACAGCATCGCCGAAACAGGGAAACTGATGCGCCGAAAGCGCATAAAGTCGAACTTGGTGTTGTCGGGAACGATGCGAAGGAGGCGCACTGGGCTTCTTTCAAAACTGGTTTTTCTGTCCGGCCAAGCGTTTGACCATGAACGTCAGATCGGCACGACGCGCGGCCGCCACCAGCGCACCCAAGAGGCCATAATCAGCCTGGTCAGCGTGAACGCGGTGAACAGCGTGGTGAGAATACCGACGCCGAGCGTGACGGCAAAGCCGCGCACCGGCCCGGTGCCGATGTAAAACAGCACCGCCGCGGCGATGAAGGTGGTGATGTTGGAATCGAGAATGGTGGCAAGCGCGCGGGAGAACCCGGCATCGATGGCGTTGATTGCGCTGCGCCCGGCGCGCACCTCCTCGCGGATACGCTCGTAGATCAGCACGTTCGAATCGACGGCGATGCCGACCGTAAGCACGATGCCGGCGATGCCCGGAAGCGTCAGCGTGGCGCCGAGGAAAGACAGCACGCCGAAGATCATCGCCACGTTGATGGCGACGGCGATATTGGCGAACAGCCCGAACAGCCCGTATGTCACGAACATGAAGATGATGACGAGCGCTGCGCCGGCATAGGCCGCATGCTCGCCGGCATTGATCGAGTCCTGGCCGAGCCCCGGCCCCACCGTACGCTCTTCGACGATCGTCAGCGGCGCCGGCAGCGCGCCGGCGCGCAACAGGATGGCGAGATCGTTGGCCGATTGGACCGTGAAATTGCCGGATATTTCTCCCGCACCGCCGAGGATCGGCGTGCGGATCACCGGCGCGGAAATCACCTTGTTGTCGAGCACGATGGCGAACGGCTTGCCGACATTGGCTTGCGTGGCGGCGGCGAATCGTTGCGCGCCGGACGAATTGAAGCGGAAATTGACCACCGGCTGGTTGGTCTGCTGATCGAAACCGGCCTGCGCGTCGACGAGATCGGCGCCGGAGACGAGGATGCGCTTCTGAATCAAATATTTCTCGCCGGGCTGCTGGCCGTCGAGAATTTCCGAGTCCTCCGGCGGATGGCTCGCCTCCGCCTGCTCGGCCGTCATCGACGGATCGACCATGCGGAAATCGAGTTTTGCCGTCTTGCCGAGGATATCCTTGAGCCGCGTCGGGTCCTGCAAGCCCGGCACCTGCACCAGGATACGGTCGAGACCCTCGCGCTGAATGCTCGGCTCGACGAGGCCGAGCTCGTTGACGCGGCGCTGGATGATTTCGATGGACTGATCGACGGCTTGGCGGATGCGCTCGGTCATCGCCGGATCGGTCGGCGTCAGCGTGATCAAGCCGTTGTTTTCATTAACGTCGATGTCGCGCTGCCCGGTCGAGCCGAGAAGGCCCGACATCGGCTGCGATAAGGCCTGCAGCTTGCTCTTTGCCTCGCCGATGTCGGCTGGCCGGGTGATGTGCACTTCGACGCTGTTGCCGCGCACCGCCCGTCCGGTGAAGGGAATGCGCGCCTCGCGCAGCACCCGCAACACGTCTTCGTCAATCGCCTGCAGCCGCTCTCTGCGCACCGAATTGGTGTCGACTTCGAGCAACAGGCTCGAGCCGCCCTGCAGGTCGAGGCCAAGTACGATGTGACGTTGCGCCCAGGACGGCCAGCGCGCGACCGTGCTTTCGGGAACAAAACTGGGCACCATGAACAGGCACACGATCAGCGCCGTGAGCAGGATAGCCGCCGCCTTCCACCGCGTGAAAAACAACATGGAGTTCGAAGTTCCCTAAGTTCGCAAACGGCGTGCGATCAGCTCGCGCTGTCGTCTTTGACCGGCTCGCTCTTGGCCCGGACCTCGCTGATGCTCGAGCGCAAGTTCCGCACCCGCACGCCGTCCGAGATTTCGATCTCGACCTGGTTGTCGTCCACCACCTTGGTGACCTTGCCGATCAACCCGCCGTTGGTCACCACGGTATCGCCGCGCCGCAGCGCCTTCACCATCTCCTGGTGCAGCTTCACCTTGCGCTGCTGCGGCCGCAGGATCAGGAAATACATGATCACGATAATCAGAATAAGCGGCATGAACGAGGTGATCATGCTGGCGGAATCGCCGCCGCCGCCGAATAGGCTGCTCAACGGATTGCTTTGCGCGAACGCGGGCGTGGTGAACATCGTTCCTCCAAAGGGGCGGGCAATGAAAGCGCGCCGCCCGGGATGAAGGGCCGCTGTTGCGCGCAAAATCGCGCGGACTATAGCTAGCGGTGGCCCAATTGCAACGCTGCGTGAACGCTTGGGCGAGCTTGCAGGCATGCCGCAGCCTCGCTAAGGGGATGGCCGCAACCCGGTGCAATCATGGCCAAATCTCCCGCGCGCCCACGCAAAAAGCCGACCAGAAAGCCGCGCCGCAGCGGGCCAACGGGCGAGCCTTCCGGAGACGGCCATGCAGCGTTGCTCACCCGGATCGCCGGTGCGCTGGAGCGGCTTGCCCCCCGCCCGCCGGCCGAGCCCGATTTTTCCGCCGCCGACGCCTTCGTCTGGCATCCGGAAGCGCGCAAGCTCGCGGCGGTTCGCCGCGTCAACCGTGTCGACATGTCGCTGCTCAAAGGCATCGACCGGGTACGCGACCTCCTGGTCGAAAACACCGAGCGCTTCGCGCGCGGTCTGCCGGCAAATAATGCGCTGTTATGGGGCGCGCGCGGCATGGGAAAATCCTCCCTGGTCAAGGCATCGCACGCCGCGATCGGCGCCGCGCATCCGGCGGCGGGCCTGACGCTGATCGAAATTCACCGCGAGGATATCGAGTCGCTGCCGGAATTGATGGCGCTCCTGCGCAACGCCCGCGAGCGTTTCATCGTATTCTGCGACGATCTTTCCTTCGACGCGGAAGACACCTCCTACAAGTCGCTCAAGACCATGCTCGAAGGCGGCATCGAGGGGCGGCCCGAGAACGTGATCTTCTACGCCACATCGAACCGGCGCCATCTCATGGCGCGCGAGATGATGGAGAACGAACGGGCGACCGCGATCAATCCGGGCGAGGCGGTGGAGGAGAAAGTCTCGCTGTCGGACCGTTTCGGGCTATGGCTCGGGTTCCACCGCTGCAGCCAGGACGAATACCTGGCGATGGTCGAAAGCTACATCGGCCATTATCGCGTGCCGTTTTCGGGCGATGCGCTGCGCCGCGAGGCGCTCGAATGGGCGACCACGCGCGGCGCGCGCTCCGGCCGCGTGGCGTGGCAATATGTGCAGGATCTGGCCGGCCGGCTCGGCGTGAAGATGGCGGGCTAATCAAGCGCCGCTGAGATATTGCGCCGGATCGACCGGCGTCGCGCCCTTGCGGATCTCGAAGTGCAATTGCGGCGACGTGACGTTGCCGGTCTCGCCTGACTTTGCAATCACCTGGCCGCGCTTGACGGTATCGCCGCGCTTGACCAAAAGCTCGCTGGCATCGGCGTAGGCGGTCACGAAGCCGTTGGCGTGGCGGATCAACACCAGATTGCCGTAGCCTTTGAGCTCGTTGCCGGCATAGGCGACGACGCCGTCTTCGGCCGCCTTGACCGGCGTGCCTTCCGGCACCGAGAGATTGATGCCGTCGTTCTGCAAGCCGTTCGGTTTCGGCCCGAACGCAGCGATGATGCGGCCGCGCACTGGCCAGCGGAAGCTTGGCATGGCGTTCGCCGCCTGCTCGGCCTTCATCGGGTTTTCGCTTGCCACCGGCTCGCTCGGCTCGGCGACCCGGGCGCTATGCGGTGACTCGACCGTTGCGACCGTGGTCGGCGCCGGGACCGGAGCCTCGACGCGCTGCGGTGCCAGCGGCCGGCGCTCGCCCATCTCGGGGATGACGACATGCTGGCCGACGCGCACCATAGTGTCCGGCGGAATGCCATTGGCCCGGGCGATAACCGCGACCGGCTTGCCGTAGAGCCGCGCGATGCTGTTGAGCGTTTCGCCCGGCGCAACGACATGCACGCCCGACGGCGCCACCA
>JBAQHW010000217.1:0-1897 GCA_049288525.1 Xanthobacteraceae bacterium
AATATGAAAAATTCTACGGCGGCCCGTCATTCGTGGCGAGGCAGACTCTTTACCGCGTTTTCGACTGGAAGCATGCCGGCGCCCTGGTCGACCGTGCGCTCAATCTGCCGCCGGTGGAGTGAGCCTCCGCCCGTGCCAGGATCGACAGCTCGACACGCATTTTGGCCGGGGTTGTCGTCGACGGCGTTTGTGATCGCGAGCGCGATGGCGCTGGTGGTCGCGCTAACTTTTTTCGCGAATGCCCAGCCCGCCGCACTCGCTCCATCCCAGTCGGAAGCGCTCACCGCCTACAACGCCGCACTGGCGCGCCTCGTGACGGTCTTGCATGAGCGGCGCGCGCAGGTCGATGCAAAACAAGACCTGCCGCATTTGCCGGGGCAAGCGCTTTATCTCGCCCGCATCGCCGTGATGAGCGCCTACAAGGACCTTACTGACGCAATTCCTTCCAGAATTGGCCGGCCCAACAAATTCGGCATCCCGCCGGCCTATTTCGACGCTGACATCGAGCCGCTGATCGGCGAGTATCTCGCGCTCTTTCGCATCATGGAGGTGCCGCCCGCCAACGCGCAAAAGTCGGCTACGCCGTTGAAGGATATTTATGACCTGGCAAGGGATATCGCCCGCGCCAAGGGGCTTGACGGCGCAAACAGCGAAATCGCCGGGCGCATCGGCTTGGGCATCTTCTTTGCCGAGACCAACGGCTATCAAAACGTCGGCAACGCGCGCTCGGACAAATACAAAGGCAGCCTGCAAACCGGCATCGGCGAAGATCGAAACGGCGCGCGGAAATGGCTGGCGATCAAACCGGCGATTTCGGCTTTCGACCCGGCGCTGATCGCGCGCGACGCCAAAGAGGAGGCGCGGATCGGCGATTTGGATCACCGACTCAATCACTGGACCGCGGTGCGGGACGGCCTGATGAACGCGCATGCCGCCATTTTCCCGCGCATACCGGCCATCACGAGGGCCCTGCCCGACCCGATCGATCAGATGAAAGTTTTCGAGCTGATCCAGATCGTTCCAGGGCCGACCAAAGCAGCGCTCAATTCCGGCGACTTGGCAGGCTACCGCGTGTCCGACCCGCGGATCATGGGCTACTTGCGCAACAACAGCATCTTCACATTCGGCCACGCCGACCGGGCAAAGACCGCGGCGACGTTCCGCGAAATCCTCAACGCGATGTGGCTCTACAACGACAAATTCGAAAAGGCGCTCGCCGCATTCAACGCCATCAAGGCGCAGCGCGGATAGCCGTCCGTTCGGCCGAGTGCAGGCAAAAAAAGCCCCGGCCGAGCGACCGGGGCTACTTCAGTCCTTATTCAACACTCAGCAATTGCTTTTGCTGACCGTAGCCGAATCTCCGGAATCGTTGTCGGTGGTGGTCCGGCTCTTTGTGGTGCAGCCGGTCTCGACCGGCGGTCCGCCGACGTGAACACCCACCACACCCGGCACGCCGACGTTGACGCCGGGGCCTGGCTCGGTCTGATGCTCATGGACGGTTGTGGTTGTCGTGGTGCTGTCCTGGGCGATGGCCGCGATACCCGGAGCGACCGCAAACGCGGCTGCGGCAATGGCGATTTTGATGATTTGCATGGATTTCGTCTCCTTGAACTCGCATCCGTAAGGACTTGTCAGCTAACCCCGGCAAACTCATCCAGTTCCGAGGAGACGCAAGCTTTGCCGCCAAACCGAACCGCTTGGAACCCGGCGCAGCGCCCATCGCGTCACGTTTATATTGACATGCGTCCCCGTTTACGGTACAAAGACAGTGAATCAAACCTCGTCCCAAGAAGGACGCCGTCCGGGTGATGCCGGACGGCAGGGGGCGAGTGCGGTGCCCGCGGGCGAAGCCTCATCAGCTTTGCTCCCGGGCGGTCCGGGCATCATGCCCACCGGC
>JBAQHW010000218.1:0-4056 GCA_049288525.1 Xanthobacteraceae bacterium
ACGAGTTTGCGGCTGGGTGGGTAGCGAATGTCAAATCCGCTCCACTAGCCTGACAAATCGGGCATGAAATAAAAAGGATTGCTTGCGGTCGATCATGTGGACGAAAGCGACCCAACGGCATTGCATGGGTCACTGGCCGACCCGACGCCAAGCTGCAGAGGTTGGACAAATCTCAACCACGAATGGCGGACGCGGCCGCGCTGATGGGCCGCTGGACGACAACTCCGGATCTCGCGGACCAGGCCGCAGGCGCTAAATTATACCCGCCGAGACTGCCTAGAAAGCAGGCTGTGGCCTGCTGAAAAAATAGCACCGAGCCCCTTCAAATCGGAATTTACACCAAGCTTCAGCGTCTTGGCGCCGCTTGAAGTTGGCACATGGCTTGCGTTGGCTCGCGGAGGGGAGGCCTTTCGGCCGCTCGCCCAATCACAGCGAGGCTTATCCATGTCCAACGATTCGATAAAGACGTACACGCTTACGCGCCGCGGCTGGCTCGTCGGTGCCAGCAGCGTTGCGCTCGGTCTGGCAGGGGCGTTCCCCGCCGATGCCGAGGACACAATCAAAGTCGGCATTCTTCATTCGCTCTCCGGCACCATGGCCATCAGCGAGACGACGCTGAAAGACGTGATGCTGATGCTGATCGCGGAACAGAACAAGAAGGGCGGCGTGCTCGGCAAGAAGCTCGAGCCGGTCGTCGTCGATCCGGCGTCGAATTGGCCGTTATTCGCGGAGAAGGCGCGCGAGCTGATCAGTCAGGACAAGGTCGCCGCGGTTTTCGGTTGCTGGACCTCGGTTTCGCGCAAATCCGTGCTGCCGGTGTTCAAAGAGCTCAACAATATTCTTTTCTATCCCGTTCAATTCGAAGGCGAAGAGGGCGAACGCAACGTATTCTATACCGGCGCCGCGCCAAATCAGCAGGCCATCCCCGCGGTCGACTATCTGATGAGCGCCGACGGCGGCTCGGTGAAGCGCTGGGTGCTGGAAGGCACCGATTACGTCTATCCGCGCACCACCAACAAGATTCTCGAGGCCTACCTGAAGCAAAAGGGCGTAGCCGACGAAGACATCATGATCAACTACACCCCGTTCGGCTTCTCCGACTGGCAGACCGAGGTGTCCAAGATCAAGGCGTTCGGCTCCGCCGGCAAAAAGACGGCGGTGGTGTCCACGGTCAACGGCGATGCCAACGTGCCGTTCTATAAAGAACTCGGCAACCAGGGTATCAAAGCAACCGACATTCCGGTCATGGCGTTCTCGGTGGGCGAAGAAGAACTTGCCGGTCTCGATACCAAGCCGCTGGTCGGCCATCTCGCCGCCTGGAACTACTTCGAATCGATCAAGACTCCGGCGAACACGGCCTTCATTAAGGAATGGCACGAGTTCACCAAGAATCCGAAGCGCACCACCAACGATCCGATGGAGGCGCACTACATCGGCTTTAACATGTGGGTGAAGGCGGTTGAGAAGGCGAAGACCACCAACGCCGACAAGGTGATTGCAGCTTTGCCCGGCATCAAGCAGCCCAACCTGACCGGCGGCGTCTCTGAAATGCTGCCGAACCACTACATCACCAAGCCAGTCTTTATTGGCGAAATCCGTGCCGACGGCCAGTTCGACGTGGTCTGGAAGACAAAAGGCCTGGTCCCCGGCCAGGCGTGGTCGCCTTACCTTCCCGGCTCGAAGGATCTCGTGGCGGATTGGGTGACGCTCAAGTGCGGCAACTACAACAAGGTCACGAAGACCTGCGGCGGTTCGTAACCGCGGCGCCAATCAACGTCTAAACGCCGAATTGAGGGAAGGCGTCACCGCCTTCCCTCCGCAGCGCCGGGGAAAATTGCGATGCGTCTTGGCCGAGTCTGTCTCGTTGCGCTTGCTCTGGCTCTTGGCTTTGTAATGGCTGGGACGCCGGTTCGCGCGGTTGCGCAAACGGCGGGCCTTGATGCAGCGATCGCGCATTTTGCCGCGGACGATTTCGATGAAACGCTGGCCGGCGTCAAGGCAGTTGCGGTCAGCGGCAGTCCGCGCGCCGAGACGATCTTGCGCGCCCTGCAGAACGGTCAGCTGATGTTCAGCGCCGAAAAGAAGCAGGTTTATATCCAGGATAGCGCCGGCAAGCTCACGGATGCCGCGACCGGGGCTGCTATCGCGGGTGAGTCGCCGGCCGATCTCAACAACGTCAATGTCAACAACCGCATCCGCGGCGCGCTCGACGCCGCCATGGGCACTCTATCGTTGCAGTCGGCGGACCCGAATAAGCGGTTCGCGGCCGCGCAGGCCGTCTTCAAGTCGCGCGATGCTGCCGCCTTGCCAAGGCTGGAAGGTGCCATCCCCAAGGAGCAGGACGCCACAGTCAAACAAGCGCTTGAGCAGGCGCGTGCGGCGATCGTGCTCAATTCCGCCACTGCAACGGATACCGACAAACTCGCCGCAGTAGAGATCATCCGCGCGCGTGGCGACCAGGATTCGTTGGGGCTGTTGTCGAGCTTGCCGACGGCGACTTCGCCGGCGGTCATGGCCGCCGCCAATGCGGGCATTGCCGCCATCAAGCACCGGCTCGCGATATGGGATGCCGTGCAGAATGCCTGGTACGGAATTTCGCTAGGCTCGGTGCTGCTGCTCGCGGCCATCGGTCTTGCCATTACTTTCGGCGTCATGGGCGTGATCAACATGGCTCACGGCGAGATGGTGATGCTCGGAGCCTACGTCACCTATGTCGTTCAGGATATCCTTCGCAACAACGCGCCGGCGCTGTTCGATTATTCGTTGGCGATGGCTATTCCGCTTGCGTTTTTGTTCGCTGGTCTGGTCGGCATCCTGGTCGAGCGCTGCATCATTCGCTTTCTTTATGGAAGGCCTTTGGAGACGCTGCTGGCGACCTGGGGACTGTCGCTGATCCTCCAGCAGGCCGTTCGGACGGCGTTCGGTCCGAACAACCGCCAAGTCGGCAATCCGTCGTTCATGAGCGGCGCATTCGATCTCGGCGGCATTACCGTCACCTATAACCGGCTTTGGATCATCTGTTTCGCGCTCGCGGTATTTGTCGCGCTGCTCGCGCTGTTGCGGTACACGCGGTTTGGCTTGGAAATGCGGGCGGTCACGCAGAATCGTGCCATGGCGGCTTCCATGGGTATCCGCACCGGCCGGATCGACGCGCTGACATTCGGGCTGGGCTCCGGCATTGCCGGCATCGCCGGAGTGGCGCTGTCCCAGATCGATAACGTCAGCCCCAACCTGGGCCAAACCTACATCATCGACAGTTTCCTGGTGGTCGTCTTCGGCGGCGTCGGCAATCTCTGGGGCACCTTTGTCGGCTCGTTCGTGCTCGGCATCGCCAATAAATTCCTCGAGCCGTTTGCCGGCGCGGTGCTCGGCAAAATCGCCATTCTCGTCTTGATCATCCTGTTCATCCAAACACGGCCGCGCGGGCTATTTGCCCTGAAGGGAAGGGCGGTGGAAGCGTGAGCTCACATGCCCTCATTCGTTTGTTCGATCGCAGTGCGACGATCTTCCTGATCGCCTTGGCCGTGGTCGCGATTGCCGTTCCGGTGCTTAATCTCGCCGTGCCGCAATCCTCGGCCCTGCATATCCCGACCTATCTCGTGGCGCTGTTCGGCAAATATCTCTGTTATGCGCTGCTCGCGCTGTCGATCGATTTGATCTGGGGCTATTGCGGAATTCTTTCGCTCGGCCAGGGCGCGTTTTTCGCATTGGGCGGCTATGCGATGGGCATGTATCTGATGCGTCAGATCGGCGCGCGGGGCGTTTATGCCAATCCGATTTTGCCGGACTTCATGGTGTTTCTGAACTGGAAGGAGCTACCGATTGCCTGGTACGGCTTTCAGCATTTTCCCTACGCAGCGCTGATGGTCATGCTGGTGCCCGGCGCGCTCGCGTTCGTTTTCGGCTGGTTCGCGTTTCGGAGCCGCGTCACCGGCGTGTATCTGTCGATCATCACCCAGGCGCTGACTTATGCCTTGATGCTGGGCTTCTTCCGCAACAATTTCGGCTTCGGCGGCAACAACGGATTGACCGACTTCAAGGATATCCTCGGCTTCA
>JBAQHW010000219.1:0-16062 GCA_049288525.1 Xanthobacteraceae bacterium
TAGCAGATTCCGCACGGCTGTCGATGCCGCAAAAAGCCGGGCCGCTTGCCAAACGGACCAAGCATGGCTCAATCTCGCGTCACACGGCAGGAGGCGTCCCGGTGGCCGACATCGACTACGAAACCGAGTACAACAATCGCGCTCGCGTACCGGAACACCCTGAGATCTTCGCCCGCTGGGCGCGCGATGCGGAGTTGTTTCGCGCCGAGGCCCTGAAGAACGAGCGCGCCGAGCTCGGCCTCTCCTATGGCGACACGCCGCGGCAAACTGTCGATCTGTTCTTGCCGCAGTCGGGAGAGCAGGCGCCGCTCGCCATATTCGTTCACGGCGGCTGGTGGCGCTCCCTCGATCCATCGCTCTTCAGCCATGTCGCTCGTGGCCCGAACGCGCACGGAGTGGCGGTGGCGGTGGTCGGTTACGATCTTTGCCCGAATGTCTCCATCGCCGATATCATCGAGCAGATGCGCCGCGCTTGCGCGTATTTATGGCAACGGTTCGGCCGGCGCATGCTGGTCTACGGCCATTCGGCTGGCGGTCACCTTGCCGGCGCGATGCTGGCGACCGACTGGCCCGCGCTCTACCCCAAGGTGCCCGCCGATCTTATCCCGGCCGGCTATTCCGTCTCCGGCCTATTCGACCTTACGCCGCTGATCGGCATCAGCGTCAATCAGGATTTGCGGCTCGATGCCGCGGCTGCGCGCGCGGTGTCGCCGGTGTTTTGGCCGATAAAATCCGATCGCGTCTTTGATGCGGTCGTTGGCGCGCTCGAATCGAACGAGTTCAAGCGCCAGAGTCAGATGATCGTGCAGGCTTGGCGGCAGGCCGGCGCGCAGACCCGCTATCAGGAGATAGCCGGGACCAACCATTTCACCGTCGTCGAATTATTCGCGGATCCGCAGAGCGCGATGACGGCGCGCGTCGTCGAATTGGCGCAGCAGATCAAGCGTTAGCCGGTTGTTTCGGCCGCCGTGTGAAGAGCACGCAGGCGGATGCCGCAAAGATCAGGGCAAAGCCGAAAAAGTCGGTGGCAGTCGGCCGCTCGCCGAGGATCAAGATCGAGGCGACGACACCGATCGCCGGGCTGCCGAGCACGCCGAGCGATGCCGTCATTGCCGACAGACGGCGCACGATTGCGAACCAGAGGCCGTAAGCAACGCCGTTGGCGAGGAAGCCGGTGGAGGCCGTACAAAGCAAAGCAAGCGGGCTTGCATGGGCGAAATGCAAATGTCCCTCGAATATCAGCATGAAAGCGGTGGTGAAGAGGAAGGCGATGGTCACCTGCCAGGACGCGATCGCCATGGGATCGGCCTTGATCTGCGCCCACTTCAGATAAACCGTACCGGCTGCCCAGCACACCCCGGTCAGCAGCGCCAGCCAGATCCCCGGCGGAATTTTGGTCTCCGCCAGCGGATAAATCAGGATGGCGAGACCGACGGCGCACAACAGCAGTGCAGTCCCCTGCAGGCGATTTGGTCGTTCGCGCAGTATGGCCCAGGCGAACACGACCGACCAGATCGGCATCGTATAGGCAAGAATGGTCACTCGCGACGTCGCCGCGGAGAGTTGGGCGAAGGAGCCGAACACGGTGAAGGCGACGATATTGAGCAGCGACCCGACGGTGAGATGCAGCCAATCGGCAGCAGTCGCAATCCGCAGGCTGCGGCCCTGGACCCGGCACGCCACATAGAGCGTCAAGGAACCGAGCGCCGCAGTGACGGTTCGCATGCTGAGCGGGGGAATTTCGTAAAGCGCGATCCGCATGATCGGCCAGGTCGCGCCCCAGATGACGCACAACACAACGAGCATCAGCCGCGCGCCGATGTCGGCGTCGCCCGCAGCCTCAGGCATGCGGTCCGCCTCTCTCACCGGATCGTCACCGGGGCGAGCGTCACGCGGCCGGTCGTCACGGCGCTTTGGGTCCGGCGTCGCGGAACCAGTCGGCGATCTGCGCGCCGTTCCAGAACAGCACGTCGGGCTTCTTGCGAATGACCTCAAATAAGCGCCGGAGATATTTTACGCGGTGCGGCGCGCCCATGATGTAGGGGTGAATCGACAGCGCCATGATGCGCGCCGAGTCGGCGGCATCCGCATAAATCTGTTCGAACTGATCGAGCGCGCGGTCGCAATATTCCGAAGCCTTATGATGCTGAATCAGCATCATGGCGACGTCGTTGCATTCCTGCGTATACGGCAAATTGAGAATCGGCTTGCCGCGCGTCTTCAGCCAGACCGGCTGATCGTCGAGCACCCAATCGGCGACGTAATCGTAGCCTTCCTCGAGCAGCAGGTCCGGCGTTTGCCAGGTTTCGGTCAATCCCGGGCCGAGCCAGCCCCGCGGCGGCTTGCCGGTAGCCGCGGCGATCGCTTCACGCACTTTGCGGATGTCGGCCCGTTCGTTCGCCACCTTCTGCAGATTGCGCTGGGTGAAGCCGTGGCCGATGAATTCCCATTTGCGCTCGACGGCCGCCTGCACGATCGCCGGATAGGCGGCAAGCGCCGAGCCGTTGATTGCGATCACGCCCGGGATGGCGAATTCGTCGAAAATTTTGACGAACCGCCAGAAGCCGACGCGGTTGCCGTACTCATGCCACGCCCAGTTGGGCACGTCCGGCATCGGTGAGCCGCCGGCCGGCGGTGTGAGCACGGTGCGCGGCATCGGTTGCGTCGGATCCCATTCCTCGACATTGACGACCACCCAAACGGCCATGCGCGCGCCGTTGGGTAATTTGAGCGGCGGCCGTTCGGTAATCGGCGAATAAGCGATGCGATCGGTGGGCAGCATCGGCCGTTTGGTTTTCTTCGAAGCGGTTTTTTTTGGTCTTGAAGTCATGGTCGATTCTGCCTTTCACTCGCAGATAGCATGGACGGTCGGTCGGGCAATTCAAATTTCTGACGCAGGCCGAAGTCGCGCGGTGATGGCGCCGAGCACCGTAAGGGCCACGGCACACAAGCACAGCGGCACGAATGCCGTCCACGGTTTGCCGGTCCAGTCCCACAATGCGCCGCTGATGGTCGGAATGATGATCGCGGTGGTGTAGCTGATCGTGAACATGCCCGCGGAGGTCCGCGGCAGGTCGGCCGGTGAACACAGAAGCGGCGGCAACGCCAGGATCGCCGTGAGCGTGATGGCTGTGGTGAAGCCGATCAATGCGGCACTGCCGGTGAGCACCAGGTCTGAATGTCCGAACATCAGCCCGAAAAACGCCGCCAGCAGCACAGGTCCGAACAATAAAAACGGCCAGGCCCGCCGCTGCATGCGCTCCGCCAGCAGCAGCAGAACGATGGGCGCTACGATTTGTGCGCCGTTGAGCCAGCCGAGAGCGGGACCGAGGAGGTCGGCTTTTCCGGCGCTGGCGAGGTAATCGCCGAGAAAGGCATTGGTCCCGAAGAACGGACTGTTGTTGCTGCCGAACGTCAGGCCGAGCAGCCAGACCAGCGGATTTTTGAAATCGGGCCACCATAGCGCGCCTGCCTTGTTACCGATGTTGATATGCTCGTCGGCGCGCGGACTAAGCAGAAAGAACACCGGGGGGATGAGCAGGGCGGGCAAGGCCCAGGCGATCAGATCGAGCCGCCAGGAGCCGCCGACCAGCGGCAACATGATGGGAATGGTCAGTCCGGTCGCGAACAGCGTGCCCATCAGCATGCCGCTGGTGTAGGCGATGGTGCCGAGCGCAACCCGGCTTGGCAGCCATTCGCGCACCAGTGTGGGCAGGCCGGGCTGCATGACGGCGACACCGAGGCCGGTGACGAGCGCCGCCGCGTAGAGCGTCCAGACATCGCCGGCCAGGCCGCGCGCCCCGCCGGCAAGCGCGGCGACGATCATGCCGATGACGGCCGCGGTGCGAGTGCCGACGCGGGCAATGAGCAGCGAGCCGGGAATGGCGGCGGCGGCAAACACCGCCAGCGGCAATCCGATCAATAGCCCGACCTGCGTTTCCGACAGCCGCAATTCGGCGTGTACCTGCGGAATCACCGGCGGCATGGCGAGAATGCTCATGCGCATGGCGACCCCGGCGAGCCATAAGAGCGACATGAGCCTGAGAAGACGGCCGAGAGAGAGGTCGTCTCGCATTGCGACGGAGGTCATAGGAGGATTGCCCGGCGTGCCCGCATACCTGCATGAGTGACGGCGGCGGCGCAAGAAAGGCCATGGACAGATCCCCGCGAACTCACCCTTGCGGCCGCATTGGAACAAATATAGAACGATTCAGAGGGCCGATCATGTCCGATCTCGCGGCGGCGCAGCGCATACTCCGCACTACATTCGGCTTCGAGGCGTTTCGTCCGGGCCAAGCCGAGATTGTGACCGCCGTCCTCGCGGGCCGCGATGTGCTGGCGGTGATGCCGACCGGCAGCGGCAAGTCGCTATGCTATCAACTTCCGGCACTCCTGGGGGACGGTCTCACCGTCGTGGTGTCTCCCTTGATCGCGCTGATGCGCAATCAGGTCGCGCAATTGCGCGGGTGCGGCATCGCGGCCGCCGCGCTGAACTCGGCCAACGATCAAAGCGAAAACCGCGCGGTGCTCGACGGTATCGCTCGGGGCGAGCTGCGGCTCATTTATGTCGCGCCGGAGCGG
Source organism: Xanthobacteraceae bacterium (assembly GCA_049288525.1). Lineage (GTDB taxonomy): Bacteria > Pseudomonadota > Alphaproteobacteria > Rhizobiales > Xanthobacteraceae > BOG-931. The sequence goes on from JBAQHW010000219.1 coordinate 4,582, forward strand.
CTCGTCAGGCCGGACACCCTCGAACTCCTCAGGCGCGCCAAGGTCACGCTGCTCGCCGTCGACGAGGCGCACTGCATTTCGCAATGGGGCCACGACTTTCGCCCGGAATATGCGGCACTCGGCACGGTGCAGACGGCGCTCGACGGCGTGCAGACCGTTGCCTTTACCGCGACCGCCGATGCGGCGACACGAACCGACATCCTGGGACGGCTTTTCAGCCGTCCGCCGGCTGTCTTCGTGCATGGTTTCGATCGGCCCAATTTGCGGCTGGCGATGCAAGCGAAGGCCGGAGGCCGCAAGCAAATCGCCGATTTCGTCATGGCGCATCGCGGCCAAAGCGGCATTGTCTATTGCAGCTCGCGGCGCAAGACCGAAGCGCTCGCCGAATTTTTGCGCGACAGCGGCATCAAGGCACTCGCCTATCACGCCGGTATGGAACCGGCGGACCGGTCGCGCCATCAGGACAATTTCCTGCAGGAGGACGGCGTTGTCGTGGTGGCGACCGTGGCATTTGGCATGGGCATCGACAAACCCGATGTCCGTTTCGTTCTGCACGCCGATATGCCGGCTAATATCGAGAGCTATTACCAGGAGATCGGCCGCGCCGGCCGCGACGGGCTGCCTGCCGATACGCTCGCCCTTTACGGCATGGGCGACATCCGCTTGCGCCGCATGCAGATTGACGAGACCGCCGCCGAAGAGCAGAAGCGGGTCGACCGGCAACGGCTCAACGCGCTCGTGTCGCTTTGCGAGTCGCCACGCTGCCGCAGGCAAACTCTGCTGTCCTATTTCGGAGAAACCACGGAGCCGTGCGGTCATTGCGATTTCTGCTGCGACGGCGCCGAATTGATTGATGGCACCATCGCGGCGCAGAAAGCGCTTTCCGCCATCGTGCGGACCGGCCAGCGCTTCGGCACCGAGCATCTGACCAATGTGCTGATCGGCGAAAAAAGCGAAGCGGTGGAAAAATTCAGCCACAATCGCTTGCCGACTTTCGGCGTCGGCAAGGAATACGGCAAGCAGGAATGGCGCTCGATCTTCCGGCAAATGCACGGCGCCGGCATTGTAGCGCTCGACATCATCGGTCATGGCACCTGGTCGGTGACCGAAGCCGGCCGCCGGGTGCTCAAAGGGCTCGATCAGGTCACGTTGCGCAAAGACACGCTCAAGCCCGCGACCCGCAAGGCGTCCCGCGCGGCGGCCAATGCGGCGGCGCTTACCGAAGCCGGCTCGGACGACACGGCGCTGTTCGAGGCGCTGCGCAAACGGCGCTCCGAGCTTGCCAAACAGCAGGGAGTCGCAGCCTACGTGGTTTTCGCCGACAAGACCCTGATCGACATGGCTCGGCGCAAGCCGGCGACGACTGCGGAAATGGCCGCACTCCACGGCGTCGGCGAGAGCAAGCTTCGCCAATACGGCGCGATTTTCCTCGAAGTCGTTCGCGATCACGCGCAGCGCGCGGCCTAGCGGGACAACGCGGCGAGCCCGCTATCTAGGCCCATTTCGGCGGGGTTGCCCGTTATTGCACCGCACTGCGCTCTATGTTAGCAAACCCGCGATTTACGCGGGATCGCGGGCCTTTCCGCTGCGCTCGCGCTATCCAAGTCCCGCTTAAATCCGAAGGGCTTGCGCCGACAGTTCCGCCGGTTGCGAACCTTGCGGAAAAGCCCCAGAAGAGCGCCTACTGACTACCCGCAGCGAGCAGCAATCTTGGCAGGCGAAGAACCTATCGTAACCGGAATGGCGGGCCGCTATGCGACTGCGCTGTTCGAACTCGCGTCCGAGGCGAACGCCATCGACGCGGTTAAGGCTGATCTCGAACGCTTTGAAGCTTTGATGGCCGAAAGCGCCGATTTCAGGCGCTTGGTCCGCAGCCCGGTATTTTCCGCCGGCGAGCAAGGCCAAGCGCTGGCGGTGATCCTGCAGCGGGCCGGTATCGGCGGCCTTGCCGCCAAATTTCTCAAGCTCGTGACGGCCAACCGCCGGCTGTTCGCCGTGCGCGACATGATCAAGGCGTTCCGCGAACTGGTGGCCCAGCATAAGGGCGAGGCGACGGCCGAAGTCACCACCGCCGAAAAGCTCAAGGATGAGCACGTCGAGGCGTTGCGCGCCGCGCTCAAAGCGGTGAGCGGCAAGGACATCGACCTCGATATCAAGATCGATCCCGCCATTATCGGCGGGCTCGTGGTCAAGCTCGGTAGCCGCATGGTCGATACGTCGCTGCGCACCAAGCTCAACGCGATCAGGCATGCCATGAAAGAGGCCCGCTAATGGACATCCGCGCCGCGGAAATCTCCGCAATTCTCAAAGAGCAGATCAAGAATTTCGGCCAGGAAGCTGAAGTTTCGGAGGTCGGACAGGTGCTGTCGGTCGGCGACGGCATCGCTCGCGTCTACGGTCTGGATAACGTGCAGGCCGGCGAGATGGTCGAATTCGAAAGCGGCGTGCGCGGCATGGCGCTCAACCTCGAAACCGACAATGTCGGCATCGTGATCTTCGGCTCCGACCGCCAGATCGCCGAAGGCCAGACCGTCAAGCGCACCCGCGCCATCGTCGAGGTTCCCATCGGCAAAGGCCTGCTCGGCCGCGTCGTCGATGCGCTCGGCGAGCCGATCGACGGCAAGGGACCGATCAAGGCCGATAAAAAAGCGCGTGTGGATGTCAAAGCTCCGGGCATCATTCCGCGCAAATCGGTGCACGAGCCGATGGCGACCGGACTAAAAGCGATCGACGCGCTGATCCCGATCGGCCGCGGCCAGCGTGAGCTGATTATCGGCGATCGCCAGACCGGCAAGACGGCAATCGCGCTCGACACCATCTTGAACCAGAAGTCGCTCAACGTCTCCAGCGACGAGAAGATCAAGCTCTACTGCGTCTATGTCGCGGTCGGTCAGAAGCGCTCCACCGTCGCGCAATTCGTCAAGGTCCTCGAGGAGAACGGCGCGCTGGACTATTCGATCGTGGTCGCCGCGACGGCGTCCGATCCGGCGCCCATGCAGTTTCTCGCGCCGTTTGCCGGCTGCGCTATGGGCGAATACTTCCGCGACAACGGCATGCATGCCGTGATCATCTACGACGATCTTTCCAAACAGGCCGTCGCCTACCGGCAGATGTCGCTCTTGCTGCGGCGGCCGCCGGGCCGCGAAGCCTATCCGGGCGACGTGTTCTATCTGCATTCGCGCCTGCTCGAGCGCGCGGCGAAGATGAACGACGACAACAAGGGCGGCTCGCTGACCGCGCTTCCAGTGATCGAAACGCAAGCCAACGACGTGTCGGCCTATATTCCGACCAACGTCATTTCCATCACCGACGGCCAGATCTTTCTGGAGACCGATCTGTTCTATCAGGGCATCCGGCCGGCGGTGAATGTCGGCCTGTCGGTATCGCGCGTCGGCTCGGCGGCGCAAACCAAGGCGATGAAAAAGGTCGCCGGCCGCATCAAGGGCGAACTGGCGCAATACCGCGAGATGGCTGCATTCGCGCAATTCGGCTCGGACCTCGACGCGACCACGCAGCGTTTGCTCAATCGCGGTTCGCGCCTGACCGAGCTGCTCAAGCAGCCGCAGTTCTCACCGCTCACCATGGAGGAACAGGTCTGCGTCATCTTTGCCGGCGTTAACGGCTATCTCGACCCGCTGCCGGTCGATCGTGTCCGCGCCTTCGAGGACGGCCTGCTCGGCCTCCTGCACAATGAGCACAAGGACATCCTCGCTTCGATCCGCGACTCGCGGGATCTCGACGACGCGGCCGCCGGCAAGCTGAAAGGCGTGGTCGATAATTACGCCAAGACTTTCGCATGACCAAGACTTTCGCATGACCAAGATTTTCTCATAACGATGAAGAGAAACGACTGAGACGAGATGTCTTCGCTTAAAGATCTCCGCAATCGCATCGCCGCGACCAAGGCGACGCAGAAGATCACCAAGGCCATGCAAATGGTCGCGGCATCGAAGCTGCGGCGTGCCCAGTCCGCGGCCGAAGCCGCGCGCCCCTATGCGAGCCACATGGAGGCGGTGCTCGGCAATATCGCCGCCTCGGTTGCCGGCCTTGAGAGCGCGCCGCGGCTGTTACGCGGCACCGGCGACGCGCAGAGGCATCTCTTGCTGGTCTGCACCGCCGAGCGCGGTCTTTGCGGCCCGTTCAACACCGCGATCGTGCGGCTCGCGCGCGAGCGGGCAAACGCGCTGATGGCCGAGGGCAAAGAGGTCACGTTCTTTTGTGTCGGACGCAAGGGTTACGACCAGTTGCGCCGGCTCTATGCCCAGCAAATCGTTGAGCTGGTCGACTTGCGGTCGGCGCGCGTTCTGCGCTTCGAGAACGCCCAGGCGATCGCGCAAAAGATCATTGCCCGGTTCGACAATTTCGAATTCGACGTCTGCACCTTGTTTTATTCGCGGTTCCGTTCGGTGATCGCGCAAATCCCGACCGTGCAGCAGATCATCCCTCCGGTGTTCGAGAAAAGCACTGCCGATGCCTTGGGCGGCGCGGTCTATGAATTCGAGCCCGACGAGGAAGACATCCTGCAGGAGCTCCTGCCGCGCAACCTCGCTGTGCAGATCCTGCGGGCGCTGTTGGAGAACGCGGCGTCGTTCTACGGCGCGCAGATGTCGGCAATGGACAATGCGACCCGCAATGCAGGTGACATGATTCGCCGGCAAACGCTCACCTATAACCGCACGCGGCAAGCCATGATCACCAAGGAACTGATCGAGATCATCTCCGGCGCCGAAGCCTTGTAGACGGCATTGGTGCTGTAACCTAATTCGCGAAGAGGCCCATAATGGCGAACAATGTAGGACATATCACCCAAGTCATCGGCGCGGTCGTCGACGTGCGGTTCGGCGAGGACCTGCCGCCGATCCTCAATGCGCTGGAGACTACCAATCAGGGCCATCGGCTGGTGCTCGAGGTGGCGCAGCAGCTCGGTGAAAATACCGTGCGCACCGTTGCCATGGATACCACCGAAGGGTTGGTGCGAGGCCAGGAGGTCAAGGATACCGGCGCGCCGATTTTGGTGCCGGTCGGCGCCGGACTGCTCGGCCGCATCATCAACGTCATCGGCGAGCCGGTTGACGAGGCGGGCCCGGTCAAGTCCGAAGCCATGCGTGCGATCCACCAGGAGGCTCCGGCGTACACCGACCAATCGACCGAAGCCGCGATTCTGGTGACCGGGATCAAGGTCGTCGATCTGCTCGCGCCCTACGCCAAAGGCGGCAAAATCGGCCTGTTCGGCGGCGCTGGCGTCGGCAAGACCGTGCTGATCATGGAATTGATCAACAACGTCGCCAAGGCGCATGGCGGTTACTCGGTATTCGCCGGCGTCGGCGAGCGCACCCGCGAGGGCAACGACCTCTATCATGAGATGATCGAATCCAAGGTGAACAAAGATCCCAAAGAGGGATCGGTCGAAGGCTCGAAATGCGCGCTGGTCTACGGTCAGATGAATGAGCCGCCCGGCGCCCGTGCCCGCGTCGGGCTGACCGGCCTGACGGTCGCCGAGCATTTCCGCGACCAGGGTCAGGACGTGCTGTTCTTCGTCGACAACATCTTCCGCTTCACCCAAGCCGGCTCGGAAGTGTCGGCCTTGCTTGGCCGCATTCCCTCGGCGGTCGGCTATCAGCCGACGCTCGCCACCGATATGGGCGCGCTGCAGGAGCGCATTACCACCACCACGAAGGGCTCGGTGACGTCCGTTCAGGCCATCTATGTCCCCGCCGACGACCTTACCGATCCGGCGCCGGCGACGTCATTCGCGCATCTCGATGCCACGACGGTGCTGTCGCGCGACATTGCGGCGAAGGGTATCTACCCGGCGGTCGATCCGCTGGACTCGACGTCGCGCATGTTGTCGCCGATGATCGTTGGTGAGGAGCATTATCAGATCGCGCGGCGGGTGCAGCAGGTGCTGCAGCGCTACAAGGCGCTGCAGGACATCATCGCTATTCTCGGCATGGACGAACTCTCGGAAGAGGACAAGCTGACGGTGGCGCGCGCCCGCAAGATCGAGCGCTTCCTGTCGCAGCCGTTCCATGTTGCCGAAGTATTCACCGGTTCGCCCGGCAAGCTCGTCGACTTGCAAGACACCATCAGCGGCTTCAAGGGTCTGGTCGAAGGCAAATACGACCACTTGCCCGAAGCTGCTTTCTATATGGTGGGCACCATCGAAGAGGCGGTCGAAAAGGGCAAGAAACTTGCCGAGGCGGCGTAAGCCGGCGCAGCATCATGGCCGCTTTGCATTTCGAATTTGTCTCCCCTGAAAAGGTATTGTTTTCAGGCGACGTCGATCAGGTTGACCTGCCGGGCAGCGAAGGTGACATGGGCATTCTCCCCGGTCACGCCCCGGTGGTGACGACGCTGCGGCCGGGCATCGTGACGATCATCCGCGGTGGCCAGCGCGAGCCGGTGGTGGTGATCGGCGGTTTCGCCGAAGTCAGCCCCGCTGGATTGACGGTACTGGCCGACCATGCGGTAGCGCGGGCCGATTTCGATATCGGGCAGCTCGCGACCGAGATCAAAAACGCCGAGGAAGACGTCGCCGATACCACGGACGACGTGGAGCGCGACAAGCTGGCGCGCCATCTGGATCAGTTACAGGCCCTGCAGACTGCATTATCGTCATAGCCAGCAGCGTTCCTTTTCACTTATCCAGCAAACGGCTGGAATTTGCCGGCAACGCGGTCGTAGACCGCGCGCTTGAATGGAACGACCAGTTCCGGAACGTTTTGCAGCCGCTCCCAGCGCCAACTGCTGAATTCCGGCTCCTGCGCGCCATCGGGATGCAAGACGTTGATTTCGCCGTCGGTGCCGGTAAAGCGCGCGGCGAACCACTTCTGCGTCTGACCGCGATATTCGCCTTTCCAGGCCTGGCCGACGATTTCCCGGGGGATATCGTATTTGAGCCAATCCGCGATTTCGCCAATGCGTTCCACGGAACGGATATTCGTCTCCTCACGCAACTCCCTGACCGCGGCCTCCCAGGGTTGCTCACCGTCGTCGATGCCGCCCTGCGGCATCTGCCAGGCATGTGTGCGATCGATATGTTCAGGACCCTCGATGCGCCGCCCGATAAAGACCAGACCGTCGCGGTTGAAGACGGCGAGGCCGACACAACGGCGATAGGGAAGAGCTTCGAAGTGCATGGGGAAACGGCGATTTGGAAGCGGGGCGATTGGTGGGTGCAATCTATCCGTTATCGCGGCGCTTCGCTATTCGCTTCCCTTTAATTTCATCATTCGCTGGCGCTCGATTGCTTGCCCTTCATGGACACCGCAGTAATCGGCACCAGAAGCAAGCCACGCTGCGCCGCGCTCTTGGCCCATTTTGCAATTCGGTCGATCGATACCGGCAGTGCCGATGCAATGCCGACCGCGCTGTTTCGCTCGCGCGCCGCCATTTCGAGCCGGTCGAGCGCATGGTCGATTTCGGTCGGGGTCGGCACTGCGTCGATGACGACGTCGGCTCGCGCAAAAGGCAGATTATCGCCGCCGGCGATGCGGGCCGCGACACTGCGCGGATTCGAACCGTCGTCGACATAGACCAATCCGCGTTTCGCGATCTCGTGCAGGATTGGAGCGAAGGACGTTTCCGAAGCGGTGAAGCGCGCGCCCATCGTATTGACGAGGCCGACATAGCCTTGGAATCGGCTCATCACCCAATGCAGCCGGTCGATATTCTGCTCGGGTGTCAGCGAGGTGAGCAAGGTCTGCGGACCCGGATCGCTATTCGGGAATTCGAACGGTTCCATCGGCACTTGCAGCAGAAGCTCGTGACCGGCGGCGCGCGCGCGGACGGCAAGGCTTGCCACGTCCGCCCCGTAGGGAACGAAGCCCAGCGTTACGGAGCCCGGCAGCTTGGCGATAGCGTCGGCGGTCATTGAGGTGCTGACGCCAAGTCCGGTCACGATCAGCGCGATACGCGGAGCGTCCGGCTTGTCTGCCAGCGCTCGGACCGGCTTGGCAAATGCGTCGGCTGGCCGAGTGCCATCGGCGGCAATTTTCGGAATGAGCCCGTGGGGCGCCATTTCGAGGAATTTCTGATCGATCGGAGCGGCCTGCGCCGGAGTGGCGCTGCCCGCCGGGGCCGGAGCCGGAACCACAATGTCTTGTCGCGATCCGGTCTTGCCGTCGATGATGGTCACGGTTGTCGTATTAGCCGCTGGGCCGGCCACCGGCGGGGCTGCCGGTGGAGTCGCCGGCCTAGCAGCAGCTTGACCGTCGTAGAGCGCGGGCCCTGTCGGGCTTGTTGCCGGCGGCTGGCCCGGCATACCCGTCGGCTTTGCCGGGAGCCGCAGGTTGGCCGAGACGACGGCCCAGGGTTCGCCGCCGTAGGGGTCGTCCGCAACAACGGCCCAGAGCACGAAGACGCCAAGAAACGCGGCCAGCGCTCCGGCAATGATCTTTGGCACCGGGATTTTGATATCAAACCGGCGCTTCTTCGGCTGGCGGCCGAGCGGCGCGGTCAGATCATCCGTGCTCATCGATAAAGCCCAAGGCCATGTTTTGCGAGAAGGCCATGCTTTTGAGAACCTTGCCCACGCGAATCATGGCCGACAGCTTACCACGGCTGTAACAGCTCCGGCTCGCTGAGGCGGTGTCAGACAGGCTGACTTGCCCTAGGCTATAAAAAAACCGGGGCGGCTATCGGCCGCCCCGGTTGGGAATTATGCCTAAGTGCCGGCTTCTAGTTCGGCACGGCAACCTTTGGATTCGGCGGGAAGGCGGCATTGCTGGCGGTTCCACGCAGCAGATCTAGCGCCATATGGAGTGCCTTGTCGTCTTTTTCGTCGGGCGGCACATAGGACTGCGAGCCCGACTTCTCGGCGCCTGTGGCGGCAAGGTGACCGCGCAGCGAGGCTTCGCCCTCGGTATCGGTCTCGCCTTTCAAGCTTGCCGGTACGTCCTGCAGCACCTCGATATCGGGCTTGATGCCCTGGGCCTGGATCGACCGCCCGGAGGGGGTGTAGTAGCGCGCGGTGGTCAGGCGCAGCGCGCCGTTACCCGCGCCGAGCGGAATGATCGTCTGGACCGATCCTTTACCGAACGAGCGAGTGCCGATGAGCGTCGCCCGCTTGTGGTCCTGCAAAGCCCCCGCAACGATTTCCGAGGCTGATGCGGAACCGCCGTTGATCAACACGATCAAAGGTTTGCCATGCGTCATGTCGCCGGGCCGGGCATTGAAGCGCTGCGTTTCCTCGGGGTTCCGGCCGCGGGTCGATACGATCTCGCCCTTGTCGAGGAACGTATCGGAGACCGAAATCGCCTGATCGAGCAAACCACCCGGATTGTTGCGCAGATCGACGATGAATCCCTTGACCTTGTCGCCGCCGAGCTGGGTGTCGAGATCGTTGATCGCCTGCTTCAGCCCATCGGTGGTCTGCTCGTTGAACTGCGTGATGCGGATGTAGCCGACATCGTCGCCTTCGGCGTGCGAGCGCACCGATTTGACGCGAATGATGTCGCGCATGATCGTCAGCTCAATCGGCTTGGCGGCGCCTTTGCGCACGATGGTGAGCTTGATCTTCGAGTTCACCGGGCCGCGCATCTTGTCGACCGCCTGATTGAGGGTCAGGCCCTGAACCTCCTCGTTGTCGAGCTTGGTGATGATGTCGTTCGCCATGACGCCGGCCTTGGCCGCCGGCGTATCGTCGATCGGCGCCACCACTTTGATCAGGCCGTCTTCCATGGTGACTTCGATGCCAAGACCGCCGAATTCGCCGCGGGTCTGGACCTGCATGTCGCGGAAGCTCTTCGGGTCCATGTAGCTCGAATGCGGATCGAGCCCGGACAGCATGCCGTTGATGGCCGATTCGACGAGCTTCTTGTCGTCAGGCTTTTCGACGTAATCGGCGCGCACCCGCTCGAACACGTCGCCGAACAGGTTGAGCTGCTGATAGGTATCCGAGGCGGCCGCCCTCGCGGCTGAGCCGAGCAACATTGCGTGCGGCTGGGTCACCAGCAACGCTGCCGCGGCGCCGGCCACTGCGCCGAGGAATACGAGATAAGTTTTGCGCATCATCCGCGAACCTTTTTGCCTTCGTTAGTCGCCCACCAGGGGCTGGGATCAAAGGGAGCGCCGTCTTTGCGGAACTCCACGTAAAGTACCGGTTGCTTAGGTCCGGTCGTGGCGGTCGCCGCCGCTCGCGATGCGTCGCCCATCATCGCTACCGGCTCGCCGGTTAACACGAACTGTCCGAGGTCTACGGAAATCCGATCCATCCCCGCTAGCAGCACATGATACCCGCCGCCGGCATTGAGGATCAAGAGTTGCCCATAGCTGCGAAACGGTCCGGCGTAAACCACCCAGCCGTCGCACGGCGCGGTGATCTCGGCTCCTGGCTGGGAAGCGATGGAAACGCCCTTTTGCGTGCCGCCGACGCCGTCAGAGCCGCCGAACTCGCGGATCGCCACGCCATTGACCGGCAGATGCATATGTCCGCGCATGTCGGAAAAGGCGACGGCGGGCGCCAATCGGCCGGGGTCGCTAAGGGCCGCCAGTTGCGGCTGGGTCGCATCGCTGGCGATGGCGCGGGCGGCGTCGCGTGCTGCGCGGGTCGTGGGGTCGAGGCCGGCTTCGAGCTTGCCAATCAGGTCTTTGATCGAGTCGGCTTGATGCGCCAAGTCGGTCGTCCGTCGCCGCTCGGTGCCCAGCGTCTGCTCGGCAACGGCTTGTTTTTTCTGCCGTTCGTCGATGAGTAGGGTCAGCCGGAGCTGCTCATGACCCAAGAGATCGAGGTCGCCGGTCAGCCGGTTGCTGTCGGTGACGATTTCCTGGCGCACACGCACCAGCTCGGACAAGTCGCTCGCCAATGCGTCCGCTTGGGCGCGCATTTCCGGCAGCACCGCGCCGAGCATGATGGCGGTATGCACCGATTGCAGGGCATCCTCCGGCCGCACCACAAGCGCCGGCGGCGGCTGTCGTCCGATCCGCTGCAAGGCGGCAAGGATCTCGACGATAATGTCGTGCCGTTCGTCGAGCGATTTGCGGAATATTTTTTCCCGCTCATCGAGCGGCCCGAGCCGCGCTCGCGTGGCGTCGATATTGGCCTCGACGTCGCGAACCCGCGCGGCCGTGCCGATGAGATCTGCGTTGAATTTGCGCCGGTCTTCGCCCAGCGCCTCGATCTGGATGCGCAGCTTGGCCTGGCTTTGCACGGAATTGCGTTGTCGCGCCAGCGTCGCGTCGAGTTCCTTGTCGCGCGTCTTGAGCGCGCCGATTTTATCGGCTGGCGCTGCCGGTGCTGCCGCCGGGTTCGGCGATTCCTGAGCCGCAGGTGCAAGGGCAGCCGGCGACTGGGCAAAGGCGAAGCTCATGCCAAGGCCGGTGCCGATCGCCAGCAACAACGCCAAAGTCGAGCCGAGCAGGACGTAAGGATCGGTGCGGCTCGCCCGGCGGAGAATCATAGGGCTCAAGGGTAGATAGCGACCTCAGAAACGCAAGATAAACAGCATAAAGCCGGCTGGCGTGAGACCGGAATAAGACGCC
>JBAQHW010000220.1:0-1993 GCA_049288525.1 Xanthobacteraceae bacterium
GTGTTGTCCTCCGCCATGAAGGAGGCGTCGTAGCTTTGCTGGATGAGGGTGGCGCGCTGGAAATGCAGCCGTTCGGCGCCGGAATCGGCGACGCCGACCCATGCCGTCACGATAATGGCGAGCGTGCCGACCACCCACACGAAATACGCAATCAGGATGCCCATCGCCCGTCAGCCTTCGGACCGGTGCGACACCGGCGGCGCTATCGGCCCGCCGCTCGATTGCAGGCTTGGTTGGGTGCCTGGCCGCGCGGCTGCGGTATGCGCCGTCTTGGCGACGGCGGCAAAATGGCCGGACGCGCCGGCGAACAGCACCATGCCGAGCAGCAGGCAGGCGCCGATCACCGCCACCGCGGCCTCGCCGGTTGGCATCATCAGGTCGCGGGCGACAGCGCTGGGATTGTAATCGGGGAACTGATCGGAAGCGGACATTGCCTGGACAAGCGTGTGGGACCCAACTCGTTCCGCCGAACCATGGCTTTATTGTGGGCTCTGTTTTGTCGCGGCTTGATCGGTGCGGTGGCGGCGGCGCCAGGCACAGGCGACAGGCACAGCCGCCGAAGGCCGGTTCCCGGCCGGCCTTCAGGCGCGCGGCCTCGACACGGTAACCTTATTCGTCGTGCTTCTTGATGATGACTGTCTTGTCGCCGGTATCGTCGTTGTATTTCTTGACCACGGTCTTGTCGCCGCCGTCGTCGTGCTTGATGACGGTTGTCGTCTCGTCGGCGCGCACCGTGGTGACGGCGGCCATCGTGCCGGTGAAGATGAAAGCGGCCGTCATGGCCAGCATGATCGTACGCATCGCAAGGTTCCTCTCTCTGGAAGGCATCTCTCTGGAAGGCATCGGACCTTCCTTCAATGCCGCCGCCCGCGCCCGGTTCCGCGCGGTCATTGTTGTTGTTGCATTTGGCGGCGCACAAAAAAACAGCTCCCGGCGATGACCGTTGAGGGGGTGCCCGCGCGAAACGAGTGCGGGAAAGGACGTTTGCAAGGCAGGAGGGACGATGCGGACGGTTTATGATCGCCGCTGCGCGCCTTGATTCGCCGCGCCTATGAAGGGCCTTCTCAGCCGTGACCGACCTTAAGCCGTGCGCCGCACTGCGATCCGCCGACGAGCCCCGCTTGCAGGAGCTCGACCGCGTGCTTGAGCGCGATCCCGCCGCCATCGAAGCCTTGCGCGAGCGTGCCGGACTGTTGCGCGAGCAGGGTTTGTTCGAAGCCGCCAAGCGCGACTATCTCGCGCTCATCCGCCGGGCGCCCACGGACTTCACCGCGCTCAACGATTTCGGCGCGCTGGTGCTCAAGGCCGGTTACCGCGAGGCGGCGCGCTCGCTGTTCGGCCAAGCGGTGCACCAGCATCCGGACAATGCCAACGGCCGCGTCAATCTCGGCAACCTGTTGCTGCTGCTGGGCGAGCTGGAAGCGGCGCAGGCGCAGTTCGAGGCGGCGCTTGTCCTCGACGCCGACCACGTCCACGCCCATCGCGGCCTCGGCAACCTTCTGGCCGAGCGCGGCGACGAAGCCGGCGCCCGCCGCCATCGCGACCGCGGTTTCAAGGATCGCGCCGTCACCGTGCTACCGTATCGCGGCACAGCCCCGCCGGTTGCGCTCCTGCTTCTGGTCGCCGCCGCCGGCGGCAACATTCCGACCGACACGCTCCTCGACGACCGCCGCTTTGCCACCACCGTGCTGGTGGCCGAATATGCCGATCCGAACGCGCCGCTGCCGCCGCACGATCTCGTCTTCAACGCTATCGGCGACGCCGATCTGTGCGCCGAAGCGCTCGACGCCGCAGCTACGCTGATCGCCCGCTCGCCAAAGCCGGTCGTCAATCATCCGCTTACCGTGCGCGACACCGGACGGCTCGCCAATGCCGAACGGTTGCGCTGCCTCTCCGGCGTGATCGTGCCGCGGCTCGCCGCGGTGCCGCGCGAGCGCCTCGCCACGGCCCAAACCGCGGCCGCTGCGGTCGCGCAGAGCGGCCTTGATTTCCC
>JBAQHW010000221.1:0-3216 GCA_049288525.1 Xanthobacteraceae bacterium
ACATGCAGACCGAGATCACGCTCGGCCTGCACGCGGCGTTGCGGCTGTCGCGCCTGATCGATGCGGGCAAGGCGTCGCCGCCGGCGATCTCGATGCTCAAGCGCAACAACTGCGGCAAGGCGCTCGAAGTCGCGCGGCTCGCCCGCGACATGCACGGCGGCAACGGCATTGCCGAGGAATTCCATGTCATGCGCGTGCTCTGCAACCTCGAGACCGTCAACACTTACGAGGGCACGCACGACATCCACGCGCTGATCCTCGGCCGAGCGCAGACCGGCATCCAGGCGTTCATGTGATCGCGGAGCCGGCCGCCCGCGCAAAAATGTCATAGATTGGGAGTACCGAGCGGCCTTGTCGCGAGGAGACATCGCATGCGCCTGCCACTTATTCCGCCCGCCGAGCTTTCCGCCGAACGGCGCCCGCTTTACGACGATATGAAAGCGGGCATCGAGAAGAACTTTTCCGGCTTCAAGACCATCGCCGAAAACGGTGCGCTGTTGGGGCCGTGGAATCCCTGGCTACACGAGCCGAAATTCGGCAAGCCGATCTGGGATTTGACGCTGGCGCTGTCGGTGTCGCCGTCGCTGCCGCGCCCGGTGCGTGAGGTGGCGATCCTGGCGACCGGCGCGGCGTTTCATTCGTCTTATGAACTCTATGCTCACGTTATCGCCGGCGAGAAGCGTGGTCTGTCCGATGACAAGCTTGCCACCATCGTCTCCGGCCAGCGCCCGGCCGATCTCACGCACGAGGAAGGCGTCGCTTACGATGTCGCCTCGTCGCTCCTGCATCACGGCACTTTGCCGGAATTGAGCTATCGCGCCGCGGTGGCGGCCTTCGGCGTGCACGGCGCCGCCGAATTGATCTATCTGGTCGGCCTGTATTGTCTGGTGTCGGTGACGCTCAACGGCTTCAACGTGCCGGTGCCGGAGACCGAAGCCGACTGACCGGCGCGCCGCGGTGGACGATCCATTCGATCTGCAGCGCTTCGTCGACGCCCAGGCGCCGGTTTATCAGCGCGTGGTGGCGGAGCTGCGCCACGGCCAAAAGCAGAGCCACTGGATGTGGTTCATTTTCCCGCAGATCGAAGGGCTCGGTTCGAGTCCAATGGCGCAGAGATTTGCCATCGCGTCGCGCGCCGAAGCAAAGGCCTATCTCGATCATCCGCTGTTGGGGCCGCGGCTGCGCGAATGCACGCGGCTCGTGGTCGCCGTGCAGGACCGCGCTATCGACGCCATTCTCGGCTATCCGGACGATCTGAAATTCCGCTCGTCGATGACGCTGTTCGCCAGCGTTGCCGAAGACAGAACGGATTTCGTCGCTGCGCTCGACAGATTCTACGGCGGCGAGATGGACCGCGCGACGCTGCAGCGGCTGCAGCTACTGTCCGGCGAGCGATGAGATCGCCACGTTTACGCTGCCCTTGGCGTCGGCGATGACGCGCAGCGTCTTGGCATCGTAGGCGATGCCGTTGAGACGCAGATCGTCGACCGTGGCAGCGGCGGAGAGACCCGGCGCCTGCTGCGCCAATTGCCCGACTGCGGCGGCGAGCCGCTTCTTGGCGTCGGCGGCGAACGGTTTGAGATCGATCATCGCTTTCTCGGCCAAGGTTTTTTGCAAATACGGCACCGCGGCCTGCGCGGCTGCGCCGAGGAGCCCGAATGCCGCTTGCGACTGAACGTCGAGCGTGACGTCGGTAAAGCGCAAAATTTGCTGGGCGCTGTCGAGCACCGGCTTGCCCCAGACATAGACCGTGGCGTCGACGCCGATGCCGAAGAAGCCGCTCTTCTTCACGTGCACCAAGAGCGAGATCAGCAGCCGGTCGCCCGAAGCGGCGATGCTCGCCTGTTTGACAGTGACGGCGAAGGCGCCGGAGCCGTCTTCGGGAAAAGTCTTGCCGGCGAGTTGCGTTTCCAGGAGCCGGCTCAGCTCGGGGAAGGGAATATCGATCGGCACCGCGATATCGACACCGCCGGGATTCGACTGCGCCACCAGATCCAGCGTCTGCGGAAACGGGCATTGCGGATGCGTCGGCGCCGGCACGATGCGGGTTTGCGCCTGCACGCCGACCAGGAGCGTCACCGCACTGCCGTCGATCTGCGGCTGCGCCGCAATCGCGCGAACCGGCTGGATTTCGAGCCAGAGACTGGGCGTGCCTTGTCCGGCGGTGCCGAGCGGAATGGAATTGCACAGCTTGGTCCATTCGTTACGCGCGGCGGTCTCGATGAACGGGTCGTTGCGCAGATAGGCATCGAGCGCATTGGTCTGGTCGTGCACCAGTTTGTCGAGCACCGGCCGCACCGCGTTGCCGACGCTGAGCTTCAATCCGCCGAGCGGCAGAACCACGTCGACGACATTAACCTGGGCGGAGAGATTGGGCGCCAGCCGCCAGTTCGGCGCGATGGTCGGCCGCGAGGCCGTCGTCACCGTGCCTTGAATGTCGGTGTGCTGATCGAACGCCTTGCCGGCGAAGTTTTCCACCTGCTGGCCGATGCTGCCGCCAATCAGCCCGCCGAGGGTATTGCCGACGGTGCTGACGCTCGAGCCGACAGCGCTGGTGACGGTGCCGAGCGCTTCGAACTGGCCCTGCAGCGGTGTCGTGACCACCAGCACGCCAGGCTGGCCGATGACCTGGATCGGGCCGCGATTGACGCTGAAGTTCAACTGCGCATTGGAGAGAAGCTTCGACACGGGATTTTGCGGTTTGCCGGAGAACTGGCGCGGCGCCTGCGCGTCAAGCGCCTGGGCGATCGCCGAGAGCGCGATCGCGGTGGGCGCCAGCACGGTGGAGGTGCCGGTCAGCGGCTGCAGCGGCGGGACCGCCACCAAGGCGGGGCGATTGGCCTGCGGCGCGGACGACGGCCATAGCAGGTCCATGATCAGCGTCGCGCCGACAAAGGCGACGACCACGACGAGCGCGCCAAGAACGACGGTCCGGATACGCATGGCGACCCCTCTCCCCGGCCCGGAGTTTAGCTCCAGAACGGCCCGCGGCGCTACGCCGTCAAATTGCGGCCAATGTTCTTCCGATCCCACGCGGCAGGAATTGTCCTTCCGATCCACTTTTCAACGGCGCACGCACTCTCCCCGTCACCGCCGGACTTGATCCGGCGGTCCATGCTGAGATGAAGCGATCTCAGCCAACCCGAATTTTTGTTTCAGCCTCTTCGCCGCATGGATTGCCGGATCAAGTCCGGCAATGACGAAGGTAAGTCGTAG
>JBAQHW010000222.1:0-2106 GCA_049288525.1 Xanthobacteraceae bacterium
CGCGACGGGATGTTGGTCTGCCACAGCCCGTGCATGCGGCGGTTGGTGGCGAACCAGATTCTGGCCCGCTTGCGCGCGCGCGTCAGGCCGACATGGGCGAGGCGGCGCTCCTCCTCCAGCCCGGCGCGGCCGGTCTCGTCGAGCGTGCGCTGGTTGGGGAACACGCCCTCCTCCCAACCCGGCAGGAACACGGTGTTGAATTCGAGCCCCTTGGCCGAATGCAGCGTCATGATGTTGACGGCGTCGGCCTCCGCGGCTTTCTCGTTGTCCATCACCAGCGAGATGTGCTCGAGAAAACCCTGCAGGTTCTCGAACTCCTCCATCGAGCGCACCAGCTCTTTGAGGTTCTCCAGGCGGCCGGCGGCGTCGGCAGAGCGGTCCTTCTGCCACATCTCGGTGTAGCCGCTCTCATCAAGAATGATTTCCGCCAACTCGTTGTGCGGCAGGGTCTCGCGCTCGCGCCGCCAGCGGTCGATGGATTCGAGCAGCGCGCGCAAGGAGCCGCGCGGCTTCGGCTTCAAGGCGTCGGCTGAGACCATGACGCGGGCGGCCTCGGTCAGCGGCACGCGGTGCTTCCGCGCATGATCGTGCAAAAGCTGCACGGTGGCGTCACCCAGGCCGCGTTTCGGCACATTGACGATGCGTTCGAAGGCGAGATCGTCGGCCGGCGAATTGACCACGCGCAGATAGGCGAGCGCGTCGCGGATTTCGGCCCGCTCGTAAAAGCGCGGTCCGCCGATGACGCGGTAGGGCAAACCGAGGGTGACGAAGCGATCCTCGAATTCGCGCATCTGGAACGAGGCGCGCACCAGAATAGCCATCTCGTTGAGGGGATGCGATCTGCCGGACTCATCACCGCGCTGCAACTGCTCGATGTTCTCGCCGATGGCGCGCGCTTCCTCCTCGGAGTCCCAGGCGCCGGTGACGGTGACTTTCTCGCCCGGCACATCGTCGGTGCGCAGCGTCTTGCCGAGCCGGCCTTCGTTGTGCGCGATCAGATGCGAGGCGGCGGCGAGGATATGCCCGGTGGAGCGGTAATTGCGCTCGAGGCGAATGACGGTGGCGCCGGGAAAATCGTGCTCGAAGCGCAGGATGTTGTCGACCTCGGCACCGCGCCAGCCGTAGATCGACTGATCGTCGTCGCCGACGCAGCAGATGTTTTTCGCCGGGCTTGCCGGAGCGGTCTCCCTGTCCCCGTTTACGGGGAGAGGCATAGGCGGCCTCTGGCCGCCGTCATCTTCAGAAAGAACGCGATGCGAAGCATCGCTATGGTGAGGGGGCGTAGCCGGGCGCTCGGAGCGCGGGCCCACAAGCTCTGGCAGCTCCGGCGCCCCCTCATCCGCCGCGCTTCGCGCGTCGACTTCTCCCCGCACGCGGGGAGAAGTGGCAGTGGTCCTTTGCGCCAACAACCTTAGCCACAAATACTGCGCGACATTGGTGTCCTGATATTCGTCGACCAGAATGTATTTGAAGCGCGACTGATACTGCCGCAGCACCTCGGGCTGCTGGCGGAACAGCCGGATGCATTCCAGCAACAGATCGCCGAAGTCGGCGGCGTTGAGAATCTTCAGCCGCTCCTGGTAGGCCTTGTAGAGCTTTAAGCCTTTGCCGTTGGCGAACACGGCCGCCTCGCCGGACGGCACCTGCTCCGGCGTCAGCCCGCGGTTCTTCCAGCCGTCGATCAGCGAGGCCAAAACGCGCGCCGGCCAGCGCTTCTCGTCGATGGTC
Source organism: Xanthobacteraceae bacterium (assembly GCA_049288525.1). Lineage (GTDB taxonomy): Bacteria > Pseudomonadota > Alphaproteobacteria > Rhizobiales > Xanthobacteraceae > BOG-931. Next base: position 1,729 of record JBAQHW010000222.1, read on the forward strand.
TCGGCGGCGAGCTGCTGCTTCATCAGCCGGACCTGGTCGTCGACGTCGAGAATGGTGAAGTCGCTCTTCAAGCCCACCAGCTCGGCATGGCGGCGCAAAATCTTCACGCCGATGGAATGGAAGGTGCCGAGCCACGGCATGCCTTCGACGACGTGGCCGACGATATCGCCGACCCGCACCTTCATCTGGCGCGCCGCCTTGTTGGTGAAGGTGACGGCGAGAATTTCGCCCGGCCGAGCGCGGCCGAGGCTGAGAATATGAGCGATGCGCACGGTGAGCACGCGGGTCTTGCCGGTACCGGCGCCGGCCAGCACCAGCACCGGACCGTCGAGCGTCTCGACCGCCAGCCGCTGCTCCGGATTAAGCCCGGCGAGATAG
>JBAQHW010000223.1:0-10791 GCA_049288525.1 Xanthobacteraceae bacterium
GCCACGGCCTGCTCGCGAGCTTCATGTGCCGGCCGGCTTTGCCGAATCTATTTTCCAGCGGCTGGCACCTGCATCAGTCGCTGATCGCGCGCAAAGACCGCCGTAACGTGTTTGCCGGCAACGAACGCGAAGGACTTTCCGCGACGGGGCTTCAGTATCTCGGCGGGCTGCTGGAGCATGCACAGGCGGCCGCCGCCTTCACCACGCCGACGGTCAACGGCTACAAGCGCTACCGCGCCTATACGCTTGCGCCCGACCGTGCGATCTGGGCGCGCGACAATCGCGGCGTCATGGTGCGCGTGCTCGGCGAGCCGGGCGATCCGGCGACGCATCTGGAAAACCGCGTCGGCGAGCCGGCCGCCAATCCCTATCTCTACATGGCGTCGCAGATTTATGCCGGGCTGGACGGCATGGCGAAAAAAAGCGATCCCGGACCGTCCGCCGATACGCCCTATGAGACGCAAGCGCCGTTGTTGCCCAAAAGCCTTGGCGAAGCGCTGACGGCGCTGCGCGGCGACACCCTGTTCAAGGAGAGCTTCGGCACAGCCTTCGTCGACTATTACATCCGCCTCAAGACGGCGGAGCTCGATCGCTTCAAGGCGGAGGCGGCGTCAGGCGGCGACGGCGAGGTCACCGCCTGGGAGCAGAACGAGTATTTCGACATGTTTTGAGAACGGCATCCTCCGCCGCGGCATTGGGGCGAGGATGAAGGATTCAGACGTCGACGCTGGCCGCCAGAGCGTGCTCTTCGATGAAGAGCCGGCGGGGTTCGACCTTGTCGCCCATCAACTCGTCGAAGATCGTATTGGCCTCGTCGATTTCCTTGACGGACACACACAACAGCGAACGGGCGTTGGTGTCGAGCGTGGTTTCCCAGAGCTGGCCGGGATTCATCTCGCCCAGGCCCTTGTAGCGTTGTAGCGACACGCCCTTCTTGCCGGCGGCAGTTACCGCCTCGAACAGTCCGACCGGACCGTGGATCGGCATGTCCTCGTCTTTTCGCCGCAGCATCGCCGGTGGCGTCGGCCGCGGGAAGACCTTTTGCAGCGAGGGGGCGAATTCGTCGAGCTTGCGCGCGTCGACCGAGCCAAGCAGCGCCTGATCGAGCACCGCGACTTCCTTGACGCCACGCATGGTGCGCTCGAACTGGAAGCCGGTACCTTCGGTGAACTGGCCCTGCCAGCCCCGTTCGGTTTCCTCCGACAGCGCATCGAGCCGCTTGGCGATGTAGGGCACCGCCGCCACAGCCTTCTGCGGATCGCCGAAAATCTCGCGGTTGAGCACGCTCATAATTGACGCCTGCTCGACCACTTGGCGATTGTAGCGGCTATGCAAACCGCGCAGCAGATTGCGGATGGTGCGGGAATCCTCGACCAGCTTGCGCAGATCGTTGCCGGCGAGCACTTCTCCGGATGACAAACGCAGCGTCGCCTCTTCGATTCCGGTGTCGATCAGAAAATCTTCGAGCGCGCGCTCGTCCTTGAGATATTGCTCGGACTTGCCGCGGGCGATTTTGTAGAGCGGTGGCTGGGCGATGTAGAGGTACCCATGGTCGATGATCTCCCGCATCTGCCGGTAGAAGAAAGTCAATAGCAGCGTGCGGATATGGGCGCCGTCGACGTCCGCATCGGTCATGATGATGATCTTGTGGTAGCGCAGCTTGTCGATGGAGAACTCGTCGGTGCCGATACCGGTGCCGAGCGCGGTGATCAGCGTGCCGATCTGCTCCGACGACAGCATCTTGTCCATGCGGGCGCGTTCGACATTGAGGATCTTTCCGCGTAGCGGCAGGACCGCCTGAAATGCGCGATTGCGGCCTTGTTTGGCGCTGCCGCCGGCGGAATCGCCCTCGACGATGAACAGCTCCGATTTGGCTGGATCGCGTTCCTGGCAATCGGCAAGCTTACCGGGAAGCGAGGTGATGCCGAGCGCGCTTTTGCGCGTCATTTCGCGCGCCTTGCGGGCGGCTTCGCGGGCGGCCGCGGCCTGGATCACCTTGCCGACGACGATCTTGGCTTCCGACGGGTGCTCCTCGAACCAGGCCTTGAGCATGTCATTGACCATGCCCTCGACGGCCGGGCGGACTTCGGACGAGACGAGCTTGTCTTTGGTCTGCGACGAAAATTTCGGATCCGCGACTTTGATCGAGAGCACGGCGGTCAAGCCTTCGCGGCAGTCGTCGCCGGTCAGCGCGACTTTTTCCTTGCGCGCGCCGCCGCCGCTATCGGCATAGCCGGTGACTTGCCGGGTCAAGGCGCCGCGGTAGCCGGCCAGATGCGTGCCGCCATCGCGCTGCGGGATATTGTTGGTGAAGCACAGCACCGTCTCGTGATAGCCGTCGTTCCACCACATCGCGCAATCGACCATGACGCCCTCGCGCTCGGCCTTGATCACGATCGGCTGCGGGATGAGCGGGGTCTTGTTGCGGTCGAGATATTTGACGAAGGCCTCGACGCCGCCATCGTAGCGCAACTCTTCGCGCTTCTCGACGGCATGGCGCATGTCGGAGAGCACGATGGTGACGCCGGAATTGAGGAAGGCGAGCTCGCGCAGCCGGTGCTCCAGCGTGGCGAAATCGAACTCCGTCATGGTGAAGGTCTTTTTCGACGGCAGGAAGCTGACCTCGGTGCCGCGCTTATCGCGTGCGGCGCCAACGACGGCGAGCGGCGCGACCGGCTCGCCGTTGGCAAATTCCATGAAATGTTCCTGGCCGTCCCGCCATATGGTCAGCCTGAGCCAGCTTGACAGCGCATTGACCACCGAGACGCCGACGCCGTGCAGCCCGCCGGACACCTTGTACGAATTCTGATCGAATTTCCCGCCGGCATGAAGCTGCGTCATAATGACTTCGGCAGCGGAAACGCCTTCACCCTTGTGGATGTCGGTCGGAATGCCGCGGCCGTCGTCGCGCACGGTGCAGGAACCGTCCGGATTGAGCCGCACGAACACTTCCCTGGCGAAACCGGCCAGCGCCTCGTCGATGGCGTTGTCGACGGCCTCGTAGACCATGTGGTGCAGGCCGGAACCGTCATCGGTATCGCCGATATACATGCCCGGCCGCTTACGCACGGCATCGAGCCCCTTGAGCACCTTGATCGATTCCGCGTCGTAGTCGGACGCCGCGGAGACAGGCTTACGGACGGGTTCGGCCATACGGAAAGCTCGCGAATTGGCTGCAAAAAATGGACGCGTGAATCACTGAATCGTGTACACGAAATTAGCGGCGGGTGCACGGCAAAAGCACCTGCATTAAGATATTGTCAAAACGGGGTTTTTCAAGATTTTCGGCGCCCTCAAAAGCGGCCGTGTTTCAGCCCTGAAAAGACCGCAGCCGTCAACGGCGCACGAGGTCGGCGGATGTCGGCAGAGACGCTCTGAGCCGCAACCCAGCCGCTAAAGCTCCGGGCGCCGCTGCGGCTTGATCAGATGCCGGTCGCCCGGCCGGTAGTCGGGCACGGGGTGTTGGAACGAGCCGAGGACGGCGGCCCAGAGTTCCATGCGATCCAAATCCTCGCGCAGCCGCTCCAGCGCTTCGATGAGGTTCCGAACAATCAAATCTTCTGCTGGTTCCGGCATTATTGTTAGCCCACAATCTTCAGCGTCTGTCACAAACCGGACGTTTCCTGCTTCTTCCAGATTCAAGACGCGTCTCGCGCTGTTGTTCCCCGATTGCTGGGCTTGCGGCGGGCAAAATCTCGCGGCTCGATGGGAACCGTTTCGCCTCAAGGCGTTGTCGATCGCGCTTGCAATCTGCCGAATCTGACATCGACCATCGCCGCGGTGTTGTCGATCTCGGCGAACAGCGCCGGATCCGCGCCGGTCATCCAGACTTGGCCGGGCAATTGGGCCAGTTCCGCGTGCAGTGCAGCGCGCCGTTCCGGATCGAGATGGGCGACGACCTCGTCGAGCAACAGGATCGGCGCCAACCCGGTCATCGTGGCGATCAATCGGGCGTGAGCGAGTACCAGTCCGATCAACAACGCTTTTTGCTCGCCGGTCGACGCATCGGCCGCATTGAGGTTCTTGTCTGCATAGACAACCTTAAGATCGGTAAGATGCGGTCCGTCGAGAGTGCGTCCTGCGGCCGCGTCGCGCGATCGATTGTCGCGCAAGACCGCACGGTAGCGTTTCTCGATTTCGGCGGCCGGATGATCGGCAATGAGCTGCTCGATCCAGCCATCGAGCGCGATTTGCGCGGAAGGGAAGGCCGAGCCATTGCGCGCTTCCAGCACCGCGCCGAGCCGCCGTACGGTTTCAACCCGCAGTCCGGCGACCGCGACGGCAAGTTCCGCGGTTTCATGCTCGACCGCATCGAGCCAATGCGGATCCGGCGCCGCGTCCTCCAACAGGCGATTGCGCGAGCGCAGCGACCGATCGAGCGCATTGACGCGGCTGCCATGTTCAGCGTCGACGGCAAGCACCAGCCGATCGAGAAAACGCCGACGCTCGGACGGCGCGCCGGCAAATAGCGTGTCCATCGCCGGTGTGAGCCAAATAACGCGCAGGTGGTCGGCGAAAGCCGCGGCCGAAGCCACCGGCTCGCGGTCGATCCGGCATTTGCGCTGCTTCGTCGCGCTGTCTTCCGGCAGCCGATCGATGCCGGTGCCGAGCGTCGCCAGCCCGAGCGCCCCCTCGACTTCGGCGGCGACCGCCCAGGCGCCGTCGCCCTCACTGAACGCCACTTCATCGAGGGCGGCGCGGCGCAAGCCGCGGCCCGGCGCCAGAAGGGAAATGGCCTCGATCAGATTGGTCTTGCCGGCCCCGTTCGGTCCGACTAGCACCATCGTTTTGGCGCCGGCTGCAAGCGATGCCGTGTGATAATTGCGAAAGTTGGTCAGCGTAAGCCGAAGGATCGTCATTACTCGTCATCATCCGGGCCGGCGGACGATCCAGTAATTGATTGAGCTCTCAGCAAGGATCGGTGCTCGATTATGGCCGACGCTCCGCCGGAGCCTGTCATCGGGCCGCACACTTGGCGTGGACCCGTTGGCGGAGCAGGACCAAACGCGTCACACCCGCATCGGCATCAGCACGTAAAGCGCGCCGCGCGACTCCTTGTCCTGGATCAGCGTCGGCGAACCGGGATCCGCGAGCTTGAGCACGGCCGCCTCGCTTTCGATCTGTGCGGCAATGTCGAGGAGGTAGCGCGAATTGAAGCCGATATCGACCGGATCGGCTTCATACTCGACCTCAAGCTCTTCGTTGGCGCTGCCGGAATCCGGGTTGGTGACCGACAACAGCAATTTTCCGGCCGAGATCGATAATTTGACCGCCCGACCGCGTTCGCTCGACACGGTCGAGACGCGGTCGACCGCCGCCTCGAATTCCTTCTTGTCGACAACGAGTTCCTTGTCGTTGGCGACCGGAATGACCCGGCTGTAATCGGGAAAGGTGCCGTCGATCAGCTTCGAGGTTAAGATGGTCTGGCCGATGGTGAAGCGAATCTTGCCTGGCGACAGTTCGATCGCGACCTCGGTCTCGCTATCCTCCATCAGGCGCTGCACCTCGCTGACGGTCTTGCGGGGCACAATCACCCCCGGCATGCCGGCAGCGCCGTTCGGCAGTTCGATCTCCATTTGCGCCAAGCGGTGCCCATCGGTTGCCACCGCCCGCAAGGTCTGCGCCTTAGCCGAACCGGCGGCATGCAGATAAATGCCGTTGAGGTAGTAGCGCGTCTCCTCCGTGGAGATCGCAAACTGGGTTTTGTCGATAAGCCGCTTGAGATCGGCGGCCTTGAGGGTGAATTTGTGCGTCATCTCGCCGGGGGCGAGATCGGGGAAATCGCTTTCGGGAAGCGTCTGCAGCGTAAAGCGCGAACGGCCGGCGCGGATTGACAGCGCGGCGCGGTCGCCGGACGATTCCAGCACGATCTGGGCGCCCTCGGGCAGCTTGCGCACGATGTCGAAAAACATGTGTGCGGGCACCGTGGTCGAACCGCCGGGGCCGGCCTCGGCGGCGATCGCATCGGTGACCTCGATGTCGAGGTCGGTGGCCTTGAGCGCGAGCTTGGCGCGGTCGGCGCTCAACAGCACATTGGCGAGGATCGGAATCGTATTGCGGCGCTCGACCACGCGGTGCACGTGGCCCAGCGATTTCAATAGTTCCGAACGCTCTACCGTGACCTTCATCGTCAAACCCGTTGCCGCCAAGTCTGCCCGATGGACGCAGGCCGGTCACTTGGCGGAAAGCAAAGGTGGCGTGCGGCGGCAGCTTGGGCAAGTCCACAGCCGTCCCGCGACGACCTTTTCCCTAGCTTTTCACAGATTTCGGCAACCGTCGGCAAGGGCGGATCAATCCTGAAGCTGTCGTTTGAGCGCCTCGATTTCCTCGGCAAAGGCGCTGTCGTTGCCCGCCAGATTTTCGATCTTGCGCACCGCATGCAGGACAGTGGTGTGGTCACGGCCGCCGAAACGGCGCCCGATTTCCGGGAGCGAACGCAAGGTCAGAACCTTGGCCAGGTACATCGCCACCTGACGCGGCCGCACAACATTGGCGGTCCGGCGCGACGACAATAGGTCAGCCCGGCTGACGTTGTATTGGCGCGCCACGATACGTTGGATGTCTTCGATGCGGACCCGCTTCGGTTCGGCGGGACGGATCAAGTCGCGCATTTCCCGTTCGGCCATTTCCAGCGTTACCGGCTGGCCGGTCAGCTTGGCGTGGGCCAGGAGGCGATTGACCGCGCCCTCGAGGTCACGGCCGTTATGCGTGATGGACTTGGCGACGAAGCTCAGCACCGCCGCCGGCACCTCGAAACCGGGATGATGCAGACGGGCGGCGGCAACGCGGCTCTTGAGGATTTCCAACCGCAATTCCTCGCCCAGCGAGCCAATCTCCACGACGAGGCCTCCGGCAAGCCGTGAGCGCGCGCGGTCGTCCAGGCTTTCGAGATCAGCCGGCGGCCGGTCGCTGGCAATCACGACCTGGCGCCCGGCGTCGATCAGCGTGTTCAGCGTGTGGCAGAACTCGGCCTGGGTCGAGCGACCTTGCAGAAACTGCAAATCGTCGATCACCAGAACGTCGATCGCCCGCACCGCCTCTTTGAAGGCGAGTGTGGTCTGCGAGCGCAAGGCCGAAACAAAGCCATACATGAAGCGTTCGGCGGTGAGGTAAAGAATCTTGCGCTCGCCGCCGTTATTGCCGGTCCGGCTGATCGCCTGCAGCAGGTGGGTTTTGCCGAGTCCCACGGCGGCGTGAATATAGAGCGGATTGAACATCAGCGGCTCGCCGCGCCGGCTGGCCGCGACCTGTTTCGCCGCGGCATGCGCCAGCGTGTTCGAACGGCCAATGATGAATGTGTCGAAGCTGAGCCGCGGGTCGAGCGGCGAGCCGCCGAGCGCCTCGTGCACCGTCATGAACGGCACGCCAGTGCGCATGTCGCCGTTGACGGCGGCGCCATCGCGCGCTTCGCGCGTCGGCCCCAGGCCATCCGAGGCCTTGGGTTTGACCGACGGCAACTTGATCGCGGCCGAGCGAACGCTCAATTCCATGCGCGTGACGCCAGGTTCTTCCTCCTGCCACTTGGCCAGGACGCGTTCGCTGTAATGCGACTGGATCCAATTGCGCAGAAATCGGGTCGGTACCGACAGACGCAACAAGCCGTTGTCGGTGGTTTCAAGCTCCATGCGGCCGAACCAACTGCTGAATACGTCTTCACCCAGCTCGGTACGCAATCGCTCTTTCACCCGACGCCAGCGCTCCTGATCGGTGACTGTCATTTTGGCCCGCTTTATTTTCGGAGGTTAATTTCCCAGGCCTGTCGAGGGAGTCGATCCCACGGGTCCGGATTTGGCCGACACGCAACTCACTTGAGCAAGGAGGACCAGGCTCCGCGCGGCCTGCGCGAAGGCCCGCTTTAGATCCAGAGTTACGCTTCAGCCGCTGGAGGCGGCCCTGGGCCAGCCCCAACCGATGATCGCGGCAAATGGCAGATTGGTATTCGTCATGATGCCCCCCCTCCATCGCTCTCAGATACGATGGTTGTCACTGGCTCTTGTGCAGCGCGGCTGCGAGACCTTTAGCTACGTGTTTCACAAAACCGGCAGATACTCTGTACGCTCGCCGCTCAGGACTTGGGGCCACCACAGGTCGGAACGCACGCGACTGGACATACCTCACCCGCACCCATACCGCGATGAGTTACCACTTGCCGACTTGTTGAAGACCTTCGGAACCGAAGAGAGCCAAAAACTAGCATGCGAATTCGCGGCCGCAACTGCAAAAAAGCCTCGTCAATATTGAGCTTTTAGCTGGGCCGACAATAAGCGGCCTCGTTTCGAGCCCCGCGTCCGGGACAAATCATTGACTCGGCGACTGAATCAACGCGCAAATAAAAAGCGCAATCCGCGTGTCACGTTCGCAATCGGCCGCCCGAGCAAACAAAATCCGGGCCGACGGGAATCGCCCGGAATCAAAGTCCGGCAAAGGGTGTGTGCAATAAGTCATTCATTGCTCATGCATACTTTTGGACAGTTTTATCGGGTAACCCGTAGGTGATGCGGTGGGAACAAACAAACTTGAGGCGCTTGCCGGCCGCAGAATGGCCCATAATGTCTCTAGCCGGGATATTTGCGGCGTGGCGTGACAATAATACAACAGTGAAATTGCAGTCCACGACAAACTGCGCATTTCACCGGAATTTTAGAAGCAAAAAGGCGGAGAAGCTATTTCTTGCCGAGTTTGGCGATCCGCTGGGCGAGCCGCGAAACCTTTCGGCGCGCCGCGTTGCGGTGCACGATCCCCTGTTGCGCTGCACGAATGAGCGCCGGCTCCGCCTGTACCATCGCCGCCAGGGCACGGCTCTGATCGCCAGAGGCCAACGCCTCCTCGACCTTGCGCGTGGCCGAGCGCAGGCGCGAGCGCCGCGACTTATTGACCGCGGTTCGGCGTGTGATCTGGCGGGCAGCCTTCTTGGCAGACTTGGTATTGGCCATGGACCGTATAGTTTCGTTGACGAGGGGCGCTTATAGGGGTGCACGGGCGCAGCGTCAACGCCGGACGGCGAGCCCAGGGACTGCCACGGGCCCGCGTCGGGCCTGGCGGCGAGATATCGATACTTTTGCGCGGGCGCCCTTAAGCGACCCGTTCGGCCCGTACCGCATCGTAGCCGGCGATCACGGCGGCGCGGTCGGCCGCCGGAAAGGCTGAGAGCGGGGGTTCAACCCGCGCCCACTGCGGCGCGCCATGAATATGCGCCAGGAGCGCTTTGATGCCGGGTACGAGTGCCTTGCCGTCGAACAATTTTCGAATGGCCACCGCCTCGGCGAGCGCCGCCGCGTCGCCGGAACGATAGGCACGCGCGCAAAGGTCGGCGTTGAGATTGGCGGTTGCCGAAATGCAGCCGGCAAACAGGCCGGATCGCGCTTCCGGCAGCGCCGCTTCGGTGGAAGGAAAGACCTTGAACCGCGGCAGAACGCTGGCGGCGTCCCGAGCGTAGGCCATGTCGCCGGACGAGTCCTTTAATCCGACGATGCGTTCGCCAAACGTGTCGAGCAAGCGGCGGATCAGCGCGACATGCCAGTGCAGGCCCGACTGCGCCGGAAAATGATAAAGGTAGATCGGTACCGGCCGGGCGGCGGTGGTAGTCACGATCGCGTCGATATAGGCGACCAGGCCGTCATCGTGCACGCCTTTGTAATAGAACGGCGGCAGCACCAGCGCGCCGGCAAAGCCGAGTTCGGCGGCGTGCTTGGTTAGCGCGATCGCGTCGGCTACGGCGGCGGCCCCGGTTCCAACCATCATGCGGTCGAGCGGCAGACCGGCCTCAGCATAAGCGGTCATCACCCGCCGGCGCTGGTCGAGCGAAAACGAGGTCGCTTCTCCGGTGGTGCCGAGCACGTTGAGCCCATCGCAGCCGGTCTCGAGCAGAAAGCGCGCCAGCACCGTCGACCGTCCGGAATCGGGCTCGCCGTTTTCGCCGACCGCCGTTGCGACAGCGGCAATGACCCCGCGAAGTGTGTTGGTCGGTGACTTGGAGGGTGTGTCGGACGAGGTCATGGTCATGGCCGGAACCTGACTTTGGGACTGTTGCCGGTGCGTCTTGCGCCAGCCGCCGATCCAGTAAACCATGCCACCGTAATGTTCAATCGAACGGGTCGCCGGCTCGCGGGCAGGCGTGCGCGACCCCGATCTCATCGGAATCTGGAAATTGAAATGACGGAAAACTACGACGTCATCATCGTCGGCGCCGGCGCGGCGGGTTGCGTGCTGGCAAATCGGCTGTCGGCCCGCGCCGCCAATCGCGTGCTCCTGCTCGAGGCGGGAGCGGATACGGTGCCGGGAGCGGAACCCGCAGATATTCTCGATTCATATCCGCGCTCCTATTACAACGACGGCTATTTTTGGTCCGCACTCAAGGTGCATTGGCGGCGACAAGACAATTCGCCGCTGACCGGCTTCTCCCAGGGGCGCGTGATGGGCGGCGGCTCTTCGGTCATGGGAATGGTCGCCTACCGCGGCACGCCTGACGACTATGCCGAATGGCAGGCAGCCGGCGCCGCGGGATGGGGCTGGGACGAGGTGCTGCCTTATTATCGCAAACTCGAGAGCGATCAGGACTTCGACGGCGCGCTCCATGGCAACGACGGCCCGGTGCCGATCCGCCGCACCAAGGCGGAGGATTGGGCGCCATTGGCGAAAGCGGTCCATGCCTTTGCCGAAGAACGCCAGATTCCTTTCGTCGCCGATATGAACGCCGATTTTCGCGACGGCTATGGCGCGGTGCCGATGAGCAATACCGCCGACCAGCGCCGATCCGCTTCGATCTGCTACCTCACCGCGGATGTCCGCCGC
>JBAQHW010000224.1:0-2806 GCA_049288525.1 Xanthobacteraceae bacterium
GCCGACGCGCCGGCGGTGATACCGACGGTATTGGCATTTTCGAACCATGACGCATCGAGCTCGCTGCCGTCGGCGATCAGATAGCTCGGCGTGCCGGCCTCTTCGCCGATCTCACGCAGCCGATTCGAATTCGAACTGTTCTTGGCGCCGACCACCAGGATGACGTCGACCAGATCGCTCAATTCGCGCACGGCGGTCTGCCGGTTTTGCGTGGCGTAGCAGATGTCGCGCGTCTCCGGCCCGACCATGTCGGTGAAGCGGTCATGCAACGCGGCGATGATGCCGCGGGTGTCGTCGACGGAAAGCGTGGTCTGGGTGACATAAGCGACCGGCGTGTCGGCCGGAATGTCGAGCGTGGCGACGTCGGCCTCGGTCTGCACCAGCGTCACCGGCTGGGAAATCTGCCCCATCGTACCCTCGACCTCCGGGTGGCCGGCATGGCCGATGAGGATCAGCCGGCGGCCCTGGGCGACATAGCGTTTGCCCTGGTTGTGAACTTTGGTCACCAGCGGACAGGTGGCGTTGAGAACCGGCAGGTTGCGCGACGCAGCCTCTTCCTCGATGCTCTTGGCGACGCCGTGGGCGCTGAAGATCGTGACCGCATTGGCGGGAACTTCGGAAAGCTCCTCGACAAAGCGCGCACCCTTGGCCTTGAGGCTTTCGACGACATGCTTGTTGTGCACGATTTCGTGACGGACATAGACCGGCGGCCCGTATTTCTGCAGCGCGCGCTCGACAATCTCGATGGCGCGCACCACGCCGGCGCAGAAACCACGGGGTTGAGCAAGGATCACTTTCATCAAGACCTCCCGGCCGAGGGGCCGGTTGAACGGTTAATGTCGGGTCTGCGGCCATGCGCCGCAAGAATACGGTCTGGCGCGGATTAAGTCCGGTTATGCCTGCTTTTGGTGGCCTTATCCGGTCTCGTTGGCAGTCTACTTGGCTGCAAATGCGTAACAATCAAGCCCGAATGGCCTATAAACCGCCCCCATTGAGCGGAAATACGGTCTCTTGTCCAGCGCATGGCTTTCCTGTCGCTGCCGTTCAACGCCAACGCTCTGGGGTGCAACCGGTTCGAGGTGACGTACGTTGGCGGCCAAGGGGTTCCATAGAGGGGGTACCGTTATGCGCCGGCGGCAATGGATGAGGCGGCACGGAAATAGGAAAATTTTCAAAATTTCACTTTTTCGGCCATTCAGGGCATCTAGTGTGCGCGCCCCGCTTGGCGCGCCACCATTTCGCCGTTCTCTTAACGCCTCAAACCAATCCCGTTGATCCGTCGATCCCGTCGATCATTCCCATTACGCTGACCAGCCCATGAAGATGATTACCGCTCTCGTTGTCCGCGCAATCGGTTTTTGCGTGCAATTCGCTTGGCCGGTAATCGCCGCGGCGGTGCTGCTCACGTTGGTCTCGTCCTGGTATGCGGCCACGCATTTTGCGATGACCACGGACATCAATCAGCTCATTTCGGCGAACATCCCGTGGCGGAAGCGCGAAGCCGCCCTGGAAAAGGCGTTCCCGCAATACGACACCGTCACTGCGGTCATCAACGCGCCGTCTCCCGAACTGGTCGATGAGGCAACCAATGCGCTGGTGGCCCGGCTGTCGCAGCAGAAGGATTTGTTTCGCGCCATCGTGCAGCCGAAGGGCGGAAGCTTTTTTGCCCAGAATGGCCTGCTGTTCGAGAGCACCGCCGATCTCGGCCCGCAATTGAAGGGGCTGACCCAGGCGCAGCGCCTCATCCAGGTGCTGGCGGGCGACCCATCACTGCGCGGCGTTATCCAGGCGCTGCAATTCGGGCTGCTTGGCGTGCAGGGCGGCCAGATCACGCTCGACAACATGACGTGGCCGCTGACGCTGGCCGCCCAAACGCTGGAAAAGGTGAATGCCGGAAAGCCGGCAAGCTTTTCCTGGCACGAATTGGTGCAGGGCAGCGCCGCCAAGCCGGACGACCTGCTCAGCTTTCTCCAGATCAGGGCCAAGCTCGATTACTCCGAGCTCGAGCCGGGCAAGCGTGCGACCGACGCCATCCGCCAGGCAGCGAAGGATCTCGGTTTCGCCTCCAAATATCAGGCACGGTTGCGCCTGACCGGTCCGGTGCCGATGGCGGACGAGGAATTCGCCACCATCAAGGAGAACGCCGCGCTCAACGCCACCGTCACGATCCTGGTGGTCCTGTTCATTCTCTGGCTGGCGCTGCGCTGGTTCCGAATCATTTTCGCCGTGTTCGCAGCCCTCGTCGTCGGTCTTTCCGTCACGGCCGCGCTCGGCTTGCTGATGGTCGGTACGCTGAATCTCATATCGGTATATTTCGCGGTGCTGTTCGTCGGGCTCGGCGTCGACTTCGGCCTGCAATTTTCCGTCCGTTATCGCGCCGAGCGCCATGCCAACGATAATCTGCGTGAGGCGCTTGTGGAGTCGGGCCGCCGCGCCGGGGCGCCGCTGACGCTCGCGGCCTTGGCGACCGCGGCCGGCTTCTTCTCGTTCCTGCCGACGGTCTACAAAGGCGTCTCCGAGCTCGGGCTGATTGCCGGCGTCGGCATGATGGTCGCCTTCACCACCAGCATTACGCTCTTGCCGGCGCTGCTGAGCGTGCTCAAGCCGCCGCGCGAGCCGGCGCAACTCGGCTATCGGGCGCTGGCGCCGGTCGACGATTTCCTGGCGCGACATCGCATGCCGATCCTCATCATCACGCTGGCCGTGGTCGCCGCCGGCTTGCCGCTGTTGTATGGGCTGCGCTTCGATTTCAATCCGATCAATCTGCGCAGCCCCAAGACCGAGGCGGTCGCCACCTATCTTTCGC
>JBAQHW010000225.1:0-1937 GCA_049288525.1 Xanthobacteraceae bacterium
GCCGGCCACGACACGGCGACCACGTCCTATCCGCTGTGGACGCTCGACAAGGAGACGGTGACGCGGCTTGCCGCCGACGGCGGCATCGTGGCGCCGACCGGCAAGCCCGGCTCGGTGCTGATGTTCCACGGTAATCTGGTGCACGCCTCGCCGCCCAACATCACGCCCTATCCGCGCAAGATCGTCTATCTCACGCTGTGCGCCTGCTCGAACCACATCACCAAATTCACCCGCGCCGAATGGATCGCGCATCGCGACTTTGCGCCGCTCGTGCCGGTCGCCGACGACGCGCTCATGGAATATGCGCGGGCGCATCAGGTGGCGGCGGAGTGAGGGGAAGCTGAACGAACGCTTACCGTCGCAAGCTCCCGGTCGGCGCACCGGCAAGCCGCTTTATTAACTTATTTGTTGAACTCTTCAGCGCCCGCTCGATTGGCGGGCGCTGCCGGTATGTGGCCCTCAAGTTTCATCCGATGGAACCTTCGCTCGACCAACCGACGCCGGTGCCTGAGCTTCGTCTCGCCGAGCTCCTCAGTGCACTAAGCTATGCGCTCGACATGGTCGAAGGTCAGCCGGCCGGCCATTGCGTGCGCTGCTGCTGGATCGGAATCCACATCGGCCGCGAAATCGGCCTCCCCGAAGCCGAAATCTGGGAGCTCTATTACACGCTGCTGGTGAAGGACGTCGGCTGCAGCAGCAATGCTGCGCGCATCTGCCAGCTCTATATGACCGACGATATCGCGTTCAAGCGTGACTTCACGACGGTCAACGGCAGCCTGCCGCAGGTGCTGCGTTTCGTGCTGTCCCATACCGGCATGAATTCCGGGCTGGCCGAGCGATTTCGCGCGCTGGTGCATATTTTCCAGAACGGCGGCCAGATTGCCAACGAGCTGATGGAAACGCGCTGCGATCGGGGCGCCGAAATAGCCCGGAAAATGCGGTTCTCCGACGGTGTGATAGCGGCGATCCGGAGCTTTGACGAACACTGGGATGGCGGTGGGCGGCCGAACGGTTTGCGCGGCGAGGAGATTCCGATCTACTCGCGGATCGCGCTCTTGGCGCAGATCGTCGACGTCTTCCAGATGGCCAACGGGGTCGAAGCCGCCAAGCGCGAGATTGGACATCGAACGGGGACCTGGTTCGATCCGCAACTGGCGGCGGCGTTCGACCGGGTTGCTGCACGTCCGGAATTTTGGACGGCGCTGCGCTCGGATGGCTTGCAACAGGCGATCTTTGCGCTGGAGCCGGCACAGGAGCGCTCACTTGTCGACGACGACTACCTCGACGATATCGCCGCCGCTTTCGCACAAGTGATCGACTCCAAAAGTCCCTACACTAGCGGCCACAGCGAGCGGGTGACACTGTTTTCCAACCTCATTGCGGAGGAATTGGAGTATGCACCCGAACGGCGCCGCTGGCTCAAACGCGCGGCGCTGCTGCATGACATCGGCAAGCTCGGGGTCAGCAACTCGGTGCTCGACAAGCCGGCGAAACTCGATGCCGACGAATGGGCGGCAATGCAGCAGCATGCGGCGCTGGGCGAGAAAATTCTTTCGCGCATCGGCGCCTTTGCCGACCTCGCTCTTATTGCCGGGGCGCATCACGAGCGATTGGACGGCAACGGCTATCCGCGCGGATTGAAGGGCGAGCAGATTTCTCTCGACGTCCGCATTGTCACCGCCGCTGACATCTTTGACGCCCTCACCGCCGATCGGCCGTATCGCGCCGCCATGCCGGTCGACAAGGCTTTGGCGATCATGACGGACATGGTCGACACTGCGATCGACCGAAGGTGTTTTGAGGCCCTCAAATCTGCGCTGGGGCGTGTGGACGTTTCGCTCGCGGCGTAACGCGTCTGACGCCTGTTGCGGGCGCCACGAAGTCATTGACATGGCGCCGGACTGCTCCGCTAATTCTCGCTAAAGCGAGGTCTTGCG
>JBAQHW010000226.1:0-5041 GCA_049288525.1 Xanthobacteraceae bacterium
CCCGTTGGCGGACATGACAATTACTTCTCCCCCAGAATCTTCCAGATGCCGCTGGCCGAGGCGACGGTGCGGTCGCCCACTTTCAGCTTGCCTTCGATGAACAGCACCGAGCGCGTCTCGCGCACCACATCGCAATGGGCCTCGACGAAATCGCCGATCTTCACGCCGGCGATGAACTGCATGTTCATCTCGATGGTGGCGTGCGGCTTGTCGCCGGTGAGGCGCCGCCCGGTCATGCCCATGGCCTGATCGGCGAAACTCATCAACACGCCGCCGTGAAGCATGCTGCGAGGATTTCTGTGCTTGTCCGCAGTGACGATGCCGAACAAGCCGTCGCCTTTGCGCCAGACCGGTCCGATCAGCTCGCCGAAATTATGCGCCTTGACCCGCTCCCAGCCGTGCGCGGCCGGATCGAACGTCGCCCCGTCGGTCGCACCCGTGTCGTTCATGCCGGCACCTTGGTTTTCCCGCGCGCGGCAAGCCGCCGGCCGAGATCGGGAATGAGCTTTTCGGCATTGACGCCGGCGGTGAGCGCCCGGCCGTTGCCGCCGAGCGCCCGCACCGCCTGGACGTAAGCCGCGACCTCGGCGGGCTCGCGCACCGCCTGCGGATAGTCGGAGGCGAACACGAGTTGCGAGAATGCAAGCTCGTCGAGCCCGAAGCGGACCCAGTCGGCGCCCCATTCCGCGGCATGATCGGGCCCTGCCCAACCGGCGATGTCGTAGTAGAGACGCTGATCGAGATAATAGTCGAACGGCCGCCCCGGCTCGCGGCCATGGCGCGGCACCTGGGCCGTGGCCCATTTGCCACGCTGCTGGAAACCGCGGATGCGGCCGAGATAACGGCCGATGCCGCCGGCGAAATGCGAGAACTGAATGCGCAAATTCGGCAGCTCATCGAGCAGGCCGGAATTGACGATGCGCACCGCCGCCGTCATCAGCGAGAATTCCCAGCCCAGCATGCGGCCGAGATCGTCGGCGTTCATGCGCGCCCAGCCGATGACGCGCGGCAGCGGATGAATGAAGACATAGAGATTGAGATCGGCGCAGGCCTTCCAGAACGGCCTTAGGCTTTCCGCATCGAGCGGCTGATCCTGCAATTCGGAGCCGATGACGACGCCGGGAAAGCCGAGCTCGACGGCGCAGCGCTTCAATTCGGCCGCCGCTTGATCCGGCTTGAGCGCCGGCACATGCGCCAGACCGATGAAGCGGCCGGGGTGCGCCGTTTCCGCCTCACGCAAACGATCGTTGATCTGCCGGCAGATCGCGAGATCCGGCTGATCGAAGCCGGAGCCGCAGGTCAACACGCCGGCGTCGATGCCCGACGCGTCCATCATGCGCACATGCGCGTCCAGATCGGCCAATAGCGGATTAAGCAGATAGCTCGGATTGCCGTCGCGATCGAGATCGACCGTCGGCTTGGTCGGATCGCCCTTGAGCAATTCCGGCGGCGTATAATGTTGCTGGAAGTCGATGAGCATGGGGGGATGATGTAGCCTGGATTGAGCGATAGCGAAATCCGGGAAAGGATCTACCGACTTATACACCGCTCCCGGGTTGCGCTGCGCTCAACCCAGGCTACATTTTCACATGATGGCAAATTCGCCGTTGCGCCGGTCCGTCACCAGCATCGCGCCCGGATAATGGGTTATGCAGAATTCCGGCTTGACCGCCATGATCACCGACTGCGGAGTGACGCCGCAGGCCCAGAATACCGGAATCTCGTCGTCGTGGATCGGCACCGCGTCACCCCAGTCGGGCTTGGCGATGTCGTCGATGCCGATCATGTCCGGTCGGCCGAGATGCACCGGCGCGCCATGCACGGACGGAAAGCGCGTAGTGATCTGCACGGCGCGGATGGCGTCGGCGGGCTTCATCGGCCGCATCGAGACGACCAGCGGTCCGTGGAACGGGCCCGCCGGCACGGTCGCGACTGAGGTGCGATACATCGGCACCGTGCAATCGCAAGTCATGTGCCGCAGCTCAATGCCGTCGTCGATCAGCGCCTGCTCGAACGAGAACGAGCAGCCGATGGCGAAAATCACCAGATCGTCGCGCCAGTATTTGCCAATGTCGGTCGGTTCGTCGATCTGCGCGCCGTGGCGCCAGACGCGATAGCGCGGCAGATCGGTACGAATATCAAGATCGTCGCCCAATTCCGGAAGATGCGGATCGCCGGCCGCCGAGACGCCGATCAGCGGGCACGGCTTCGGATTGCGCCGGCAAAACTGCAGGAAATCCTCGGCCAGCGCGTGCGGCAGGATGGCGAGATTGGCCTGCACGAAACCCGGCGCCAGCCCGGAGGTCGGTCCGGCATGCACGTTGCGGCGGATCGCAAGCCGCGCGGCACGTCCGGTCGATAGCGCAGAAGGCTCATCGCGCTTGATTGCCGCCGTCGCCATTGCATGCTCCATTGCCCGTTGGCCGCCAGCTCATCCCGAGCGGGCCGCAACGCTTTTGCCCATTTTATCATCACATCGGCAAGCATAAAGCGCCGCCAGCGCTACGCCATGGCCGCGACGATCTTACGCGTAGCGCCACAGCGCCGCCCCGGCGGGCGAGCCGCGAATCCGGTTGAAACTCACCCCAAGATCGCGTTTGTTATCGCCAGAAAATGCGTCCGCCAAAAGCTTAAGATTAAAAGCCGCGGACATGGGGTGACAACGAGATTCCAGCAGGAGGGACATCCGATGACCGAGAAATGGAAAGAAGAGAAGTGGGCCGAAGATTTCTGGTACAGCGGCAAGCTTACGCGCCGCAGCATCGTCGGCTGGGGCGGCGGCGCGATCGGCGCCATGATGCTGGTTCCGGCGCCGTGGCGCGCGGCTTTCGGCGCCGAGAAGGCCTATAAGATCGGATCGGAGCAGCCGCTTTCGGGCCCCGGCGCCGCCGGCGGCAAGACCGCGGTGGTCGGGCTGCAGATGGCGGCCGACCGCATCAACAAGAACGGCGGCATCAACGGCCGTCCGGTCGAGCTCGACATCGTCGACGACGAAAGCTCGCCGGCAGTCGCCCGGCAAAAGACCGAAAAGCTGGTGCAGGAAGACAATATCGACGCCCATGTCGGCGGCTTTCTCTCCAACATCTGCATCGCCTGCATGCCGGTGTGGGTAAACGCCAAGATCATCAACATGATCAGCGTCTGTCTCGACACCACGCTGACCACCACGCACTGCAATCGCTACAGCTTCCGCACCTACGACTACGCGCCGGCGCAGGCGGTGGCGTTCTCACCGACCCTGACCAAAATGGGCAAGAAGTGGCACATCGCCTTTGCCGATTATTCCTGGGGCCAGTCGACGCGCGACGCCTATATCGCGCACATCAAGGACAACGGCGGCGAAGTGGTCGGCACCACCGGCATCCCGCTCGGCACTCCGGACATGACGCCGTTCCTGTCGAAAATCTCCGGCGACTTCGACGGCTTGTTCGGCATCTTCTTCGGCAAGGACGGCGTCACCATCGCCACCCAGGCCTACGACCTCGGCCTGACCAAGAAATACAAATGGGCCGGCGACGGCTCGATCTCGGAATCGACCAACCTGATCGCGATCGGCAACAAGATCGACGGCTTCACCGCGATCAACCGCTATATCCCGGTGTTCCAGGGCCCGCTCGATACGCCGTATCACCGCGCCTGGTTCGCCGAGGCGAAACAGCGGCTCGCCAAGATCGATTCGTCCGGCCCGCTGCCCGACAAATACGTGCAATCGAACTTCGAGGCGCTCAACGCGCTCAAGATCGGCATGGAGAAGGCGAAATTCCAATCCCGTGCCGACACGATGAAGGTCGTCGAGGCGCTGGAAGGTCTCGAGCTGAAGGCGGGTCCCGATTTCCCGCAAGGCGACAAGACCATCCGCAAGGAAGACCACCAGGCCTTCCCGCAGGAATTCATCTTCACGGTCTCCGGCGGCACCTACCATCTCATGGAGACGGTGCCGGGCGCCAAGACCATGGTTCCGCCGGCTTGTAACTTCTCCGCCTAAGTGAGCGCGGAAACTTCGACCGACGTGCGCTCCCCGGTCGCCGACCGGGGAGCGGCGTCAGCCGCCATCTTGAAAACCGAGCGACTATCCGTCCGTTTCGGCGGATTGTCGGCACTTTCGGACGTCAATTTCGAGCTTAACCCCGGCGAAATCCGCGCCATCATCGGGCCGAATGGCGCCGGCAAGAGCACTTTTTTCAATTGCCTGACCGGGGTGCTGCGGCCGAGCAGCGGCCGCATCATGTTCGACGGCGAGGAGATCACCGGGCTGCGGTCGAACGCGATTTCGCGCAAGGGCATCGCGCGCTCCTATCAGATCACCAATATCCTGCCCAATGCCACGGTGTTCGAGAATGTGCGCATCGCCGCGCAATCGCGGCGTCACGGCTGGAACATGATCGCGCATCATAACGCGTTCAGCGACATCAACGGCAAAGCCGAATCCTCGCTCGACGCCGTCGGACTGCTCGGCAAGGCGGCGGAATTGGCGTCCAACCTATCGCACGGCGAGCAGCGCAACCTCGAAATCGGCATCGCGCTTGCCACCGAACCCAAGCTGTTATGCCTCGACGAGCCGACCGCAGGCATGAGCCAGGGCGAAACCGACGAGACCACGGAGCTGGTCCGGCGCATCGGCAAAAATCTCACGATTCTGATCGTCGAGCACGACATGCAGATCGTGATGCAGCTTTGCGACCGCATCACCGTATTACATTACGGCTCGATTCTCGCCGAAGGCACGCCCGCCGAGATTCAGGAGAATCCGCGGGTGCTCGAGGTCTATCTGAAGACATGAACGCGATTGCGGAAAATGCAGCGGCACCGAACGGCCCGCTCGTCACCCTCGACGGGGTCCACACCTAGTACGGCAAGAGCCACATCCTGCATGGCGTGTCATTGACCGTCGAGCGCGGCGAGGTGGTCGGCCTGCTTGGCCGCAACGGGGTCGGCAAATCGACGACGCTGAAGACGATCATGGGCCTGGTGCAGCCGCGCCAAGGCCGGGTCGAACTGGAAGGCAAAATCATCGTCGGCGTGCCGCCACACAAGCTGGCGC
>JBAQHW010000227.1:0-2592 GCA_049288525.1 Xanthobacteraceae bacterium
CCGCTTGGTCGAGGCGATCCGAGAGAAAAAGATCGGATTGGGCGGCGTCGACGATTTCCTGCACGCGTATTCGCTCTCGACCAAGGAAGGGCTGGCGCTCATGGTGCTGGCCGAAGCGCTGTTGCGCGTTCCCGACGCCGCCACCGCCGACCGGCTGATCGAAGACAAGCTTGCCGCCGGCCGCTGGCTCAATGGCGACATCAAATCCACCGCGCTCCTGGTATCGGCCTCCGCTTGGACGCTCGGCCTCGCCGCGCGCGTCATTCATCCGGGCGAGACGCCGGAAACCATCCTCGACACCGTGCTGCGCCGTGTGGGCCTGCCGGCGATGCGGGCGGCGGTCCGACAGGCGATGCGGCTTCTCGGTTCGCATTTCGTCATCGGCGAGGACATCGAGACGGCGCTGGCGCGCGCCGGCGGTCACCGCGACGTCCGCTATTCATTCGACATGCTCGGCGAGGGCGCGCGCACCGCAGCCGACGCGGCAAAATATTTCGACGCCTATGCGACGGCCATCGCGGCGATCGGCGGCCGCGCCGGCAACGCAGGCTTGCCGGGCCGGCCCGGCATTTCGGTCAAGCTGTCGGCGCTGCATCCGCGCTATGAGGCGATTTCGCGCGATCGCGTGTTCGCCGCGCTGGTGCCGCGCGTGATCGAGCTGGCGCGGCTGGCCAAAGACCACGACCTGCAATTCACCGTCGATGCCGAGGAAGCCGATCGCCTGGAACTCTCGCTCGACATCGTCGGCGTACTGCTCCGCGAATCTTCGCTCGCCGGCTGGGACGGCTTCGGACTGGCGGTTCAGGCCTATCAGAAACGCGCTTTGGCGGTGATCGACTGGGTCGAACAGGCCGCCGCCGCAGCACGGCGCAAGCTTTCGATCCGGCTGGTCAAAGGCGCCTATTGGGACACCGAGATCAAGCGCGCCCAGGAACGCGGGCTTGCCGACTATCCGGTGTTCACGCGCAAGGCCATGACCGATCTCTGCTACATGGCCTGCGCGAGAAAATTGCTCGCCGCGCGGCTGCGGCTTTTCCCGCAATTCGCCACCCATAATGCACTGACCGTCGCCAGCGTCATCGAGGATGCGGGCGGCGTCGCGGGTTACGAATTCCAGCGGCTCTACGGCATGGGCGACGCGCTCTATACGGCGCTGTTTGCCGAATTCCCGGAGGTCGCCTGCCGCATCTATGCGCCGGTCGGCAACAATCGCGATCTGTTGGCTTATTTGGTGCGGCGGCTCCTGGAGAACGGCGCCAATTCCTCTTTCGTTTCCATCGCTGCCGATCCCAAGGTGCCGATCGAGGATATTTTACGTCGTCCGCAGAGCGTCCTCGCCGGCGCCGGCACCGCACGCAATCTGAGAATTCCGCTGCCACGCGACCTTTATCGGCCGGAGCGACGCGGCTCGCCGGGAGTGGAATTCGGCGACCGTGCCGGCCTCGAGGCGCTGCTGAATGAAATTCGCGACGCCGCCAGGCCCGAGACGCGGTCCGCACCGCTGATCGACGGTATCGTCCTTCCCGGCATCGAGCGCGCCGTGCATTCGCCGATCGACGGCCGGCGGATCGGCACGGTTGCCGAGGCCGATGCAGCGATTGTCGGCGCTGCTGTCGCCGCCGCGGCGGCTGGTTTTCCGGCTTGGGATGCAACGCCGCTCGAACAGCGTGCCGCAACATTGGAGCGTGCCGCGGACCGGCTAGAAGCCGCGCGCGGCCAACTGCTTGCGCTGCTGCAGAACGAAGCCGGCAAAACGCTTGACGATGCGCTCGCCGAATGGCGCGAGGCGGTCGATTACTGCCGCTATTACGCTGCACAGGCGCGCCTGACGCTCGCCATGCGGCCGATGCCGGGGCCGACCGGCGAAAGCAACGCCTTGCGTTATCGCGGGCGCGGCGTTTTCGCCTGTATCAGCCCGTGGAACTTCCCGCTGGCGATTTTCCTCGGCCAAGTTGGCGCTGCGCTCGTTGCCGGCAACGCGGTGGTCGCCAAGCCCGCCGAGCAGACGCCGTTGACGGCCGCGCTTGCCGTTGCACTATTGCACGAGGCGGGCGTCCCGAAGACGGCGCTGCATCTTGTGCCGGGCGACGGCAAGGTCGGCGCCATCGTCGTCGCCGATCCGCGCATCGCCGGCGTCGTTTTCACCGGATCAACCGATGTCGGCCGCGCGATCAACCGCGCGCTGGCGAAGAAGGACGGTCCGATCGTGCCGCTGATTGCCGAAACCGGCGGCATCAATGCCATGATCGTCGACGCCACCGCGCTGCCCGAACAAGTCGCCGACGACGCGATCGCCTCGGCATTCCGTTCGGCGGGTCAGCGGTGCTCGGCGCTCCGGCTCCTGTGCCTGCAGGATGAGGTCGCCGAGCGCATCGTGCCAATGCTGATCGGCGCCGCGCGTGAACTCAAAGTCGGCGACCCGCGCGACATCGCGGCCCATGTCGGACCGGTGATCGACGCCGAAGCCAAAGCCGAGATCGACGGCTGGCTTGCGGAGATGGAGCGCGCCGGCCGCCTGCGTTTCCGCTCTGATGGCGATGCGGCGCTGCCGGCGGGCGGCAGCTATGTCGCGCCCGCCATTGTCGAACTGGA
>JBAQHW010000228.1:0-2246 GCA_049288525.1 Xanthobacteraceae bacterium
TTGCCGGCTTGGTCAACAATATCGAAATGCACAGTGTCGCCGCGCATGGTGCCGAGCTTGCCGACGGTGGGTTCGCCGGCACCAAGACTGCCGACCGTCGGCTCGCCGGCGCCCGCTGCCGTCGCGCCGTCATTGCGCCGCAGCTTGATCACCGCACCGAAGCCTTCGATCGAGCCCGGCCGCAGTTCGAGCGAGGCCTGCTCGGTGACCAGCTTGCGGCGTTCGGCGTTGTAGGCATCCGACAACAGCGTCGCCATCGGCACTTCGACGAAATCGGGATCGCCGTAAAATACTTCGCGGTCGGCGTAAGCAAGCTTCGAGCACTCGACAATGAAATGAATGAAATCCGGTCCGGCCGGATCGAGCCCGTCGAGATCGAAGCCCTTGAGCAGCGCGAACTGCTGCAGCGTCACCGGTCCCTGGCCCCACGGACCGGTCTTGCACACCGTATAGTTTTTGTAATCGTAAGTGAGCGGCGGCTCGACATGCGGCGTCCAGCGCGCCATGTCATCCGCGGTCAGTACGCCGCGATGCCGCGCACCGCTGGTGTCCATGATCTCCCGCGTGCGGCAGAAGCGGTCGATCGCCTCGGCGACGAAACCGTGGCTCCACGCCCGGCGTGCACGTTCGATCTGCGCCATGCGATCGCCGCCTGCGCTCTCGGCGTCCTTGACGATCCGGGTGTAAGTATCGGCAAAGGTCTTGTTGTTGAAAAACGAGCCGGTTTCCGGCACTTTATCGTTCGGCAGATAGACGGCCGCCGAAGTCGGCCAGTGCTCGCGGAACAGGTCCGCAACGGTAGCGATGGTGGCATGGGCGCGCTCGAGCAGCGGATAGCCGTTTTGCGCATAGCCGATCGCCGGCGCCAAGACATCGCCGAGCCGCATCGTGCCATAGTCGCGCAAGAGCAGCATCCAGGTCTCGAACGTGCCGGGCACGACCGCGGCAAGAAGCCCGGTGCCGGGGACAAGATCGAGGCCCTCGCTCTTATAATACGCGATGGTCGCCTTCGCCGGCGCCACGCCCTGCCCGCAGATCACCTCCGGCCTGCCCCGCCCCACGTCATGAAGGATGACCGGCACGTCGCCGCCGGGGCCGTTGAGATGCGGTTCGACCACTTGCAGCGTGAACGCGGTGGCCACGGCGGCGTCGAATGCGTTGCCGCCGCGTTCGAGAATCCCCATGCCGACGGCGGTGGCGATCCAGTGCGTCGACGTCACCACGCCGAACGTACCCTCGATCTCCGGCCGCGTCGTGAAGGTGTTCGGATTGACGTTGGTCATGAACAATCTCTTGCTGAGGTCTGACATGCGAGCGGATTTACCCGGCGGCGCGGTTCTGATTGCGCAGGCTTTGGCTGGCGCATAGAGAATGTATCGAGCCATTGGCGGCGCTACCAGGGGACCAACCGCACTATGCCGAAAGAGAGTCTGAGAGTCGGTTTGGCGGGCCTCGGCGCCGTCGGCCTCGGCGTGGCGAAGCGGCTCGAAACCGGCATTCCGGGCCTCATTCTAGCCGCCGTCGCCGTGCGCGATAAAGACAAGGCGCGGCGCCAGCTGCCTGACGCCGCCGAACGGATTGCGATCGTCGCCGCCGATGCTTTGGCGCAATCCTGCGATATCGTCGTCGAATGTCTGCCGCCGGCGCTATTCCGCGGCGTGGCCATTTCGGCGATCGACGCCGGCAGGATTTTCATGCCGCTGTCGGTCGGCCAGCTGCTGGAAAACTGGGATTTGGTGGAGCGCGCCAAAGCGACCGGCGCCCGCATCCTGGTGCCGACCGGAGCGCTCATTGGCCTCGATGCGGTGCGCGCCGCCGCCGAGGGCACCATTCATTCGGTGACGATGATTACGCGCAAGCCACCGAACGGACTTGAAGGCGCGCCCTATCTGGTCGAGCGCGGCATTTCGCTGAACGGCCTGAATGAACCGAAGAAGATTTTCGACGGCAGCGCGCGCGATGGCGCCCGCGGCTTTCCCGCCAATGTCAATGTCGCCGCCGCCTTAAGCCTCGCCGGCATCGGCCCGGATAAGACGCACCTGGAAATCTGGGCCGATCCGGCGCTGACGCGCAACACCCACCGCATCGAGGTCGATGCCGACACCGCGCGCTTTTCGATGACGATCGAGGGCATACCGTCGGACAATCCGCGCACCGGCCGCATCGTGCCGTTGAGCGCGATCGCGGCGCTGCGCGGACTGGTGGCGGAATTGAAGGTGGGAAGCTAGGGCGTGGACACATTAACG
>JBAQHW010000229.1:0-1642 GCA_049288525.1 Xanthobacteraceae bacterium
GACAGCAGCAGCCAGCCGCGGCGGCGCCCGAAGCGTCGCGACAACAGCGGCACGTCGAGCGCGTCGATCAGCGGCGCCCACAGGAACTTGATGGTGTAGGGCGTGCCGACCAGCGCGAACAGGCCGAGGGTGCGCAGGTCGACTTTCGCTTCCGTCATCCAGATCAGCAGCGTCGAGCCCGACAACGCCAGCGGCAGACCGGAGGAAAAGCCGAGGAACAAGACGATCAGCACGCGCCGCTTGAGATAGACGGCGAGCGTTTCGGCAAGCGAGGGCTGCGGCGTCGCCGCCATGCGCTGCTACTCGCCCGCTTCAAGTTTGCGCGTGATCGGCGCGGCAATCACGTTCGACGCCGCATGCCCGACGGTGCCGTTCAGTTCGCCTTGCGATCCGTCTTGCAATTCGACTTGCAATTCGACTTGGGTGATGCGCTCGCCGCGGCTCTCGATCTTTTCGATCGATACCACCGACAGCCGAATATCTTCGGTGGCCTGGTTGAAATGGCCTTGCAGCTTGCGGATGCGGTCGCCCAACAGGCCGACGTCTTTCGCCAGCCGGCCGACCTCGTCGCGGATCTGATCGGCGGCCTCGCGCATGCGCGCATCTTTCTGATTTTGTCGAACCAGTTGAATGGCCAGCATCAGCAGCGACGGCGAGACAATAACGATCTTGGCGCGGAAGGCCTTTTGCACCACGTCGTCGAAGTCCTCATGCAGTTCGGCATAAACCGATTCCGAGGGCACGAACATGAAGGCCATGTCCTGGGTCTCGCCCGGGAGTAGATATTTTTGCGCGATATCGCCGACGTGCTTGATGACGTCTTGCCGGACCCGCGCCGCCGCGAGCTTGCGCTCGTCGTCGCTTTTGGCATCGCGATAGGCGGTGACCGCCTCGAGCGGAAATTTGGAATCGACAACGAGCGGACGCTGGTCCGGCATGAATATCACGCAATCCGGCCGTAACCTGTTGGACAACGTGTATTGGAATTCGTAGCAGTCCTTCGGCAGCCCGTCGCGAATAATGATCTCCATCCGGCCTTGGCCGAAGGCGCCGCGCGACTGTTTGTTGGCGAGCACGCTTTGCAGCGAGGTCACCTGCGTCGCGAGTTCGGTAATGTTCTTTTGCGCGCTGTCGATCACCGCCAACCGCTCGTTGAGCTTTTGCAGGTTCTCCGTCGTACTCTGCTTGGTCTTCTCCAGCGAATCGCCAAGCCGGTGCGAAACCGAGTCGAGCCGTTCGTTGACGCTGTGGCCGAGCTGGGACTGGCCCTTTGCCAGCATGCCGATCATGGCTTCGAGCCGTGCCGCGGTGTCGCCGTGCGCCCGGGTCAACTCCGCCATCGCCGCGGCATGAGGGTTGTCGGCCTGGCGGCTGCGCCAGAGGAATACGCAGAGCACGGCCAAGAGGACGGCCAAGGCGACACAGGCCGCAAAGATCGCCGCAAGCATCGGCAGACTGTCGGTCATTGTTTCCTCTGGCCGTTACCTCTGGCCGTTTTCGCGGGCCGTTTCCTCAAGCCATTTCTTCGGGCTTGGCGGCGGCCTGCGATTCGCGCCTGGAACGAAGAGCGAACGGTGATAGCCGGTCGCGGGGCGGCGATCAACGTTTGATCCGACCAAGCGCCGATTGACCCCGCTTTCCT
>JBAQHW010000230.1:0-1948 GCA_049288525.1 Xanthobacteraceae bacterium
GGCAGAGTTATGCTTCGGATAGGCACTTGGCGCACCCCGCAGGCGTCAGCTCAATCGGTATTTTTGCAAAATCGCCTCATCGACCTCGATGCCGAGTCCGGGGCGCTGCGGCACCCGCATGAATCCGCCGGGCGCTTCGACAAGCGTACCCAGCGGACTGGCCTCCAGGTCGAGATAGAAGCGTTCGATCATCGGTTTTTCGGGCAGGCTTGCCGCGAAGTGGATGGTGGCAATCAGGCCTGGACCAAAATACGGCGAATGCGGTGCGATCTTGGTGCCGCTTTGGCGCGCCATTTCGGCAATCCGCTGCATGGCGCTCACGCCGCCGATCTTGGTGATGCTTGGCTGAATGTAATCGACGCCGGCAACGTCGAAGAGCTGCGCGATGTCGGCGAGCGTTCCGGCATTTTCGCCGGCCGCCGTCGCAATGCCGCCCTGCTTCCGAAGCTGCGCCAATCCGGCGTAATCCTCCGGCGGCCATAACGGCTCTTCGAGCCATTTGAGCCCACAGGCTTTCAACATTTTCGCTGTCTCGATGGCCTGCGGCAGGCTCCAGGCGCAGCTGGCGTCGACCGTCAGGGCGATGGCATCCCCGATCGCTTCGCGCGCCGCCGTAATCTGTGCGCTGCCGATCTCGTGCAACTTCACTTCACGATAGCCGCGCGCGACGGCCTTGGCGCTGTTGGTCCTGACAAGGTCGGTGTCGCCGTAACGAAGCAGGCTTGCATAAGCGGGCAGGCGCTCGACCTCGAACTCGCCGCCGAGCAAGCGATAGAGCGGCTTGCCGGCGCGCTTGCCGGCGATGTCCCACAGCGCAATGTCGAGTGCCGAAAGCGCGAAGCCGACCGGGCCGTTGCGCGAGCAATTGCGTTGGCGATAGGCGATGTCGCGCATCAGCGCCGCGATGTCGGTGGAATCCCGCCCGACGGCGAGCGGGGCGACGGCCTTGTCGACCGCGAGCTTGGTGATGGCGCAGGCGGCGAGCCCAAACCCCTCACCCCAGCCGACGAGGCCGGCATCGGTTGTCACTTTGACGAACAGCGTCTCCATTTTCGGCCACTGCGCCGCTGCCGCGTTCGCGGCGGAATTGCCGAAATCGTAAGGCACGCTGATGTGGAAGGATTCGACCGCGGCGATCTTCATGCGCGAGCCCGGGCAGCTTCTTTTTCGCCGGCGGCCGTGCTGGACCGGCCGAGCCTTGGCGTTTAGGTTGGCGCTCCGTTCATGCCGGAGACAGGCCCTTGCACTATAGCGACAATCTCACCACCGAACGAAAAACTTTCGTCACCCATCTGGAATGCTCGGAAACCGGCGAGACATATCCCGCCGACGAAATTCATAATCTGTCGCGCGTCGGCAAGCCGCTTTTGGTGCGCTACGATCTCGACGGCGTGAAAAAGGCGCTGAGCAAGGCCGAACTCGCGAACCGTCCGCCCGATCTGTGGCGCTACCGCGAACTCCTTCCGGTGCGGCGCAAAGAGGACATCGTGAGCCTCGGCGAGGCGATGACGCCGATCGTGACCTTGCCAAAGCTTTCCGCCAAACTCGGTGGCGGCGAGTTATTGGTGAAAGACGAGGGTCGGCTGCCGACCGGATCGTTCAAGGCGCGCGGCCTGGTCATGGCGGTGTCGATGGCCAAAGCGCTCGGTATCAAGCATATGGCGATGCCGACCAACGGCAATGCCGGCGCCGCGCTCGCCGCCTATGCCAGCCACGCCGGCATCAAGACCACGATTTTCTGTCCCGAGGATACGCCGGAAGTCAATGTCAGCGAGATCGGGCTGCAGGGCGCGAGCGTCTATCGCGTCAACGGCCTGATCGACGATTGCGGCAAGATCGTCGCCGAGGGCAAGGCCAAAGTCGGCTGGTTCGATACCTCGACGCTGAAAGAGCCGTATCGGATCGAGGGCAAGAAAACGATGGGGCTGGAGCTTGCCGAGCAACTCGG
>JBAQHW010000231.1:0-9689 GCA_049288525.1 Xanthobacteraceae bacterium
CGAGGAGGCGTCAACGTGCAAGCGCCACGCGCCACCGGCGCAGCGCGCCAAGATGACGGGCTATCGCAGTTGGTTCCACGAGCGCCACTGGCCGACGGCTTCGGGGGCGTAACGCCTTACGCTCGGCGATACTCCCGGCGGGCACACAAAAGACGCGTTGTTGTGAAACACGCTGTTACGGTGGGCCGCTCCGCAGCGATGCGTAGAGATCGCGAATCATTTGCTTGAGCATGATCCGGAACAAGCCTGTCCTCGGACTTGATCCGAGGGTGGATACCGGTTTTCCGAAAACATCATGCTCCGTCGAATAATTCTGGATCATGATCCGAATCGACCTGATCGGATCATGCTAAAGGTGCATGAGCCCCGATGAGAGGGCATTGCGTCGAGCCAGGGCATTGCACCGAGCCAAGCCCGTGGAGCCAATATTGAACGACAGATCGGAAACAGTTGCCGGCGGCACGATTGGCGATGCCCGTGCCTTGACCCGGAATCTGATGCGGTATCGCGAGCCGAATCATGGACGCAGCGCGGTTGAAATTCTGATCACGGTCGTGCCGCTCGCCGGCCTTTGGTTCTTGATGTGGTTGTCGCTGCACGTCGGATACGGACTTGTCCTGGCGCTGGCGGTGCCCGCGGCAGGGTTTCTAGTGCGACTGTTCATGATCCAGCATGATTGCGGCCACGGATCGTTTTTTCGCAATCGGTTGATGAATGATTGGTTCGGGCGCGTCATCGGCGTCTTCACGTTGACGCCATACGATTTCTGGCGACGCACGCATGCCGCCCACCACGCCTCTTCCGGCAATCTCGACCGCCGGGGAATGGGCGACATCGAAACGTTGACCGTCAACGAGTATCTGTCGCGATCGCGGTGGGGCCGGCTGCGCTATCGTATGTATCGGCACCCGCTGGTGATGTTCGGTCTCGGGCCCGCTTACCTGTTTTTCCTGCAGCATCGGTTGCCGATTGGCTTGATGCGCAGCGGTTGGCAGCCTTGGCTGAGCACAATGGCGACAAATCTTGGTATTTTGCTGGTAGCGGCCGGAACGAGCTGGGTCGTGGGTCTAGGTCCGTTCCTGCTCGTGCAAGTGCCGATCATGCTCATCGGCGCTTCGCTTGGGGTTTGGTTGTTCTATGTTCAGCACCAATTCGAGGATACGTTTTGGGCTCGGGACGAGACGTGGACCGTGCACGAGGCTGCCCTCCGCGGCAGTTCTTACTACGATCTTCCCACCGTGTTACGCTGGTTCAGCGCCAATATCGGCCTTCATCATGTCCACCATCTCTGCAGCCGAATCCCTAGTTATCGGCTGCCTCTCGCACTCCGCCATCATCCCGGTCTCTGCAATGTCGGCAGATTGACGCTCGGTCAAAGCTTTTCATGCGTTCGCTTGGTGCTTTGGGATGAAACAGCCGGACGGCTTATTACGTTTCGCAACGTGTGGAGCCGGCCAAACACGGTCGTGGCTTGATGCTTGGCGCTTGATTGTCGGGATCGTTTTCCAGATCAGAGGCGTGCGCCGCGACGGGTTAGCGGATATTCGGCGCTTTCATACAAACGGCGGATCTCGTCGCTGCCGTATCTTTGCTCGTCGACTTCGAGAAATGCACCGACGAGACATTCCGCAGGCAGATCCTCGATGGCGAAACGGATGGCTTGGGCCGCTTGTTGAAATCGCTTGTAACCGAAGGGCTGGCGTCGAGGCAGCCGCCTTCGGGTCGGAAACAACTCGGCCGCAGCGTCATACTCAAATTTGGCCATCGCTCGATCCCACGTGAAAGCGCTCGGCCCCAGTCGGGCAAAGTCTGCTCACGGGGCGGCAAAGTATATATGGGGATCGAAACGCGCCGTTGCCAGTGATCCGGGAAATTGGCTCGCGGATCGCCAAGAAGCGCCCCGTAGGGTTAGCGTCCCGCTTTCACGACGAACTTCGTAAAAAGCCCGACACTGTTTCGGCGTAAACCTGCGGCTGCTCCAGATTGGCGATATGGGCGGCGTCAAGCACCGCCAATCGCGCGTGGGGGATATGCTGCTTGATGAACTCGTTGCCCTCGAGCGGCGTCGCCGGATCGTGCCGGCCGGCGATGACCAGCGTCGGAGCCGTTATCTTCGCCAGCAAGGGACGATGATCCATGTCGCGGATCGCTTCGCCGCAGCCGCAATAGCCGTCGACTTTGGTGGCCAGGAACATGTCGCGCATCTTGGCTATCGCCTGCGGATTGCGGTCGCGAAAGCCCTTGGTGAACCAACGCTCCATATTGACGTCGACGATGCCTTCCAGGCCCTTTTCGCGCACCATCTTCAGGCGGCCGTTCCACACCGACGGGTCCGGAAAATAGCAGGCGGTGTTGGAGAGGATGAGCTTGTCGATCCGGCTCGCCGCATTGGCACCGAGCCACTGGCCGACCATGCCGCCCATCGACAGCCCGCACCAATTGATCTTGGAAATATGCAGCGCATCGAGCACGGCGACGACGTCGCGCCCGAGCCGCTCCATCGTGTACGCCCCCTTCGGCACGCTCGATTGGCCGTGGCCGCGGCGGTCGTAGCGCAGCAGACGGAAATGCCTGGTCCATGCCGGGACTTGCTCGTCCCACATATGCAGATTTGTGCCGAGCGAATTCGACAGCATCAGCACCGGGGCCGCTTGCGGGCCCTCCACTTCGACATGAATGATGCAGCCGTCGTCGACCTTGATGTCAGGCATCCGTGCCCTCCCTTATGAAGGGTGGTTTACTAGCACCCTTTCCAGCCCCCGCGCGAGGCGCTAAGCGATTGAGGAAGCAGTCGGCGGGCGCCGGCGCAGGCGCAGGCCAAAGGAGCATGCCCATGGCGATGACGATGAACGGCGAGGTGCAACTCGCGGCGACACCGGAAACGGTCTGGGAAAAGCTCAACGACCCGGCAACGCTGAAAACCTGCATTCCCGGCTGCGAGCAGCTCGACAAGCTCTCCGATACCGAAATGCAGGCGGTGGCGACCGTCAAAATCGGTCCGGTGAAAGCCAAGTTCAAAGGCAAAGTCACCTTGTCCGATCTCGATCCGCCGCACGGCTATAAAATCTCCGGGCAGGGCGATGGCGGCGTCGCCGGCTTCGCCAAGGGCGGCGCCATCGTCAAGCTCACGCCCAAGGATGGTGGCACGCTGTTGAACTACAACGTCGATGCGCAAATCGGCGGCAAACTGGCGCAGCTCGGCCAGCGTCTGGTCAACGGTGCGGCCAAGAAAGTTGCCGACGATTTCTTCGCGAATTTTGCTACCGCCGTTAATCCGAAGGCTACCTAGCTTCCGCCGGGGACACGCGCCGGACATTGTGCTGCCCTGCCTGCGCCGCACGGCGGCCTCGGGCCGGCGCGAAACTCCCTTGACCGGCGGGCGGCCCGCGGTTCAGAGTAATTCTTGTTCCAAACTGCGAAATCGGCAAAAATCGCCTCGAATTCGTAACGGGACCTGGCCGGCGGGCCAGAACGGCCGGCGAATCGTCACGTTTGACCGGAATTTTACAGGGGAGGAGTCCCATGGCGGCAACCGACACGGTAGCGGTTTCGATGACCGTGAACGGCAAACCCATCAGCGCAAATGTCGATCCGCGCACACTGCTGGTGCAGTTGCTCCGCGAAAATCTGCGGCTGACCGGAACGCATGTCGGCTGCGACACGTCGCAATGCGGCGCCTGCGTCGTCCATGTCGACGGCAAGGCGATCAAATCCTGCACGGTGCTGGCGCTGCAGCTCGAAGGCGCCGACGTCCTCACCATCGAGGGATTGGCTCCCGCCGACGGGCCGCTGCATCCGATGCAAGAGGCCTTTCGCGAGAACCACGGTTTGCAGTGCGGCTATTGCACGCCCGGAATGATCATGACCGCGGTCGACATGGTGCGGCGCAAGGGCAACGATCTTGAGGACCGCACCATCCGCGAGGAGCTGGAAGGCAACATCTGCCGCTGCACCGGCTATCATAATATAGTGAAGGCGATCGCCGCCGGCGCCAAGGCCATGCGCGGCACCAGCCCCGCGACCAAAGCCGCCGAATAAGGAGAAGAAACGCCAAAGAGGACTGCCGGCGGGCAGTTGAGTTTCAAGGGACATTGCCGGAGGGCAATCCCGGAGGAAACGAACCATGAGCGGAACCGGTATTGGCGCCGCGGTGCGCCGCAAGGAAGATCACCGCTTCATCACCGGCAAGGGCCATTATACCGACGACATCAACCGGCCCGGCCAGGCTTGCGCCTATTTCCTGCGTTCGCCGCACGCGCACGCGACGATAAAATCGATCGACGTCAATGCGGCCTCCGCCATGCCGGGCGTGCTGGCGGTGCTCACCGGCGCCGAGCTCGCGGCCGACAAGATCGGCAATCTGATCTGCGGCTGGATGATCCATTCCAAGGATGGCTCACCGATGAAAATGGCGGCGCACCCGGCACTCGCCAACGGCAAGGCCTGCCATGTCGGCGATCCGGTCGCGGTGGTGGTCGCCGAAACGCTGCCGCAGGCGCGCGACGCCGCCGAGAAGGTCAAAGTCGATTACGCGGTATTGCCGGCCGTCGCCGATGCGGTGGCGGCGCAAAAATCGGGCGCGCCGCAAATTCACGACGTGGCGCCGAACAACACCATCTATCAGTGGCATCTCGGCGACGCCAAAGCGGTCGACGCCGCCTTCAAATCCGCCAAGCACGTCACCACGCTCGACATCGTCAATAACCGCCTGGTGCCGAATGCGATCGAGCCGCGTGCTGCCATCGCCGAATACGATTCCGGCGGCGGGACGTTCACGCTATGGAATACGACACAAAATCCGCATGTGGCGCGCCTCGTCATCGCCGCCTTCGTCGGCATGGCGCCGGAGCATAAGCTGCGCGTGATCGCGCCCGACGTAGGCGGCGGCTTCGGCTCGAAGATTTTCATCTATCCTGAGGAAGTCGTCGCATTGTGGGCGTCGAAACGCGTCGGTCGCCCGGTGAAGTGGGTTTGCGACCGCTCGGAAGCCTTTCTCGCCGACGCGCACGGCCGCGATCACGTTACCCGTGCCGAGATGGCGTTCGACGCCGAAGGCAAAATCCTCGGCTTGCGCGCCAAGACCATCGCCAATCTCGGCGCCTATATGTCGACGTTCTCGTCGTCGGTGCCGACGTATCTCTACGCCACGCTGTTGTCGGGCCAGTACAAAATCCCGCAAATCTATTGCGAAGTCGACGCGGTCTATACCAATACCGTTCCGGTGGATGCCTATCGCGGCGCCGGACGGCCCGAGGCGACCTTCGTCGTCGAGCGACTGGTTGAAGTTGGCGCGCGCGAAATGGGCCAGGATCCGGCCGAGTTACGGCGCAAGAATTTCGTCACGCAGTTTCCGCACCAGACCCCGGTGATCATGGCTTACGATGCCGGCGACTACGGCGCGTCGCTCAAGAAGGCGATGGAGCTTGCCGACTATAAGGGCTTCGCCAAGCGCAAGCGCGAGGCCGCGCGTCACGGCAAGCTGCGCGGCATCGGCCTCTCGACCTACATCGAGGCGTGCGGGATCGCACCGTCGCAGGCCGTCGGTTCGCTCGGCGCCGGCGTGGGTTTATGGGAATCCGCCGAGGTGCGGGTCAACCCGACCGGCTCGGTCGAAGTCCTCACCGGTTCGCACTCGCACGGCCAAGGCCACGAGACGACATTCGCGCAGCTCGTCTCGGAACGGCTCGGCATTCCGATCGACAATGTCTCGATCGTCCATGGCGACACCGACAAGGTGCAATTCGGCATGGGCACCTACGGGTCGCGCTCCGGTGCCGTCGGCATGTCGGCTTTGGTGAAGGCGCTCGACAAGGTCGAGGCCAAAGCCAAGAAGGTGGCCGCGCATCTGCTCGAAGCCGCCGAAGGCGACATCGAATTCAAGGACGGCAAATTCGCCGTGGCCGGCACCGACAAATCGGCGGCGTGGGGCGACGTGACGCTCAACGCCTATGTCGCCCACAAATTTTCCGGTCAGGAGCTGGAACCGGGGTTGAAGGAAGGCGCGTTCTACGATCCGACCAATTTCACCTTCCCGGCTGGCTGCCATATCTGCGAAGTCGAAATTGACACCGAGACCGGCGCCACCGAGATCGTCGGCTGGACCGCGGTCGACGATTTCGGCATCGTGATCAATCCGATGATCGTCGAGGGCCAGGTCCACGGCGGTATCGTCCAGGGCATCGGCCAGGCGCTCTATGAGGGCGCGGTCTACGACAAGGACGGCCAGCTCGTGACCGGCTCGTTTATGGACTACGCCATGCCACGCGCCGATTATTTGCCGCCGCTTAAAGTCGATACGACCGTCACCAGATGCCCGTCCAATCCGCTCGGCATCAAGGGCTGCGGCGAGGCCGGCGCCATCGCTGCGCCGGCGGCGGTCATCAACGCCATCACCAATGCGCTCGGCACCGAAAATATTGCGATGCCCGCCACGCCGGCTACGGTATGGGCGGCGCTGCAGAAATCAGGCATGCCGCGCGCGGCATAACGGAGGACTTCGATGTACGCTTTTACCTTCCATCGTCCGCAGACCGTGCGGCAGGCCGCGGGCCTCCTCGGCAAGAACGAAGAGGCCAAATTGCTCGCCGGCGGCCAGACCTTGCTGCCGACAATGAAGCTGCGGTTGGCCGGACCGCCGCAGATCGTCGACATGGCCAAGATCGAGGGTATGTCCGGCATCGAGCAGAGCGGCCGCACGCTGACTATCGGCGCCATGACCACGCACAACGAGGTCAACACCTCGCCGGTGGTCCAGCAGGCAGCCCCGGTGCTTGCAAAGCTCGCGGGCCTGATCGGCGATCCCGCCGTTCGCCACCGCGGCACCATCGGCGGCTCGGTCGCCAATAACGATCCCAATGCCGACTATCCGGCGGCCTGTCTCGCACTCGGCGCCACCATCGTCACCAACAAGCGGCGCGTCAAAGCCGACGACTTCTTCACCGGCATGTTCTCGACCGTGCTTGAGCCTTCGGAAATCATCACCAAGGTGATCTTCCCGCTGCCGAAGAAGGCCGCCTACCAGAAATTCCGCAATCAGGCGTCGCGCTTCGCGCTGGTCGGCGTGTTCGTATCGAAGCGCGGCAGCGAAATCCGCGTCGCCGTCACCGGCGCCGGCTCAAACGGCGTATTCCGTGTTCCGTCGTTCGAGGAAGCGCTGAAAAAGCGCTTCGCGCCGAAATCGCTGGAAGGCCTGACCATTCCGGCCGATGGCATGAATTCCGACATCCACGGCAGCGCCGAATACCGCGCCCACCTCGTCAGCGTGCTGGCGCGCCGCGCCGTGGCGGAGGCGATCGGCAAATCGGCGGATTGATTCCCTCCGAGGTCGCGCGAAGGGCTTCCAGACCGGCGTCGCGCGCCGGGAGCTCTCGCATAGCTCACTGCTATGCCGCGTCCTGCAGGACGGCGATCATGCGATCGATAACCTCGTCGACTGCAGTTCCCGCCTGGAATTCGATAAATCGATCGCGATCCGGCTCCCAATAGCCCCGTGGATGCTCCCTCGGCACAGTCGCTCCATATCCATTACGGGTTGGCAAAACGGCTCAAAAAGCCGGGCTTCAAGACCGAAACAGAGGCCAGCGTGACTAATAAACTGGCGTGGGGGACGTTCCCGGCGACTTGGTTTCTCGCGTGCCCTGCCCCGTGCTCGCATTGGACGGCGTGGCGCCAGAAGAGATTTAACCGGGATAGACGGCCCTTTCATCGAAGAAGGCAAAGAGCCCATCCCGTTGGTTAGCGTAGATCGATTGTACGTTACACACAGTCTTGAAGGGGATGATCGTATCATCCGATCTTATATTTTCGGGAGGCATTGGTGCCCGTTCATAATGGTATCGCTTCAAATCGAATAGGGAGGTGTACGAAGACCGTTCCGCATTTGCCCACCCGATCATCAAGTGATCTATAGTTGTGAGCGCCTTGTTCCAGACTTGATAATCGGCAAGCCACTGTAGGGCATCCGAATAGGCTTCCGGGTACATCAATCGCTTGCCGAGCGACATTGCAGTTTCATCATTCGGTTTAAGAATTTCTCTCATGGCATCGCGGGCGCGCAACGCCCGTATCAAGAGCCGGGTGCCGTTAGCAACGACCTGTCCGTGCGTCGAGAGTCTTTCGTCTAAAGCCGTGACGACAAGCTGAAGAGCATTGAGTTTCTTTTGTAGTTCTGTGGATTGACCGCTGAAAGTCTCGGCTAGTTCGCTATGGAACTGATTTAACCGCCCAATGCTGGAAGCTAGCTCTCTGTCTTGCTGCTCTAGATTTATCTCTAAAACCTCCAGCTTCCTTTCGACGCGGCCAATGTCCAGCTCGTTAGTTTTGGCGTTGATGGTCACGGGCAGCGGCGAAAGCAAGGGATTGAAATATCGCCAAGCGATAGCTGTAAAGCTTAGGACAAGAAGGAGGGCCAAAACGATACCTATGGCGACCAAGACCGGCAGGCCCCATCCGTAAGCCGCCAGAGCCGTTATGGAGTTGGTGATCCAAGTCATGGAGACCACCGCAGCGCCGAACACCGCGACGACGATCCCGAAGAATGCTCCCCAAGCAGCGATCCGTTGGACTGCCCCGTCAATAAAATATAGGCGTTTGAGCAAATTCGGCATGACGGCAAGTGTAACGTAAATCCAGCCCAACGGCGTTTTATCGATGCCAAATCGTATAGAGCAGCGCGGCTAGCGAAACGAGGACCCCTATTAGATTGATAGCGCGATCGTACGTCCTTCCCCAATCGAATTGGGGCCGTCGTTTCCGCGCTGGTCGCATGCGGTTCATCCCCATGCTGTCTGACAGCCGGGGCAAATCGCGCAACGCAACGCTTTTGTGTGGCTTGCTCGATCGCCGCTTCATGCTGGCGACCGTAACCGCGCTCCTGGCGCGTCAACCGTTCAGGTAACACCGGGTCCTTTCCCAGTATTACGGTGAAACACCAACTAAATCAGATAGTTAACAGGATTTCGGTGGCGTTTGCGCCATAATATCGATGAAGCGCGGGGATTCCAGTCGCCCGACTTGATGAGGATATCCGCGGCTTCCATGTCGCCTCGCGTGCCTCGATCGGGCAGGTCGGGAATTTGCAAATGGACCGCCGCAATATGTGCAAGGCATAGGTCGTTTGCGTTCAACGCCTTAGCCACATTGGCCAGACCGGCCATGAGCCGTTGGAGCGGCAGCGCGCGTCGATAGGCGTGGCAGAGTAGGCTTTCGATCTCGCCTTCGTCCCGCACGACAAAGCTTCCATTGCGTCGTTCGATCAGCCGTGTGCGCCCAAGCACTAGCCCGCTTTCGTCGCGAGCAAGGCCAAGGTTGTCGTCGCTGGGTGCACTGAGACGCCAGACTGAATGGATCATGCCGGGTCCCTCCCTGTTTTCGGCCGCTTAACCATTTCAGTGACAGTTGTCAATAAAAAAGTAACGTACGTCTCAAATTGGAAGACCGTCAAGGATTTCCCGGTCCGGCGGTAAGTTTGATCGAAGCGTCAAAGGCCTGTATCCAGTCGGCATGAATTCGAGTTCTTCCCCACTCCCGGCCTCCATCGACGGCACCGTCAAGCTTTTGGCGCAGGCCGATTATCTTGCCGATCGCTCGCTCGGCACGGTGCTGTTTCTCGCCCTCAAAATGGGGCGGCCGATCTTCCTCGAGGGCGAGGCCGGCGTCGGCAAGACCGAGATTGCCAAGGTCCTGGCCAC
>JBAQHW010000232.1:0-2143 GCA_049288525.1 Xanthobacteraceae bacterium
GCCGCATGCCAAGGATGGCGCCGTTGAGGTAGATGTTCTCGCGGCCGGTCAGTTCTGGATGAAAGCCGGTGCCGACTTCGAGGAGCGACGCGACGCGACCGCGAATGCGAATCTCGCCCGTGGTCGGCTCGGTGATGCGGCTTAAGATCTTCAGCAGCGTCGATTTGCCGGCACCATTCCTGCCGATGATGCCGAGCACCTCGCCGCGTTGCACCGAAAACGACACATCCTTGAGCGCCCAGAAGTCTTCCACCGGCGGCCCTCCGGCTGCGCCGTCGCCGCGCTCGCGCCGGAACAGTTGCTGAAATTCCTCGCGCAGCGTGCGTGCGTTGAACTGGCCGAGCCGGTAACGCTTGGAGAGGTTCTCGACCTCGATGATCGGGAGTGTCATGTGCAGATAGCGGCTAGACCGTATCGATAAAGGTCTTCTCGACCTTGTTGAACACGACCACGCCGGAGACAAGCGCCAGGAGCGTGAGCCCGACCGAGGCCGCAACGTAAGCCGGCGTGATGAGGCCCTGTCCGAGGAACATGTATTTAAGGAGTTCGACCGGCATGGCCACGGGATTGACAACGGCGAGCCAGCGCCAGCGCTCGGGAATCTGCGACAGCGGGTAGATCACCGGCGTTGCATACATCCAAATCTGGATAATGAACGCGCTCAGCAGCACGAAGTCGCGATATTTGGCGGTCAGCGCCGACAGCCAGATGCCGGCGCCGAGGCTGAGTGCGGCGAGTTGAAGGACGACGAGCGGTGCGAACGCGACCGCCGGCGACAGGCCGAATTGCGTCCCCGCAGCAGTGAAGAATTTAAAATAGAGCCAGAAGCACAGCATGGTGACGAGCTGCAGAGCAAACGCGAGCAGATTGGAGACCACGGTCGACAGTGGCACCACCAGCCGCGGGAAATAGACCTTGCCGAAAATCCCGGCATTGTTGACCAGCGTGCCGGAAATGCTCTGGAATGTCTGCGCAAAATAGTTCCAGCCGAGAAGACCGGTGAAATAGAACAGGATCGGCGGCACGCCTTCGGTCGGAATCTTGATTGCGCCGGCAAACACGACGGTAAAGACGACCGACGTCAAAAGCGGCTGCAAGATAAACCATGCCGGGCCGAGAATGGTCTGCTTGTAGCGGGCCGAGAAATCGCGATGCACCAGAATCAGAAGAAGGTCACGATAGTGCCACAGATCGCCGAGCCCAAGCACAAGCCAGCCCCGCGTCGGGCGAATGACGATCTGATAATCGAGCTGGTTCACGGCGCTCCCGCTTTGCGCAGCAGATACAGCACGCCCCAGGTCGCCGGTGACGGCGCTGCGCCTGTCATGAATTCCTCGCTGGCGAGCGTATGCATGCCGCTTTGCGCAGCGAACGATTCGATCTCGTCCACAAACAGGCAGCGCATCAAGTGGTCTTCAGAAAAGCGTGCGATCTCGCCGGTATGGCGGTCGCGACATTCCATGTCATAGGTCACCTTGACCGTACGGTTGTTGGTGTTGAGTTCCGGCCGCGCCGTTCTGATCACTTCGAGATTGTCGTCTTCGACCTTTTTCACCCGCTGTTCGGGGCGCTGCGCGAGCACCGCAGGTCCATGCCAGACATCGAATAGGAATACGCCGCCGGGATGCAGATGACGCGCCGCCGTAGCGAAGATCGCCCGCAAGTCGTCGTCCGTCACTTGGTAGCTGACGACATGGAACAGCGCGATGACGGCGTCGAAGCTGCGATCGAGCATGACCGAGCGCACGTCGCCGACTTGACAGGTAAAGCCGAGGCCCGCGGCCGGCGCCAATTCTGCAAGCGCCACCATATCGGGGCTGCGCTCGATGCCGTGAACTTGGAAACCCGCGCCGGCGAGACATCGGCCGTGGCGGCCAGTGCCGGAACCAAGCTCCAGTAAGACGCGGGCCTTCGGTGCCGACTCTCGAATTATCCGCGCCACATAATCGGCCTCGGCCGCATAATTCTTGTCGCGGTAGAGAAGATCGTAAACAGCCGAATATTTGCGGAAATTCGACTCGCTTGCGACCGGCGTGGCCATCGTCGCGGTCAGCGGCATCGCAATGTCTGCACTTTTCCTTGGAAGCGCACCTTGTCCATATCGCCCGCGTAGGGCCCCTGCTTCACTTCGATCATTTCGACC
>JBAQHW010000233.1:0-5520 GCA_049288525.1 Xanthobacteraceae bacterium
GCTTTGCATATGTGGACCATCGACACCACGCCGCTGAAGACCGCGCTCGATGCGGCCAAGGTGGGCGGCTTCGACGCGGTCGAATTGCGCCGCACCGATTTCAAGCGCTGCTTCGATGCCGGCATGAGCAATGCCGAGGTGCTCGATCTGATCCGCGCGAGCGGCATTCCGTGCGGCGTATTGGGCGTCGAATATGGCTGGCTGTTCGCTACCGGCGAGGAAAGCAAGCGGCTGTTCGGCGTGTTCCGCGAATCTTGCGAGAACGCGGTGGCGCTCGGCTGCCCCATGCTGATGAGTGCGCCGGGTCCGGTGCAGGGCACGATCGCCGACGCCATCGGCTACCTCAAGCGCGCCGGCGACATCGCTGCCGAATACAAATTACGCTTGGCGATCGAATTCAATTCGCAGCATCCGGTGCTCAACAAGCTTGCGGCGCTCAAGGAATTACTCGACGGCGCCGGTAAGGAGAATTGCGGCTATCTGATCGACGCCTATCATTTCACGCGCAGCGGCGCCGGCGGCCGCGGTTTCGCCGACGTGCCGGCGGAGAAAATCTTCTGCTTCCAGTACAGCGATCTCTCCGCCAATCCGGTCACCGGCGTGGCGCGGCCGACCGACCGCCTGCCGCCCGGCAAGGGCGTGGTCAAATGGCGCGAGATGCTCGGGCTGCTGGCGGAGAAGAACTATACCGGCTATCTGAGCTACGAAGCGCCCAATCCGGAGCTGTGGGCGCGCTCGCCTTACGAGGTCGCGCGCGAGGGCGTCGAGCTCACGCGCAAGCTTCTGCGCGAGGCGGTGCCGGCTTACAGCGCATGATTGCCAATAACGGCGCGCACCAGATTATCCGCGAAGGGAATTAAGGAGTAGCATCATGGCAGAACACGAGCTTCCGGTTTTTCTCGGACTGAACGACAAATCCATCACCGCGATTCCGGCGACGGTGGAGAAGCAGCGCTACATGACGAGCGTGGCGCCGAAGGCCGCCAATCCCGGCAAATGGGTCGAGCAGCCGCGCATGCCGATCCCCACCGGCGAGCACGCGGTGATCGAATGCGGCGGCAAGATTCACTCGATCGCCGGCTACGCCAAGCATCGCGTCGATCAGAATTTCCATCAGGTCTACGATCCGGGCACAAAGTCGTGGTCGCTCAAGGCCGTGTTTCCGCATCCGTGCAACCATGTCGCCGGCGTTTCGATCGGCAGCAAGGTCTACACCTTCGGCGGCTTCGTCGAGCAGAACCGCTGCCCGCATTCCAAATGCTTCGTCTATGACACCGCGACCGATCAATGGGCGCCGATCGCCGCTTTGTCGCGGCCGCGCGGCGCCATCTCGGCGATCGTGCTCGACGGCAAGATTCATCTGCTCGGCGGCCGCGACGTGCGCTCGGTGGAGTGGCACGAGGTCTACGATCCGGCGACCGACAAATATTCGGATCGTGCATCGATGCGCGGCTCGACCGGCACGCAGCCGTTCGTCGGCCAGCGCGACCATATGGGCGTCGCCGTGGTGGACGGCAAAATCCACGCCATCGCCGGGCGAATGGATTCGTACGACTTCAACACCTCGCTCAACGCGGTCTATGACCCGAAGACGGATGGCTGGAGCTTTCGCGCGCCGCTGCCGACCGCGCGCTCGGGCCCGTCCTGCGTCTACATCAACGGCAAGATCGTGGTATTCGGCGGCGAGGCGACCGGGCGGGTGTTCGGCACCAACGAAGCCTACGATCCCAAGACCGATAGCTGGGAAGCGTGCACGCCGATGGCGATCCCGCGCCACGGCCTGCACGGTGCGACCTGCGCGGTGATCGGCAACATGGTGCATGTGCCGGGCGGCGGCCCGGTGCCGGGCGGCCAGGTGCAGGGCGCCTACCACGACGCGTTTACGTTCGGCTGAGGCGGCGTCATTGCGAGGAGCAAAGCGACGAAGCAATCCAGGAGCGGCTTGCAGGCGGCCCTGGAGTGCTTCGCTTCGCTCGCAATGACGAACTCGGGGTTTCAACTAAAAATCATCGTGTATTAGCTGTCGGCCAGCGCCTGCACCGCGGCGAACAGGTCGCGCACCGCGCGCTCGTGGATATTGCGGGTGATGAAGACGACGCGGCTGACGCGGCTGTCGTCCGGCCAGACCTGCAGCTCGACCGGCGGATGGGCGAGGTGCTGGACATATTGCACCACGACCGGACCGCGGCAGCCGGCGACGTTGAGGAAGCCTTTCACGCGCAACAGATCGGGGCCGCGCAGCGCGATCAGCGTCTCCATGGCGCGCGAAAACGAAGGCCATTCGCTCGGCCCGTTCCATTCGAGCACGAAACTGGTCACGCCGTCGCCATGCTCGGCTTCGGCGACAAAACCTGAACGCTCGCCG
Source organism: Xanthobacteraceae bacterium (assembly GCA_049288525.1). GTDB lineage: Bacteria > Pseudomonadota > Alphaproteobacteria > Rhizobiales > Xanthobacteraceae > BOG-931. Next base: position 2,366 of record JBAQHW010000233.1, read on the forward strand.
GCGGCCGGCTCGATCAGGCGGCTCGGATCGAGTGCGCCCGACACCGCGATGTCGATCGCGGCGCGCGGATTGAGTGCTTGCAGCCGGCGCGTCAGACCCTCGACGGCGGTCGCGTCGGCGAGATCGGTCTTCGAGACGATCAGGCGGTCGGCGAGAATGATCTGCTTGCGCGCCTCGGACGCGCCATCAAGCGTTGCCTCGCCGTTGACCGCATCGACTACCGCCAGCACCACGTCGATGTGAAACTCGCCGCCAAGCGCGCGATCGGTCGAAAAGGTCTGCAGGATCGGCGCCGGATCGGCCAGCCCCGAGGTTTCGATCAAGACGCGGGCGAACGGCGGCAGGCTGCCGCGTTCACGGTCGAACACAAGCTGGCGCAGCGCCACCTGCAAATCGCTGCGGGTGATGCAGCACAGGCAGCCATTGCCGAGCAGCACCGTCTGTTCGGCGGCGTCGCGCACCAGCACGTCGTCGATGCCGACCGCGCCGAATTCGTTGACGATCACCGCGGTGCCGCGGCCTTCGTCCGATTGCAGGAACCGGCGGATCAGCGTCGTCTTGCCGGCGCCGAGAAAGCCGGTGACCACGGTCACCGGAATCCTGGCGCCGCGCTCGCGCTTTTGCCTTCGCCCGAACGGGCTTGCTTCGCGCGAGGGGAAGAGGTCGAGCATTGCCTAATCGGCCGAATTCTCAATCCGCTCATTCCCGCGTAAGCGGGAATCTAGACTGGGTCCCCGCCTTCGCGGGGACGAGCGGTGAAGGTGGCGACGCTTCATAATGAGCTAAAAATCCATCTCCAAAATGTACAGCCCGCCGACATGGCGATCGACCGTGTAGACGATCTGCCGCTCGTCGACGAACACGTCGTTCATCTGGATGGTGCCGGTCGGCGCGCCGGGAGGGGCCGGCGGCATGAAGACGCCGACTTCCTTGGGCTGATAGGCATTGGAAATATCGAAGGCGCGAAGCCCGCCGTTGAAGAACGTGCCGAGCACGATCTGGTCCGACTGCCACGCGGTCGGCAGCGGCACGTTCTCATGAATATTATGCGCGCCGAACCGGCCGGCCTGGGCATAGACGGTATGGTCGGGGAGCGGGCAGGTCGAGATTGGCACCAGGTTGGTTTCTTCGCGCGCGTCGAGCACCCAGACCAGCTTCGGCCAATCCTTGGCGTTGTTCTCGGTCGCCTCATCGGTCACCAGCATCAGCCCGCGATCGAACAGCGGCACGATGGTGTGCATGAAGCCGGTATAGGGCGGCGAGTTGGTCCATTCCGACACCTTCTTCGGGTTGGCCTTGTCGGAAATGTCGAGCACGAACATGCCGCCGTCGATATAGGCGAGGTAGCAGCGGTCCGGCCGCTGCGGATAGACGTTGGTGTTGTGAGCGCGGTAGCCCTTGTCGAGCTTGTGGCGGGTCGGCGGCATGACGTTGTCGCCTTGCCGCGTGCCGGGCATCCACCAGCGGCCGACCTCGACCGGCTTCGACGGATTGCGCACGTCGATGCAGCGGTAGAACTGGTCGTCCTGCGGATGCGTCGGCGTGAAATCGCGCGAGCCCGACGCGCAATGCACGTATTCGCCGTCGCAGAACCACAATTGATGCACGCCGCGCGAATGCGGGCCGGAGCAGTCGAACAGCGCGATCGATTTCGGATTTTCCGGCTTGGAAATATCGAATAATTCGAATCCCGCCGGCTGCAGATCCTTCTTCGAGGTCTGATAGGCGACCGCCATCATGTTGCCGCAGGTTTCGAGCGAGTTCGAGCGCATATTGGCGTGCGGCAGGTCGGTCTGGCACACCACTTTGGGCTTGCGCGGGTCGGAGACGTCGACGCCGGTGAAATTCTTCGGCGCGCTTTCATGCGCCAGCCAGATGATGCGCCGTCCGTCGGGCGCGATCTGCACCGACATGCCCTCGCCCATGCCGCCGAAGCCGCCCAGCATATCGTGGGCCAGAAGCTTGAAATTCCAGGTGACGGGTTGGTAGGTCGAGGTCAGCGGGCTTGTTTCCGTGGCGGCCATTCAAGTCTCCTTTTGGTAATCGATTTCTGATTTCATAGGTCGTCGGGAAATTCGCGCCGAAGCCGGTCCAGCGCCGATTGGATCGTCGCTTTCAACGGCGCCAAATCCTCGCTGATTATCCTCCAGATGAGGATGGGATTGACGCGATCATACTCATGCCGCAACACGCTGCCCACGGCGCGGATTTCCGACCAGGGCTGGTCGGGAATAATGCTCTCGATAGATCCTGCCAGCTTACTGGCGGCTTCCGAAATGCGCGTCACACACCGTTCTACCGCATCCTGACATTTGCGATCGTTGGAGAAAGCATCATACGAATACTCACGCGTGTATTCCTCGCTCAATTCGACGTTCGCCAGAATGTCCTCCAGACGTGGAATCAAATTCCTAGAAGGCAACGATGCGATCCTTCTCGACGGCGCGACGCAGCCGGTCCTTCATGATCGGCTCGGCAACGATATCGACCGGGCGTTGTAGAATTTCCGCCAATCTTCGGCTCAGCGTGTCGATGCGCCCGAAATAGGCAAAGCCGCCGCGACGGGCTTCCTCGCTTAGCTTCACAACGACGTCGACGTCAGAGTCGCCGCCTTGCTCGCTCCGCGCAGCCGAGCCGAACAGCGCCAGACCGGTCACGCCGGCGGCGCGTAGCTCTTGTTCATGGGCGCGCAATCTTGAGATGATTTCGTCGCGTTTCATGCCCCTATATTAAGCGCCCGCTTTTGCCTTTTCCATAAAATCCGGCCGCAGCGCCTTGCTCCAATCCGGGACGGTATTGATGATCTTGCTTTTGATCAGGATTTCCGCCTGCTGCTGCATATAGGACTTGAGGTCCGGGAAGCTCGGATTGACCTCGACCCGCGACAGCGCCGTGGCGAAGGTGTCGTGCGACATTTTATAGCCCTTGTCGGCGTAGAATTTATAAATCACGTCGTTGACCTTCTGCGGGCTGGTCTTGAAGTCTTTCGCGGCGTCGAGCCAAGCCTTGAGATAGGCGACCACCGCGTCGGGATTCTTTTCGATGAAGTCCGGTGTCGCCGCCATGAACACCGGCATCGGATCGAACGCCGAAAAATCGCCGAGATCGGTGCCGATGCCGTCGGCGACCGCGATGACGTTATAGGGCTCGACATT
>JBAQHW010000234.1:0-2301 GCA_049288525.1 Xanthobacteraceae bacterium
GCCGCCTGGCGCGCCATTCCGGCGATCGAGGAATTGCCGATCGACGAGATCTGGGTCGGCCACCGGCCGGGCAGCCGCGACGACGCGCCGGTGCTCGGCCGCGCGCCGCTGGAGAACTTATTTTATGCGACCGGCCACCATCGCAACGGCATATTGCTGGCGCCGGTGACCGCGGACGCTATGGCAAGACTCATCCTCGACGACGTGGTCGAGCCGGCCATCAAGCCGTTCGGCCTGGAGCGGTTTCTGCCGGCGCGGGCGGCGGAGTAGGAACCATGACGCAGCAGCAGAGTCTGGAAGCAACAATCCGCGTCAATGGCGAGACCGCGCTGCTGCAAGCGGCCACGCTCGATGCGTTGCTCGCTGACAAGGCGGTCGATACCCAGCAACGCGGTATCGCAGTCGCGCTCAACGGCGCCGTGGTACCGCGCGCGGCGTGGCACACGACGGCGCTCAAGGCCGGCGACAGCGTCGAAATCGTTCGCGCAAGGCAGGGGGGTTGAAGGAGTCAAAGATGTCCGATCCGCTGATCATTGCCGGCCATCAGTTCGGCTCACGGCTGTTTCTCGGCAGCGCCGGTTACCCCAACCGCAAGCTCATGCTCGATTCCGTTGCGGCAAGCGGCACGGAAATGGTCACCGCCTCGATCCGCCGCATCAGCCTTGCCGGCGAGGACGAGAGCATGGTCGACCTGCTGGCCGGCCGCGTGAAATTCTTGCCCAACACCGCGGGCTGCCAAACCGCCAAGGACGCGGTGCTGACCGCGGAATTGGCGCGCGAGGCGCTCGACACCAACTGGATCAAGCTCGAAGTGATCGGCGACCGCGAGTTGCTCTATCCGGATGTCGAGGAGCTTATTCGCGCAACCGCCGAGCTTGTCGGTAAGGGTTTTATCGTACTGCCCTATTGCACCGAGGACCCGGTGACCTGCCGCAAGCTCGCCGATGCCGGCGCCGCCGCGGTGATGCCGCTCGGCTCGCCGATCGGTTCGGGTCTGGGTATTTGCAATCCGCACTTGATCGAGCTCATCTGCGCGCGCTCGGCGGTGCCGGTGGTGCTCGATGCCGGAATCGGCACGGCGTCGGACGCGACGCTGGCGATGGAGCTCGGCTGCGCCGCGGTGCTGGTCAACACCGCGGTATCGAAAGCGCAAAATCCGCTGCTGATGGCGAAAAGCTTGCGCGCCGCGGTCGAAGCCGGGCGGCTGTCGCGTCTCGCCGGCCGCATCGCCAAGAAGACACACGCCGAGCCGTCCAGCCCGCAATTCGGACTGGTGGGGACTTAGCTGTCGTACCCGCCCCGTGGCCCGAAGTGATGACGCATGGATATTTACGTCGGCTTCGATTCAGCGTGGACAGATAACCCGAAAACCCCGGGAGCTATTTGCGCGGTAGGTATAAATGATGGTCGCCCAACACGATTCTACGCGCCGCAGTTAGTGACTTTTGAAAAAGCGCACGCATTTATCCGGAACGTTCGCTCCGATAATGGCAACACGCTTGTCGCTCTAGATCAGCCGACCGTGGTTCCGAACTTGACCGGTATGCGTCCTGTAGAGCGCGCCGCGGCATCACTCATTAGTTGGGTCGGGGGCGGTGTACAGCCCTCCAATCGCGCAAGGCGGGGCATGTTTTGTGACGCCTCGCCAATCTGGCGTTTCCTCGCCGCATTGGAAGCCATTCAGAACCCGGAACTGGCTCGGGTAGCGAATGAAGGCCTCTATTTGATGGAGGTGTTTCCTGCTCTCGCTCTCGCGTCGCTGGGCACTGGCTTTTTCCGGCGGCTCGGTGGGCCGCGGTATAATCCTGATCGCAGAAAAACATTCTGTGCGGTCGATTGGGTTCGCGTAGCTAAAGCCGCTGCCCACGAAGCCGACAAGCTGGGTTGCGAGGAGTTGGCGAGATGGTGTGGAGATGCCGGGAGAATTACCAGCCCTCTGAAAGCACATCAAGATATGTTGGACTCAGCATTGTGTGTTTTGGTTGCACTTCGTTGGCGACTACGCCCTCGTAGCGAGTCCTTACTTCTTGGCGATCTGACTACGGGATACATGGTCTTGCCCGCCAGTCCGGCGGTTCGCGAATATTTGGCTGTGCCGGCTCGAAAGTATTTAGTGGCGATGGACGGCGTAACTCCGCGTTAGGTCGTCACCTCGGGGTCTGCCGCATCACCAAACGCACGCCGCCGAGCCGCGGAACCCGCGGCTGGTGGGGACGTGAGATAGGCTCCGATTATATCTTGACGGCTAAAGCCAGCTTATCAGCCGCGTCGTGCAGTCGCTTGTCGCGAGTCCACAATCTT
>JBAQHW010000235.1:0-3433 GCA_049288525.1 Xanthobacteraceae bacterium
GCCAAGCCGCCGTCGGCTATCCAAAGCAAGGAGATCGATATGAATCCGGTCAGCCTGCCCGCGCCCCAAGAGCCGTGGTACAAATACGGCGTTGCCATCCTGGTGCTTGAAATGGCCATCGCGATCACGGTGAGCGCCTATTCGCTGTATATGACCTTCAACGGTCTCGGCGGCTTTCCGGGCAAGCATTAGCTGGCGGAAATCGAAGCCGTAGAGCGCGCGGCGGCGCGACAATGGTGGTAGCGCGGCGTTGCCTATCCTTCGTTGTTCAGATCGCCACCACTCAATCGTCCGGGACGCATAATCGGCTTCGTGCTTGTGCACGCGCTTCCTGGCGTCGCGCTCTTGATTTCCAGATTCAGACCTGATCATCCAGATTTTGGTAACGGTCCATCGCCAACAGTGGCCCCGATGCGATTTTTCAATTGCACATAAAGATCAAACGATTCCTTCCATACTATGTGTGCATACTGGCGAGTATCAAAATGAAGATCGTTAATTGAGGAGTCCTTGCATGTCCAGATAACCGGGATGCCCAGTCCTTGAGCAAACCCCGCTTCGTAATACACTCCGCCACGGGCCTTTCCTGGTGCGCAAGTAAAATCTGCAATCACAAAACGAGATCGCCGAATTTCAGCGATGATTTCATCATCAATTTTATTATTATGCTCCTTTTTGTCGATCCTCACTGACTTATAGCCTACATCGCTCAGCGCCGGTGCAATCCCCTTGGCGAATGCCTCATTTGTCGACAGGTCGAACCACATAGCAACAAAAGCTTGAGAGGAATCAGTGTGAGGACTTTCGAGCTTCTCCAATTCGAGCCACCCCTTAACTGAGGGCTGTATGTTTGCAAACCCGGACACTGAGAAAACTCCTTGAACAAGGCCCATATCGCGAAGCATTATCAGAAGCGTGGATGTTTCTTGAAGCGTACGCGATTCCGTTTCTGCAAAAAACCGCTGAGTATCGTTGTTATCTCCGCCGATCGAAATTGAAGTGCCCAACTGCGGAATATTTCGGCCAAGAAACATCAGCCCAGCAGTTACTTTTTTTGGAACAGATAATCTGCGACGCGACCTGATTAGGCCAAATACATTCGATTCTATTTTTGGAACCTCGACACCTGAATGCCGCTGCTCGCACAGCCAAGTCGTCAGCAGTAATTTTGCATTGTCAGTAAACGAAATTAGCTGTCCAGAAGCTAACCCGGATACCCAATACTTTCCGCCCGCTCTCGGCGAATCAAGCACCTCGAAGTCGCCAGCCTTTTCTACGGTTTGCGCCGGAGTCCCCCAAATTGCGCACGGCATGAACATTCTCCAGAAGGGCAGTTGTGATCCAGTTTATGCGGGCCGATTTACTTGTCTGCGCCGGCATTCACTCCCACTCGATCGTCCCCGGCGGCTTACTGGTCACGTCGTAAACCACCCGATTGACGCCTTTGACCTCGTTGATGATGCGGGTGGCGACGGCGCCGATAAACGCCATTTCGAACGGGTAGAAGTCCGCGGTCATGCCGTCGGTCGAGGTGACCGCGCGCAGGCCGACGACATAGTCGTAGGTGCGGTGATCGCCCATGACACCGACGGTGCGCACCGGCAGCAATACGGCAAAGGCCTGCCAGATATCGTCGTAGAGCCCGGCGCGGCGGATTTCCTCGATGAACACGTCGTCGGCGAGCCGCAGAATGTCGAGCTTCTCGCGGGTGACCGGACCGGGGCAGCGGATAGCGAGGCCGGGACCGGGAAACGGATGGCGGCCGACGAAGGCATCGGGCAGGCCGAGTTCGCGGCCGAGCGCGCGCACCTCGTCCTTGAACAATTCGCGCAGCGGCTCGACGAGCTTCATATGCATGCGCTCGGGCAGACCGCCGACATTGTGGTGCGACTTGATCGTCACCGAGGGACCGCCGGTGAACGACACGCTTTCGATCACATCGGGATAGAGCGTACCTTGCGCAAGAAATTCCGCGCCGCCGATTTTCTTCGCTTCCGCCTCGAACACGTCGATGAACAATTTACCGATGATCTTGCGCTTTTGCTCTGGATCGCCGACGCCGTCGAGCCCGTTGATGAACGTATCGGCCGCTTCGACGTGAACCAGGGGAATGTTGTAATGGCCGCGGAACAGCGTCATCACCTTTTCCGCTTCGCCGAGGCGAAGCAGCCCGTGATCGACGAACACGCAAGTGAGCTGATCGCCGATCGCTTCGTGGATCAGCACGGCGGCGACGGCGGAATCGACACCGCCGGACAGGCCGCAGATCACCTTGCCGTTGCCGACCTGACGGCGGATTTTCTCCATCGCTTCCAGCTTGAACGCGCGCATGGTCCAGTCGCCGGTGCAGCCGGCGACCTTGCGCACGAAATTGCGTAAGAGCGCGGCGCCGTGCGGCGTGTGCACCACCTCGAGATGGAATTGGGTGGCGTAGAATTTGCGCGCGTCGTCGGCGATCATGGCAATCGGCGCGTTCGCCGAAGTGCCGACGATTTTGAAGCCCGCCGGCAGGGTGGTGACGCGGTCGCCGTGGCTCATCCACACCGGATATTTCTGGCCGACCTCCCAGACACCCTCGGTAAGCGCGCTCTGGCTCGCGATCTGCACTTCGGCACGGCCGAACTCGCGATGATGGCCGGCCTCGACCCTGCCGCCGAGTTGGGCCGCCATCGCCTGCTCGCCGTAGCAGATGCCGAGTACCGGCACACCTGCGTCGAAGATTGCCGCCGGAGCCAGCGGCGCGTCCTTATCGAGCACCGAGGCCGGCCCCCCGGACAGGATAACGCCTTTCGGCTTCATCTCGCGGAACGCGGCTTCGGCTTTCTGGAATGGCACGATTTCGCAATAGACTTTCTCTTCGCGCACGCGCCGGGCGATGAGCTGCGTCACCTGCGAGCCGAAATCGACGATGAGAATCTTGTCGTGGGTTCGGGAGTCTTGGGATAGCGACTCTTGCTGTGCCATTGCGGATTCTGCGGCGGCCGCCGCACCCTGTCGAGCGACCGGAGTCATGGAGAGTGCCTGAGGAAACAAATCATGATGGGGCGCGTCTCAATCTACTGACGAAAAAGCCGTCGGTGTCGGTCCGGCGCGGCGTCATCAGCAAGCCTTCGTCGGAGATAAGCGCCGCGCGGCCGAAAAGATAGGCGCGCTCTCCCAGCCCGGTGATGACCTCGGCGGGCTTTTCCACGGAAAAATCGCCGTGCCGGCCGACAAAGCCACGGACCTGGTCGCCGTTCTCCTCCGCCAGCACCGAACAGGTGATGTAGGCGATGCGGCCGCCCGGCTTGACCAGGGCGGCGGCGCGGTCGAGCACGGCCTCCTGTTCGCGCAACCGCACCTCGAGCGCGCCGGGGCGAATGCGCCATTTGGCATCCGGATTGCGCCGCCAGGTGCCGATGCCGGTGCAAGGCGCATCGATCAGCACCAGATC
>JBAQHW010000236.1:0-3069 GCA_049288525.1 Xanthobacteraceae bacterium
AGCCGGCCCAGCCGGCTTCCGGCAAGGCCACCGTTTATGACAGTCTCGAACAGGAGATGGCGAGTTTGCTCGGCCGTCCGCCCAAGACCTGATGCTCGCACCAAGAGGCCGCCGCGTCCGGTTCACAACGGTAGCGGCCTCTGTAGCGGTACTTTTGTTCTCGGCGACGCCGCTCGCCGCGCAGGACATCAGCATTAACTTCGGCCAGAACGCCGCCGCCGGCGGCGGCGGACTGAACGAGCGCATCATCCAGTTGATCGCGCTGATGACGGTGCTGTCGCTCGCTCCGTCGATCCTGGTGATGATGACCTCGTTCACCCGCATCGTCGTGGTGCTGTCGCTGTTGCGCACCGCGCTCGGCACCGCGACGGCGCCGCCGAATTCGGTGGTCATCTCGCTCGCCTTGTTCCTCACCGCCTTCGTGATGGGGCCGGTGTTCACCAATGTCTACAATACCGGCGTAAAACCCTTGGTCGACAATCAGATCACCGTCGATCAGGCATTCGAGCGCGGCTCGGTGCCGCTGCGCGCGTTCATGGAGAAGAACGTCCGCGAAAAGGATCTGCAGCTGTTCCAGAGTCTGTCGGGCGACAAGCCGCCGGTCACGCCGCAAGACCTGTCGATGCGCATTCTGGTTCCCGCTTTCATGATCTCCGAGCTTAAGCGCGCGTTCGAGATCGGCTTTCTCCTGTTCCTGCCGTTCCTGATCATCGATCTCGTCGTCGCCTCGGTGCTGATGTCCATGGGCATGATGATGCTGCCGCCGGTGGTGGTATCGCTGCCGTTCAAGCTGATCTTTTTCGTCCTGGTCGACGGCTGGACCTTGGTCGCCGGCTCGCTGATCAAAAGCTACGGCAGCTGACGACTCGTCGCGCTCTGCCCCATACCTGCCCCATACCGGCCCCATGGGCGACTGCGTCCCCGTCGTGCTTCCGTCATTGACGTGAATCAAAGCCGCAACATCCCCTCGCACTAAGACTCCGCCATCCGTCGCGGCACAGGCATGCGCACGGAATAGTTGCGCCGCCCCGGGGTTCTAGCCTCCTGCGGCGACGCAGTGGTTGCGCTTTGGCGCAACAGGGGGCGCAACAGGGGGAGTGGAATGCAAGAGCCTTACCGCCGGGATTTAAGTCACGTCAGCTGGGCTCAGGTTTATGCCCGCCAAGTGCAGCGCAGCGTTCTCGCCGCCGATTGGGTGGACGCGCTGACGCTCAAAGCTGGCGACCGGGTCTTGGACGTCGGTCCGGGGCCGGGTTTCATCAGCCTGCTGATGGCCGACCGGGTCGGTGCCGAAGGCCTCGTCTATGCCGTCGATCCTGCCGCCGAGGCGCTGGCCTACCTGGCGCGGCTGCAAGACCAGCGCGGCATCCGCAATATCCAGACTTTCGCCGCCGACGCCGCGACCGTCGAACTGCCCGGCGTCACGGTCGACGCCGCGCTGATCGCGATGGTGCTGCACCACGCCGACGACCCGGCCGGCATCCTGCGCAATGTCGCGCGCCTGACCAAGCCGGAGGGGTTGACGGTGATCGCCGAATTCGATCCCGACGGTCCGTGCGAGCACGGCCCGCCGCGCCAGCATCGCCTGGCGCTCCGGCAGGTGCAGGAATGGTGCGAGGCCGCCGGCTGGTCGCCGCGCACGGAGCGCCGGCAAAACCCCGAGCACTATATGGTGCTGGCGCAACGCAATCCCTAAATAACTCGCAGAGCTATTGCGCCTTCGTCACGGAGAGCATGCCGATGTTTATCGTAGTTGTGATCCTGGTCTGCGTCCTCATCTACTATTTCGCCCGCACCTCGAGCGGCCAGGACCCCTGGGCAGCGCCGTGGAGCGACACCAGCCGCTCGGCGCTGCAAATCCTCAACGAGCGTTACGCCAAGGGCGAAATCCAGAAGGAGGAATACGAGGAGCGCAAGGCGACGCTGCTGACCGGCGGCCCGCCGCGGCGCTGAGCCGACACGGAAAACGCGGCGTCACCCCACGCGGCGGCGGAGCCGCCGCTGCGCCCAATAGCCGATGACGACAAGCGCACCGGCCGTTGCCAGCCAGAAGCGGGAATAAAGCGTCATTTCACCGGGCGCCGACAACGCGCTGCCGAAAGCGGCCTCCCATTTCGCCCAATGATGGACGACGATCAGAGCATTCAAGCCCTGCAGCAGGCAGAACACGGCAAAGAGATAAAGCAGCAGCACAAGAATCCAGCCGAACACGCGGTATTGCCTGGCTTGCTCGGCAAGACCGGCCCAAGGGGACGAAGCGGAGGAAGCGGTGGACGCAGTGGCAGCGGTGGACGCGCCGGCGCCAGAAGCGGCCGCCATATCCGGCGGCACCGGCAATACGCCGATACGCGAGCGTGCCGTCAAAAATGCCGCCGCGGCCAAAGCGATCACGGCAACGAAAACGACAATGCCGGTTGCAGTCAGCACATCCATGCTGCGATCCCCTCGCCCTGCCGGCCCGAGCGACGAACGTCCCCAGGCGGCGGCATTTCATTATAGCCGCGACCTACGACGGCCGTCATGGCCGGACTTATCCCGGCCATCCACGTCTTTGGGCTGTCCGAAATAAGACGTGGATGCCCGCAACAAGTGCGGGCATGACGAAGGCAACAGCACGTCCCCGCACCATTGACATTAGTCCCCGATATAGATACATTCTGAAGAATCAAATCTCGTCCCAGGAAGGACACCGCCGGTGACGCCGGCGGTAAGGGGGCGAGTACGGTTCCCGCGGGCTAAAGGCCTCGTCAGCCTTGGTTCTCGGGCGGCTCTGGGCCAAAACGCCCGGCCGGCACTACGACCGGTCTGCGGGTTAAAACCCGCTGCACTGGAGCGGCAGGGGACGGATAACACCCGTCCCTCAGTGGTCCCGCTCCAGGAAGCGCGTGAACTGGAGCTGAGCGGTGGCGTTCGGTCGCTGCCGCAAGTGCCGTGGTGGAACGCCGGCAGGCGAGCGCGCCCGATAGCGGAAAGGGCGGCGCAAGCCGCCATATCCGCGGCGCGCCCTGTGCGCCGCTTGCGTACAGGTTACGAAACACCGCGTCTGCCGGCGCTCCGCTTCCTTCATTT
>JBAQHW010000237.1:0-3695 GCA_049288525.1 Xanthobacteraceae bacterium
CGTCCTTTGCTTGTCATGCTCCGCGAAGGCGGAGCATCCAGTAATCTCACCGGGCTCGATCTTGGCCGCGGGTTAACGGCCAATCCGGTGATTACTGGATCGTCCGCCTGCGCGGACGATGACAAGATCGGCAAGCGAGGCGTTCCATGAAACAATCCGCCAAGGGCGTTGGCCTCGCCATCATCGGCGCCGGGCGCGTCGGCCTGTTCCGCGGCGAAGTCGCGACGCGCCATCCGGCGGTGGAATGGATCGGCATCGCCGAGCTCAATCATAACCGCGGCGGCGACGTCGGCGCCCGCATCGGCGCCGATTTCATCACCACCAGCCACCGCGAACTGTTGGCGCGGCCGGAAGTGACCTGCGCCATCATCGCCACCGATGAGCATCTGCATGTCGAGCCGGTGCTGGCCACGGTCGAGCGCGGCGTGCCGATGCTGATCGAGAAGCCGCTCGCCACCGACCTTGCCCAGTCGGCGCGCGTGCTCAAAGCTATCACCGATGCCAAGCTCGACGCGGTGGTCGGCTATACCCAGCGGTTCCGCCGCAAATGGCTCGGCGCCAAGGAGAAGGTACGCAACGGTGCGCTCGGCGATGTCACCATGGTAACGTCGCGCGCCTTCATGAATCGCCTGGTCGCCATCGACAATTACAAGCGCACCGACGATCCCGCTTCCATCTCGCCGATGGTGATCTCCGGCACGCACGCGCTCGACATCGTCATGTGGTACCTGGAGAAGAAGACGCCGGTCGAATGCTATGCCCGCTCGATCGACAAGGTGCTGGGCCCGCTCTACCACGGCATCGACGCCACCGCCGGCATGATCATGTTCTCCGACGGCACCGTGCATACGCTGAGCATCTCATGGGCGCTGCCGGTGACTTGGCCGGGCGCGGTCTACAGCCTCGAAGTCGCCATCAACGGCACCCACGGCGTGCTCACCATCGACGACACCCATCGCGACATGGTGCTGGCGGTGTCGGCGCCGCAGAGCGAAGGCTATGCGCCGGACACCAGCCGCCTGGTCGACTTCATGGGCTCCTATCCGCCGGGCGACATGGTGCTCGGCGAGTTGCGCGGGCCGATGGCGGAGGAAACCGTATCGTTCCTCAACCGCGTCTCGCTCGGCCTGCCGACGCAAGCCGCGACCGCGGCCGAGGCGCATAACCGGCTGATGCTGACCAAGGCGCTGGACCTTTCGGCGAAAACCAAGCAACCGGTGAAGCTGCCGCTCGACCCGGACGAACTAAGCCGCGCGGCGTGACAGCGCCGCCCCAACCCACCTGCAAAAGCAATCCACGGAGGTCACACATGCGGGTTTCACGTCGCACTCTGATCGCAAGCCTTGCCGCAGCTCCCGCGGCCGCGCTGTCGTCCAAAACCGTTTTCGCCGCGGACTATCCGACGCGTCCGATCCATTTGATCGTGCCGTTCGCTCCCGGCGGCAATGCCGACATCGTCGGCCGGATCGCCGGCCAACTTATGGGTAACGGACTGAAGGGCACGGTCGTGGTCGAGAACCACGACGGCGCCGGCGGCAGTGTCGGCGCCGCTTATGTCGCCCATGCCACGCCCGACGGCTACACTTTGCTGGTCGGCTCGAACGGCCCGCTCACCATCAATCCGATCCTGCACAAAGACCTCAGCTACGATCCGCTGAAGGATTTCGCGGCGGTCGCGCTGACCAGTTACGTGCCGCATGCGCTGATCATGAGCACCAAGAGCGGCGCCAAAACTCTGAGCGACGTGATCGCCATGAGCAAGAAAGCGCCGGTCACGGTGGCGACCAGCGGCGTCGGCAGCGCCACTCACATGACGCTTGAGCGGCTCAAGGCGGCGACCGGCGCGGACTTCACCCACGTCCCCTATCGCGGCGGCGGCGCATTGATATCGGACCTGATCGGCGGCAGCGTCGACGGCGCGATGACCGAGTTCTCCACCGCCCTGCCGCTGCACCAATCCGGCAAGGCGCACATTGTCGCCATCGCCTCGGCGCATCGTTCCGCGCTCGCGCCCGACATTCCCACTTTCGAGGAAAGCGGCGTGAAGGATTTCACCGCGCAAAGCTATATCGGCATCGTCGCACCGGAGAAGACGCCGCCAGAGATCGTCGCGGCGCTGCAAAAGGTGATCGCCGAGGGCCTCAAGCCGGGCTCGCCCGCGGCCGATCGTCTCAAATCGCTCGGCTCGGAGGTCGCCACCCCTGAGCAGATGACGTCGCAAGGTTTCGCCGCGTTCATCCGCGCCGACTACGCCGCGATGCAAGCCGCGGCCAAGGTCGCGGGCCTGCAGCCGCAATGATCGCGGCCGCGCGTCGCGGCACGTCGCTCTTTGTTATATGGAGCGGTGCTCGGCTATGCGAGCGCTGCCAACAGAACGGCGATTTCGCTCAACTGCTCGAGCGCGCCAAGAACGTCGCCGGTCTGACCGCCGATCTGGCGCGTCGCGAGCCACGCCATGAGCGCGGCGATCACCGCGAGCAGGATCAGCGCCGCGATGGCGTGGCCCAGATGCAGGCAGAACGCGACCACCACAAAGCCAATAATCACGGCCGCGGCCACGCTTTCGACCGGCGGCCGGCCGGCCGCGAACGACAGTCCATCGCTGCGCGCCGGCGGCAGCATCAGCATGAGTGCCGGCATCGCGGCGCGCGCCCCGGCATGCGCGGCAAACAGCGCCCAGACGACGGCATGCGCGCTCGGCAGGCTCGCCAGTGCGCTGACGCGCAGCAGAAGCGAGACCGCCAAGGCGCAAACGCCATACGTGCCGATGCGGCTGTCGCGCATGATGGCGAGTTTCTGTTCGCGGCTCTTGCCGCCGCCGAAACCGTCCGCGGTGTCGGCGAGACCGTCCTCATGCAGGGCGCCGGTCGCCAACAGCGTCGCAGCGACTGCAAGCGCCGCGGCCGGCCAGGGCGGCAAGCCGAAGCGATGTGCCAGTCCATAGATCGCGGCGCCGATCAGGCCGACCACAAGCCCCGCCAGCGGGAAGCCCCAGGCGGCCTTGCCGATAGTTTCGCCGGCGGCCGACGGTGCATGCAGAAGCGGCAGGCGCGTGCAGAAAACAAGCGCTGCCTTGAGTTCCTCGATGCGGTCTTCGAGCCAGGAGGTGGACGTCATGGTGGCGTACTCGGGTCGATGCTCGGCAATGGCCCCGGCCGCGTGAAGTTGGTAAAACCTTCAGGGCGGCCCCTGCCGGTGAGAAGGCAATTCCTATGACGCACTTTACCTCGTTTTCAGAGCTGCGCGCGGCCTGTCTCGACCTGCCCGGCGGCCATCCGGCGGCAAGCGCCGCGGTCGCGCAGCGCGAGGCCACGCTGACCAAGCCGCCCAAGAGTCTCGGCCGCCTCGAAGACCTCGTCGCTTGGCTGGCGCACTGGCAGGGTCATGCGCCGCCGCGATTGGAGCACATCGAAATCCTGGTCTTTGCCGGGAACCACGGTGTCACAGCGCGCGGCGTGTCGGCCTATCCCGCCGAAGTCACCGCGCAGATGGTGGCGAATTTCGCCGCCGGCGGCGCCGCCATCAATCAACTGGCGAAAAATGCCGGTGCGAAGCTTCGCGTCATTCCGCTTGAGCTCGAAACGCCGACCGCGGATTTCACGCAACGGCCGGCGCTCACCGAGCAGGAATTCCTTGCCGCCGTAGCCACCGGCTACGACGCGGTGTCGGCTGACGGCGACGTCGTTTGCCTCGGC
>JBAQHW010000238.1:0-1701 GCA_049288525.1 Xanthobacteraceae bacterium
ATTGGAAAAGATAGCAGCCTATAAGCGCGCGGAGATCGCCGCCGCCAAGGCGCGCCGTCCCCACGCGGCACTGCAAGCCGATGCCAAGGCCGCGGATGCGCCGCGCGGCTTTGCGCGCTCGATTGCAAGCCGGCTGGCTGCGGGCGATTACGCGCTGATTGCCGAGATCAAGAAGGCAAGTCCGTCGCGCGGGCTGATCCGCGACGATTTCGATCCACCCGCGCTGGCGCGGGCTTACGAAGCGGGCGGCGCCACTTGCCTCTCGGTCCTGAACGATGCGCCATCGTTTCAGGGCAGCCTCGATCATTTGCGCGCCGTGCGCGCGGCGACGACACTCCCGGTGCTGCGCAAGGATTTCATGTACGACCCCTATCAGGTGACCGAGGCGCGCGCGTCCGGCGCCGACTGCATCCTCATCATCATGGCGGGGGTCGAGGACAGCTTGGCGGCCGAGATCGAACAGGCGGCGCTCGGGCTTGGCATGGACGCGTTGATAGAAGTCCACGACGAGAAGGAGTTGGAACGAGCGCTTCGCCTGAAATCTCAACTTCTCGGCATCAACAATCGCGACCTCAAAACCTTCCACACCGCGCTTGCGACCTGCGAACGGCTGGCGCGCCTGGTTCCGGCGGGGCGCATCATCGTCGGCGAAAGCGGGATATTCACGCCGGCGGATGTCAGCCGCTTGGCGGAAGCCGGTATTGCGGCTTTTCTGGTCGGCGAAAGCCTGATGCGGCAGAGCGACGTCACAGCCGCGACGCGCGCTTTGCTCGCCCGTAAAGCCGTCGCGGCGCCGGTACGGTAACTAACTTCGCCAACAGAATTAGGTAACGACTTTGGCCCGGCGCGTGAAACAGCTCAGTCATCTCGGTCGTCGCGGCGAAGCCCGCATGGTTGATGTGTCGGCGAAGCCGGTGACCGAACGCGAGGCCGTTGCCGAGGGCCGCGTGATCATGCAGCCCGCAACACTTGCCATCATTCGCCGCGGCGATGCCAAGAAGGGTGACGTGCTCGGCACGGCGCGGCTTGCCGGAATTCTCGCGGCGAAGCGGACGCACGAATTGATCCCGCTGTGCCACCCGCTGCCGATCTCAAAGGTCGAGGTCGATCTTGCGCCCGATGCCAAATTGCCCGGCGTGGTGGTTACGGCGCGGGTCAAGGTCGCCGGCAAGACCGGCGTTGAAATGGAAGCCCTGACGGCAGTTTCGGTCGCTTGCCTCACCCTCTACGACATGGTGAAAGCGGTCGAGCGCGGCATGCGCATCGAGGGCATCCGGCTGGTCGAGAAGCGCGGCGGCCGCTCCGGCCATTACCGCGCCCGCAAATGATACGGGAGTAGTCGCGTGATTTCGGTCGCCGAAGCGCTCGAACAGGTACTGGCGCATGCCAAGCCCCTGCCGCCCGATGAAGTGCCGTTGGAACGGGCCGACGGCTGCGTCCTCGCGTTCGATCTCAAGGCGCTCCGCACCCAGCCGCCGGCGGACGTTTCGGCCATGGACGGCTATGCGGTGCGGGCGGCGGATATCGCGGGCGCTCCGGTGCGCCTGGACATCGTCGGCGAAGTCCCGGCGGGGCGGCCGTTCACCGCCAAAATCGGAGCCGGACAAGCGGCGCGGATTTTTACCGGCGGCTTTGTGCCCGACGGCGCCGATACCGTCGTTATCCAAGAGCACACGACGCGCATTGGGGATAGCGTCGAGG
>JBAQHW010000239.1:0-3620 GCA_049288525.1 Xanthobacteraceae bacterium
GCGCCGCGCCTTCCCCCCCCCCCCCCGGCGCCGCGAGCGTGACAAGAGCGAAACCGCAAATGGTGCGTGAAAGACTTGGACGTGAAAGACTTGGACGTGAAAGACTTGGACGTGAAAGACCTGGAACGGTCATGGGGCACTTCGTTTAGGCCTGCCTCAGAAGTCGCCGCCGCAACGCGCTTGGTTCAAACCCAAAATCCGGAGATTATCCAATATCGCCAGTCTCGGCCGGCGCCAAGGAGCCCCCTCGCAGTGCAGAACCTTCAGATCGACGCCAAGCGGCTCTGGGACCAGTTGATGGAGACCGCGAAGATCGGCGCCACACCAAAGGGAGGCATCTGCCGGCTGACGCTGACCGATCTCGACCGCCAGGTACGCGATTGGTTCAAAGCGCAATGCGAGGCACTCGGCTGCACTGTCGCCATCGACCAAGTCGGCAATATGTTCGCGCAGCGGCCCGGCAAGGACCCTGCCCTGCTGCCCATCGCCATGGGTTCGCATCTCGACACCCAGCCGACCGGCGGCAAGTTCGACGGCGTGCTGGGTGTCCTCGGCGCGCTCGAAGCAATGCGCACGCTGCACGAGACCGGCTACGAAACCAACGCGCCGATCGAGATTGTCAACTGGACCAACGAAGAAGGCTCGCGGTTCGCTCCCGCCATGCTGGCGTCGGGCGTGTTCGCCGGCGTGTTCACGGCGGATTATGCCTATGCGCGCACCGACCGCGACGGCAAGACCTTCGGCGAGGAACTGGCGCGCATCGGCTACATGGGCGAGGAGAAATCCGGCGCGCGCAAATTCTCCGCCATGTTCGAGCTGCACATCGAGCAAGGCCCGATCCTCGAGAGCGAAGACCGCATGATCGGCGTCGTGCAGGGCGTGCAGGGCATACGCTGGTACGAGGTTACGGTCACCGGCCAGGAAGCCCATACCGGGGCGACGCCGATGCATTTGCGCAAAAACGCGCTCGTCGGGGCGGCGCGCATGATCGAGCGCATCGATGCCATCGCCCGCGAGCGTGCACCCGACGCCGTCGGCTCGGTCGGGTTGATCGAAAACAAACCGAACAGCCGCAATGTTATTCCCGGCGAAGTGTTCTTCACCGTCGACTTCCGCCATCCGGACGACACTGTGCTCGACGCCATGGAAGTCAAATTCCGTTCCAGCCTTGCCGATATCCTCACCCCGCTCCGGCTCACTTACAGCGAAACCCGCATCTGGAATTCGCCGGCGGTGAAGTTCGCCCCCCTGCTGATCGACTGTGTGCGCGCCGGCGCAGCAAAAGCAGGCTTTCGGTCACGCGACATGATCTCTGGGGCGGGTCACGACGCTGCCTACATCGCCCGCGTTGCGCCGACGACGATGATTTTTGTGCCTTGCGCCGGCGGCATTTCGCACAACGAAGCGGAATCGACGAGTTTTGAAGAATGCGCCGCCGGCGCGCAGGTTCTGCTCAATGCGGTGCTGGAATTCGACCGGCGGCTGAGCTGATTCAGGCTGCCGAGAGCGCGGCAACCCGGCAATTTCCTCATCTGTCAACTTGATGACAGACAGAGCCGTTTTTCAAGCCCAAATTAGCGCTTTGTTGAGGGGAGCTTGCGAGGGGTTGATTATGTCGATTACAGCGTACTTTTCCAATTCCACCTTCGATCCGGAAATCACCGGCGTGCTGAGCGCCGCTTTCGACACCGCTTGGCAGCGCGTCGTCGATTCCGGCAGCCCGCTGGCGGCCATCGAGGCGGCGGCCGCTACGCGCGAGATATTGGCAAAAAATATCATCGCCGCCGCGCAGGACGGCGAGCGCGACAAAAACGGATTGGTCGAGGGCGCGCTGGCGCACCTGACCCTTTCGGCACAAACCCGCGCCGCGGCCCCATCGCGCTAAATCGTCGCCGGTCGCCGACACACGTCGTCCGTCGCTCTACCCCAGAGCCTGCTCGCATGCCGACGGTCCTGTCTGGGACCACATAGAAAGACCGAGGAATTGGCACACCGTGCAGCAAAATCGCAATAGGCTACTCGCTTCCCTTTCGGCAAACGAGCTCAGCCGTTTGCAAGCGCATTTCCGGGAAGTCCCGATCACTCAGGGAGCTTTGCTGGAGGAGCGCGGGCAGCGCGTCGATGCGGTTTTCTTTCCGCAATCCGGCATGATTTCGCTCATCGTCGAAATGCCGGAGGATGAGACGGTTGAAGTCGGCATGGTCGGATCTGAAGGCGCGATCGGTTTGAACGCGGGATTGGGCTCGCGTCTCGCCAGCGTCACGGCTCTGGTGCAAGTATCCGGCGTCGCGTTCTGCATCCCCGCCTCTCGCTTTCGCAACATCGTCGTGGGCAGCGAGCACCTCCACGCGTTGATCGTGCGCTATAACGAGATTATCGCCGGTCAAATCCAGCAGACCGCCGCATGCAATGCCTTGCATGATGTGGGCTCCCGGTTGAGCCGATGGCTGTTGCAGACCAGCGACCGCACCGATAGCGATACAATTCCCTTCACCCGCGAATTCCTCGGCAAAATGCTCGGCGTGCGGCGCGGCACGGTTTCCGCGGTGGCGGCGCAATTCGAAAGCGCCGGGCTGATCAAGACCCATCGCGGTCAGATCAAGCTTGTCAATCGCGACGGCCTGAAGAAAGAGGCGTGCTATTGCTACCAATATTTGCGCAATCACATCGATCGTCTAGTACCGAAAAAATAGTCGCCGATGCCACCGCCGGCGTCCAGCTTCCGCTCAATGCGATCCTGGAATTCGACCGCACGTTGGGGTGAGCGACGAGCATTATGCGCCCTCTCCCCACGTTCGCCGCAGCACCCGCAGCCAATTGCGGAAGCAGACTTTCTCGGTCAGCGGCTCGCCAAAGCCCCGCTTACGCATCGCCTGCACCAGGATTTGCAGCCCGCCGGCATTGGCCAATGCCGCGGGGATCAGCGCGCCGTCGAAATCGGAGCCCAGTCCGACGCCGTCCTCGCCGGCATGTTTTAGCATGTGTTCGATATGCTGCACGATCAGCTCAACGGGCGTGTCCTTGTCGTGACGGCCGTCCGGACGCAGGAAGGCCGCGGCGAAATTAACGCCGGCAAGGCCGCCGGATTCGCCGATGGCGGTCAATTGCCGGTCGGTCAGATTGCGCGAATGCGGGCTGATTGCGTGCGCGTTGGAGTGCGAGGCGACCAGCGGCGCATTGCTGAGCGCGGCGACATCCCAAAAGCCGCGCTCGTTGAGATGCGACAGATCGATCAGAATCCGCAACCGGTTGCAGGCGCCGACCAGCGCCTTGCCGAGGTCGGTCAAACCGGGGCCGGTGTCGGGCGACGACGGGCAGCGGAATGGTACGCCGTGGCCGAAAACATTCGGCCGGCTCCATACCGGCCCGAGCGAGCGGAGCCCCGCCGCGTACAGCACGTCCAACACTTCGAAATTTGCGTCGATAGCCTCTGCGCCTTCGATGTGCGGCACCGCCGCCAGCACGCCGTCGGCAAGGCAGCGTTCGATATCGGCCGCGGTTCGGCAGACGCGCACGCGGCCGGCGGATTCCCGTTCGATCCGCAACAGCAACGCGGCCATGGCAAAAGTGACCCGCTGCGCTTCCATGATGTCGAGGGCCGGCGGCTCGGGATCGTCGCC
>JBAQHW010000240.1:0-16238 GCA_049288525.1 Xanthobacteraceae bacterium
GGGCCGCCGCCAGCGCACGACAAGCCGCACTGCGACCAGCAGCCCCATCAGCGTGTAGCCGATCGGGATCATCGACTGAGGAATGACGAGCGGGAAATTCGCCGCCTGGCTGCGCTCGTCGAACGCCGCCAGGTCTTTGATGACGGGCCAAGCGAAGACGGTCACCGCGACGGCCGCGCCGATCATCACCAGCTCGGACAACAGATCGGCGAGTTCGCGCAGCTTCGGCGGCAAACTGCTGACGACGACGTCCATGCGGATTTGCCGGCCTTCCCAGGCAACGGCGCAGCAGCCGGTAAAAACGCAACCGACCATAAGGAATAGCATGATCTCCTCGGCCCATGGGATCGAGACGCTGAAAAAGTAGCGACCGATAATATTTGCGAAGTTGATCGCCACACTCGAGATCAGCAAAATTGCCGAAGTCGCTCGGGTAAATGCAAGTAGCCAACCAACGCCTTTGACTACGCCGTCGATCACGCCGGAACCTCTCGTGCCCGTCGTAAGGGGCTCATGTGTGGCCTCCGAGAGTAGCTTTGCTGCAATGCCGCCTCCCGATCACTGGCTGGGCGACAGCTGCGTGCGTTTGGCTGCAGCGGCTACTATTTCGTAGGCAGTGCGAAGCGCCGGTTTCGATTTCGAAACGTCGTCGCCAACGCTCGACAGCGTTTGCATCATTTTCGCCTGCTCGTTTGCTGGCAGGCTTATCAACTCGCCGCCCTTTGCCGTCCAGGCTTGACGCGCCTTGTTGAACAAGTCGATCGCCGCCGGGTTGATCGCCACGGTCTCCCTAGCGCCGTCCTTATCGATGATCTGCTGCAAATCGACCGGCAGCGACTCGTACCATTTCTTGCTGATTTCGAGCATCAGGAATATCTGCGGTTGATTGATCTCGGTGACGTATTTCGCGGCATCTTGATAGTGGAAGGCCGAGAACACGGTAATACCGGCAACCGCGCCATCGATGGCGCCCTGCTGCAGCGCCGGCAGGACATCGCCCAACGTCATCGCCACCGGCGTCGCACCCAGCCGATTGACCCACTCGGATTGGAAAGCGGAAGCGAAAATCCGAATCTTCTTGCCGTGGAAATCAGCAAGATGACGGATCGGTTCTTTGGAGACGAGCGAACTCGGCTGTGCGATGAACATGCCGACACCGTGCAGCCCTTTGTCGGCGCCGAGCGAGAGCATCAATTTCAAAACCGCGGGGTCGGCGGCAAGACGCTGGCCGTGCTCGAGGGAGTTGACCATGCCGGGCGCCGCCATCACTTCGAAGCGTTCATCGATGCCGACGAAGAATTCCGGCGGAATGACCGCAGCCTGGATGGCGCCGAACTGCACCCCCTCGATCTGGCGCGGGATCGAGCCGAGCTGGCTCGCCGGGTAGACCTCGCTCTTGATGCGTCCGCCGGAATCCCGCTCGACCGCGGCCGCGAAGTTCTTTGCCAGAAGGTGCGGACCATCATTGATGGTCGGCGTCGTCACCTTCATTATGTAGGTCTTTTCTTTCGCTTGAGCCGCGCCGAGCGTCAGCGCGAAGGTCAAAGCAATGGCGCCAGCGGCAACCGCGGGCGAAAATAATTCCCCCTTATTACAGCGCCCCTTATTACAGCGCATGTCACCCTCCCCTATGGGCCCGCTTTTGCTTGAAGCACAGAGGCCCGGCAATAATCCAACACGACAGTTTTTATTGCTTGACGGTCGCTGCGGCGTATGACCGCAGCCGGCTCGGCTGCCCGCAAGCGAAGTTAGATGACAGCCGAACTCCCGACAACGATAATTTCACCCGGCGACCGTCCGTACACTAGTGAATGCGCTGCGCGGCCTCCGTGACTATTCGATAGGCAGCATTGAGCGACGGATCGGATTTCGATGCGTCTGCCCCGACGCTCGCGAGCGCCTCGTGGAGCGTCACCTGCTCGTCTGGTAGCAGACTGATGAGTTCGCCGCCGTTGTCCGTCCACGTCTTCCTCGCCGCAGCGTTGAAATCGACCGTCCACGGCGTGACCGCAGCCGCCGCCGCTGCAGCATCCTTGTCGATGACTTGCTGGAGATCGGGCGGCAGCGAATCGTACCATTTTTTGCTGATTTCACCGATGCCGAAAATGGCGGGCTGATGGATATCGGTGACATATTTGGCGGCATGCCAGTAATGCATGGTGGCGAAGACCGTAATGCTGGAGAGGGCGCCATCGATGGCGTTGTCCTGCAGCGCCGGCAGCACCTCGCCCAGCGTCATCGGCTTCGGCGTAGCCCCAAGCCGCTGGATCGCCAGAGCCTGGAATTGCGACGCGAATACCCGAATCTTTTTACCCTTAAAATCGGCCAGACGCCGAAGCGGTATAAGCGACACCACCGAAGACCGCCCCACCACTAGCAAAGCGACGCCGTGCAGCCCTTTGTCAGCGCCAAGGCCCAGCATCAGATTGTGCACGACCGGTTCGGCAACCAGGCGCTGGCCCGCGGCTAGCGAGCCGACGAGGTCGGGAGCTGCCAGCACCTCGAACCGCTCATCGATGCCCACCAAGAATTCCGGCGGAACAATCAGACATTGTATTTGGTCGAACTGCACGCCCTCGGCCTGGCGCTGCGTCGATCCTAACTGGCTCGCGGGATAAATCTCAGTCCTGATCCGGCCGCCAGAATCGTTCTCAATGGCCGCCGCATAGTTTTTGGCGAACTCGTGCAACGGATCGTTCACGGTCGCCAGCGAGATCTTCATCACATAGGACCTGGCGTCCGCCGCTGCCGCTGGGGAGGTCGCCGCAGACGACAGCAGAAACACTACCGTGCAGGCACAGCTTACGAGATCACGTCGCGCGATCGACATAAATGTCTCCATCGGCGGATGTGACGGAAGCCGCGGCGGCACCCGGCTTGCCGGTTACTGACTCAATGTCTGCGCCGCCCGGGCGGCCGCATCGGTCACGATCTTATAGGCGGCGGCGAGTCGCGGATCGGATTTCGACACGTCGGCGCCGACGCTTGAAAGCGTCTTCATCATCTCCGCCTGCTCATCCACCGGCAGGTTGATCTCCTCGCCGCCAGAGGCCTTCCAGACGGCTTCGGCTTTCTGGCGCTGCTCGACGGCAAATCCGTCGATGGCGATCGACTGCTCCGCACCGTCCTTATCAATAATCTTCTGTAAATCCGGTGGAAGCGATTCGTACCATTTCTTATTGACCACCGCGATCAGGAAGATCGCGGGTTGGTTGGTCATGGTGATGTATTTCGCCGCATCGCTGAAATGCATATGCGTGAAGGGGCCCATGCCGGCTACCGCACCGTCAATTGTTCCTTGTTGCAACGCCGGCAGGACGTCGCCAAGCGACATTGCGATCGGCGTTACGCCAAGACGACTCCATGCCTCGCTCTGGAATTTGGAGGCAAAGGTTCGCAGTTTCTTGCCCTTGAAGTCGGCGAGATGGCGGATCGGTGTCTTGGAGATCACATCGGAGGGCTCGGCCATGAACAGCCCGACACCGTGCAAACCTTTTTGGACGCCCAGCGACAGCATCAGCTTGAGCACTGCCGGATCGGCGGCCACCTTTTGGCCTTGCGCCAGCGAGCTGACGAGTCCGGGCGCCGCCAATACCTCGTACCGCTCATCCAAACCGACAAAAAACTCCGGTGGGATAATTGCGCATTGGATCGATCCGAATTGAGTACCCTCGATCTGACGAGGGATCGAGCCAAGTTGGCTTGCCGGATAGACTCGGCCTTTGATTCGGCCGCCGGAATCTTTTTCGACCGCCGCCAGGAAATTGGCGCCCATCGTATCGGGCACGTCATGAATGGTCGGCGTCGAGATTTTCAACTCGTATGTTTTGTCTTGTGCCTGGGCCCCGCCAAGCGCCAATGCCAGGCTCGCGACCGAAGCGCCGATGATGACCATTTTGCGGGCTATGCACCCATCTTCAGCCAGCTTCATAACTTCCTCCCTGTTGACGCGGGCCGGACCGTCTGCGTCGAGGCAGCGCCCGCAAAATCCCGCGTCGAGCCGTAGAATACCGGAATTCCGCAAAGAAAGTCGCGGAATTCCATCCGCTCACCGTCCGCCGCGCCTCACTACTGCGGCCGTTTTTTACTGGATTGGAGTCGCCGCTGCCCGCGCGGCTGCCTCGGTCACGATCTTGTAGCCCTCGGCGAGCTGTGGGCTCGATTTCGAGACGTCTGGGCCCACACTCGCTAGGGTCTTCAGGAACTCCGCCTGCTCGACTGGCGAAAGCTTTATTTCCTCGCCGCCGCTCGCCGCGTAGCTTTGCTCGGCTTTGGCACGGAAGCTCGCCGCCGTCGGCACAATGGCGACCGACTGCTCGGCGCCATCCTTGTCGATGATTTGTTGAAGATCCTTTGGCAGCGCGTCATACCACTTCTTGTTGACCTCGGCGATGAGGAAGATCGACGGCTGATTGGTCATAGTTACGTACTTAGCTGCATCGACGAAATGCATGTGCGCAATGGGCCCCATCCCGGTCACCGCTCCGTCAATGGTGCCCTGCTGAATGGCCGGCAGCACGTCGCCGAGCGACATCGCCACGGGCGTAATGCCCAAGCGTTCAAAGGCGACGCTTTGGAATTGAGACGCGAAAATCCGGATTTTCTTGCCTCTGAAATCAGCAAGAGTCCGGATTGGCGTCCTGGTGACGACGTCCGACGGTTCCGACATGAATAATCCGACGCCACGCAGCCCCTTGTCGGCGCCGAGCGAGAGCATCAGCTTACGCACCGCGGGATCCTGCGCGACCTTCTGTCCCTGCGCGAGCGAATCGACGAGACCCGGCGCGGCCATCAATTCGAAGCGAGGGTCCAAGCCAACCATGAATTCCGGGGGAACAACTTCGCATTGGATAGCGCCGAATTGCGTCCCTTCGATCTGACGCGGGATGGAGCCGAGCTGGCTCGCCGGATAGACTTGGCCCTTAATGCGGCCGCCGGAATCTTTTTCAACCGCAGCCAAATAGTTTCTGGCATAGGTATCGGGAACGTCGTGGATGGTCGGCGTCGAAATTTTCATCTCGTAGGTTTGCGCCTGCGCCACGCCGAGCGGCAGCGTCAAGACCAGCGCAAACGCGCCCGCGGTGCCGATGGCGCGCGCAATACTCCGTTGCTTCACGGCGTCCATATGATCCTCCCTGTCGGCCTATAATCGCGCCACCGTATCGAGACGGCGGCGCGGTTCCCCATGCCGATGCCGTCAGAATACAACAATTCCGGCACGGCAGCCCGGGAAATTCCGCTCCGTGACCGACTGCCGCGCCCCGGCCCGCGACCGAAAATTCGCGAGCTGCGGGCCTATTTCGCCCGCTGCGCCGCGTCGGTAACGATCTGATACGCGGCGGCAACCGTCGGATTCTTCGACGCCACGTCATGGCCGACGCCGGCCAGGGTTTTGAGCAGTTGCGATTGCTCGTCGGCGGGTAGCTCGATTAGTTCGCCGCCATGCTCGATCCAACCCTGACGCGCCTTGTTCACCAGGTCGATCGCTTGCGGCGCCATTGCCAGAGATTGCTCGGCGCCGTCGCGGTCGACGATCTTTTGCAAATCGGCGGGCAGGGCGTCGTACCATTTTTTGTTGACTTCGGCGATGACGAAGATCGCCGGTTGGTGGGTCAGGGTGATGTATTTTGCGGCGTCGAAAAAGTGCATGCCGGTGAAGACCTGAAGGCCGGCAACGGCGCCGTCGATGGCGCCTTGCTGGAGCGCGGGCAACACGTCGCCGAGCGACATTGCCACCGGCGTGGCGCCGAGCCGATCGAGCGCGACCGACTGGAAGTCCGAAGCAAAAATCCGGATCTTCTTGCCCTTGAAGTCGGCGAGATGGCGGATCGGAGTTTTAGCGATAATCTCCGACGGTTCGGCCATGAATAAGCCGACACCACGCAGGCCTTTGTTGGCGCCGAGCGAGAGCATAAGCTTGCGCACCGCCGGATCGGCGGCGACGCGCTGGCCTTGATCCATGGAGCTGACGAGGCCGGGAGCGGCCATTACTCCGAAACGCTCGTCGAGACCGACCATGAACTCCGGCGGCGTGACCTCGCATTGGATGGCGCCGAACTGCGTGCCCTCGATCTGCCGCGCAATCGAGCCCAATTGGCTTGCCGGATAAACCGTAGGCTTGATGCGGCCGCCGGAATCCTTTTCCAGCGCGGCGGCAAAATTCCTGGCGTAGCGATCCGGCCCGGCGTTGATGGTCGGCGTCGAAATTTTCATTTCGTAGACTTTGTTCTGTGCCTGCGCCGCGCCGAACGACAGCAGCCACGCCAGCGCGCAAAGGCCCGCGGCGCAAATCGAAGACGCAATACGACTGCGGTTTCTGCTGTTCATTTCATCCTCCCTGGCGGCAACGCCCGGCTTGGCCGCGTCGAGGCGGCGCCGATCTCCCCATGCCGACAGGCTCAGGATAGCGCAATTCCCCGAGGGACGGCGCGTCGAATGCCGGTCTGTGACGGACTGCCACGCCCTGGACGCCCCGCTGCCGCGAAGCCGTCTAATGACGACCCTGAACAGGGACCGATAATTCGTCGATTTCTTTGGTGGAGACCGACACCGAGGCTCCAACTAAGTCTCCCACTAAGCCTCCGCAAAAATTCGGCACTGCCTCGCGCAGCACACCGTAGATCACGGTCCGTTCGCCGGTTTTAAGGTCGCGCTGCAACCTCGCGATCCAGCCACGCACTACGGGAATCGAGGGGCAAACCGGCTTGGCAGCGACGACGCCCTCGATGCCGATATCGGCGCTGCCCTCTTCACGAGCGAACAGAATCTCGTTGAGCCGTTCACCCGGGCGAATGCCCGTGAAGACGACATCGACGTCGAGTTTCGGTTCGAGCCCGCTGAGCCTTATCATCCGCTCAGCCAATTCGACGATCTTGATAGGCTGGCCCATGTTTAAGACATAAATCGCCGTGTCCGAACGCGCCGGACCGAGCGCATGGCTCGCCGCTGTGATCACAAGGTCGCACGCTTCGCGAATGGTCATGAAATAACGAACCATGTCGGGATGGGTCACGGTGACGGGACCGCCCGCCTCGATCTGCGCTTTGAATTTAGGTACCACCGACCCGTTAGAAGCGAGCACATTGCCGAAGCGTACCGAAATCATGCGAATTGGCAGCTTCCCGCCGTTGGCGCGGCCGGCATTATGACCGGCGTCCAGCGCCTGGCAGTACATTTCGGCGAGTCGCTTGGTCGCGCCGAGCACCGATACCGGATCGATCGCCTTGTCCGTCGAAATCATTACCATGCCGTCGGCCCCGACATTTACCGCGGCATCGGCGACGTTGACCGATCCGAATACGTTGGTCTTGATGCCCTCGTCCCAATCGCGCTCCAAAAGCGGCACATGCTTGAGCGCCGCGGCGTGGAAAACCAGATTCGGCCGGGCTTCGGCGAGCAGCCGAAACATGCGCTCGCGGTCGCGAACATCGGCGAGGCGCCCTTCGACCCTTGTCTGACTTGAGTTCACGGCGAGCCGTTCGAGCACGGCGTGAAGAGCCGGCTCCGAGTTTTCAATCACCAACAGCCGTCCGGCGTGAAAATTGACGACGCGTTCGCAGATCTCGGCACCGATCGATCCGCCGCCTCCGGTGACGACCACCGTCTTACCTTTGATGAAATCCTCAAGCCGTCCGTAATCGATCTTGACGCTGGGCCGCAGCAGCAAATCTTCGACATTGACTGGCGCCAAACGCAGCGCTTCCTCACCAACCTCCAGCGACGGCATCCGGCTCGTGGCAACACCGAGCCGGCGCGCCTGCATCAGCAGCGTTTCCGGGTGCAGTTCGGGCGATAGCGCACTTGGCATCAACACCAGCCGACCGACGCGGATATCCTGCGCCGCCAGCAGAGCAACGATCTTTTCCAAATCCTCGGGGCGGCCGCGGACCGGCACGCGGCGGACTGCGGAACCCTGATCGGCCGCCGACGGCGACAGAATGCCCTCCGGACGCACATTCTTGACAGCGCCACTTTCCACAGCGCGCAACAGGACGTCGGTCTCGGCCGCAGATCCGATCAGGAGGGTTGGTACGGCGTTGGAATGACGGACCTTCTGCTGCGCCCGGGAATGCCTGAACATCCGGTAGGAGACTCGAGGACCGCCCAGGAAAAACATCTGCAGCAGCCAGTAGAGGGCGATGGTTACTTTGCCGAAGAAATAAGTGCCGAACAATGCCGGGTAGAGAAGAACGTAGTCGAGGACGAGCAGCGTAACGGCAAGTACGGTTACGGCGCGTAGGATATTCGACAAGTCCTGCAACGAGGCGAAACGCCACTTGCCGAGATAAAGGTTGAAATACCAGTAGACGACTCCGGCATAGGCGACGAAGCAGGGTAAGATAACCGCGAGCCAGGAATAGCGGGGATCGAGACCGCCGTTTTCGCCATCGGCAAAGCGGACATAAAGCGTCACCAGCATCGCCAGCGCCGTGACGACGAGGTCATGGACGATGATCAGAACGCGGCGAGGATTTCCCAAAAAGCGCATCATAGAGTCATTATAGTCCAATCAACCGACAAAACGAACGCCCAAATCTGGGCGCCACCGTAACGCTCAGAGCCGGTGGTAATCGCGATACCAAGCGATAAAATTACGCACCCCTTGTTCGACCGACGTCGAGGGACGAAACCCGACCTCGCGCATGAGATCGTCGACGTCGGCGCAGGTCTCGGGGACATCACCGGGTTGCATCGGCAAAAGCTCGACCATGGCCTTGCGACCGAACGCCTCTTCCAACAACTCGACAACGCGAGACACCTCCACGGTACGATTGTTGCCGATATTGTAAATTCGCCACGGCGCTGTGCTGGTGGCGGGATCGAGGTTGTCCCCCGCGGGACGGTCCGATCTCGCTGGCACGCGGGCAATCACGCGCTCGACCGCCTCCGTTACGTCATCCACGTAGGTGAAATCGCGGCGCATACGCCCATAATTGAACAATTTGATCGGCTGGCCTTGGGCGATCGCCTTGGCAAAGATGAACATGGCCATATCGGGACGGCCCCAGGGCCCGTAAACCGTGAAGAAGCGCAAGCCCGTGGCGGGGAGACCGTAGAGATGACTGCAAGCGTGTGCCATCAGCTCATTGGCCTTCTTGGTCGCGGCATACAAGCTGATGGGGTGATCGACATTGTCATGAACCGAATACGGCATGTGCGTGTTGGCGCCGTAGACCGAGCTCGATGAGGCAAAGACGAGGTGTTCGGTCCGCCGATGGCGGCAGCCCTCAAGCACATTGAGGAAGCCCGACAGATTGGCGTCGAGGTAAGCGTAGGGATTTTGCAGCGAGTAGCGCACTCCCACCTGCGCGGCGAGGTGCACGACGGGACCGAAATCGCCGTCGCGGAATAACGCTTCCGTGGTCTTGCGGTCGGCAAGATCAAGCTTATGAAAAACAAAGTTGTCAAATTGCCGCAAAACGGCAAGCCGAGCCTCTTTTAGAGCCGGATCGTAATAATCGTTGATGTTGTCGACGCCGACGACGGCGCGGCCGCCTGCCAACAGCCGGCGTGCCAGCGAAAATCCGATGAATCCCGCAGCACCGGTGACCAGAACTGGCTGCTTCGAGGGCACCGCGCATATCATGACAACATGCCACGCTTCTGCATGAAATCCATTATGCGTTCGGCGAGATCGTCAGGACGCTCGTTGAGCGCGTCAAGCACCAATTCTGCATTTGCCGGCGGTTCATAAGGTGAATCGAGGCCGGTAAAGTTTCGCAGCTCGCCGCGCCGCGCTTTCCTATACAATCCTTTTGGATCACGCCGCTCGCAGGCGTCCAGTGGCGTATCGACGAATATTTCGACGAATTCTCCCGGCGCCACGAGCGAGCGCGCCATCTCGCGCTCGGCACGGAACGGCGAGATGAAAGACACCAGCGTGATCAAGCCGGCTTCAACAAATAGTTTGGCGACTTCGGCAACCCGGCGGATATTCTCGACGCGATCTGCTTCGGTGAAGCCAAGATCGCGATTGAGCCCATGGCGTATATTATCACCGTCGAGCACATATGTGCGTTTACCGAGTGCGTGCAGCTTCCTTTCTAGATGGTCGGCGATGGTGGACTTTCCGGCGCCCGATAGCCCGGTAAACCATAACAGGGCCGGTTTCTGCGCATTAAGCTGCGCTCGCGCCGCTTTCGTCACTTCAAACGATTGATGGAAGGTATTGGCGGATCTCCGCAGTCCAAAGCGGATCATACCCGCGGCGACGGTCGCATTGCTGTGGCGATCGATGAGGATGAAGCCGCCGGTATGGGTGTTTTCGTCGTAAGGATCGAAACTAATCGGCTCCGCAGTCGCCACGTTCACGAAGGCGATCTCGTTGAGATGCAGGTCTTTGGCGGCGAGATGATCGAAGGTATCGACATCGATGCGATGCTTGATCTCGGTTACAACGGCGCCGATCGTTTGCGCGCCGGCTTTCAGTAAATAAGTGCGGCCGGGAAGGAGCGGTATTTCTGACATCCACACGAGGTCGGCGGCGAGGGCATCCGCCCGCTGTGCCGGGTTTTCGATAGAGCTGATGATGTCGCCGCGCGAGACGTCGATTTCGTCAGCCAGCACGACGGTAATAGCGTCGGACGCCCCGGCGCTATCGACGTCGCCGTCCATAGTAACGATGCGTGAGACGCGCGAACGGACCCCGGTGCGCGGAATCACGATCGCCATGTTTCGGCGCAGCGTCCCGGACGCGACGGTGCCGGCATAGCCGCGAAAACTGGCGTCGGGCCGATTGACAAATTGGACCGGCATCCGCAGTGGCGCCGTGGCCGACCGTTCGTCCACTTTCACACTCTCAAGATGTTGAAGAAGAGACGGCCCGCGATACCAGGGTATCCTGACGCTTTTACGGACGACATTGTCGCCGTATCGCGCCGAGGTCGGGATGGCGGCGATGTGGCACGCCGGAAGCCTGCCAGCAAACTGTGCGAAGGCGTCCGCGATATCGCGGAAACG
Organism: Xanthobacteraceae bacterium; assembly: GCA_049288525.1. GTDB lineage: Bacteria > Pseudomonadota > Alphaproteobacteria > Rhizobiales > Xanthobacteraceae > BOG-931. Next base: position 10,960 of record JBAQHW010000240.1, read on the forward strand.
CTGTTCGTCGAAACCGACGAGATCCATCTTGTTCACGGCAAGGACAAATTGACGTATTCCCAAGAGCGTACACAGGAAAGCATGCCGCCGCGTCTGCTCGAGCAGACCCTTTCCCGCGTCGACCAAGAGGATCGCCAGATCCGACGTCGATGCTCCGGTCGCCATGTTACGCGTGTAGTCCTTATGTCCGGGCGTATCGGCGACGATGAACCGCCGACGTGGCGTGCCGAAATATCGGTATGCAACGTCGATGGTAATGCCCTGCTCGCGTTCTGCCTCCAGCCCGTCCACCAGCAAAGCCGGATCGATTTCATCTCCTACAGTCCCATGCATCTTGGAATCGCGTGCGAGCGCGGTAACATGATCGTCAAAGACAAGCGCCGCGTCGAGCAGCAGCCGGCCGATCAAGGTCGACTTGCCATCGTCGACGGATCCGCAGGTGAGGACGCAGAGCTGGTCGCGATCGGCCGCGAACGCACTTTGCGTCACCGCCGCCACAGCGACGTTCGGTTCAGAAATAACCTTCACGTTTTTTCTTTTCCATGGAATCGGATTGATCATGATCGATTAGCCGGCCGGCACGTTCGGAGTTCTGCACCGTCTGCATTTCGTTGACGATGTCGGCGATCGTCGAGGCATCGGACTCAACGGCTGCAGTAAGCGGATAACAGCCAAGCGTCCGGAATCGAACCAAGCGGGTCATTGGGCGCTCGTCGAGTTCCAGCGGAAAACGCTCATCATCGACGACAATCAGTCCACCGCTTCGTTCCACGACTGGACGCGGCGCAGCAAAATAGAGCGGGACCACGGGAATATTCTGGTGCGCGATGTAACGCCAGACATCGAGCTCAGTCCAATTGGACATCGGAAAAACCCTGATCGATTCACCCAGAGCGGTACGGCAGTTGTAGATGTGCCAAAGTTCGGGGCGTTGGTTCTTCGGATCCCAGACGTGCTTAGCTGATCGGAATGAAAACACGCGCTCCTTGGCGCGACTCTTCTCCTCGTCGCGACGAGCGCCGCCAAATGCGGCATCGAACCCGTGTTGTGTCAAGACCTGCTTCAATGCCTCGGTTTTCATAACATGGGTGTAGTACGAGGAGCCGTGGCTGAACGGATTGATGCCCTGCGCCACTCCCTCGCGATTGATGTGGACGATCAAATCGACGCCGAGCCGGGCTGCAGTCTCGTCGCGAAAACGAATCATATCCCGGAATTTCCACGTCGTGTCGATATGCAATAATGGAAACGGCAGCGGCGATGGAAAAAAGGCCTTGCGGGCCAGATGCAGCAACACCGAGGAATCCTTGCCGATCGAATATAGCAGCACCGGCTTCTTGAACTCGGCGGCGACCTCTCGGAAAATGTAGATCGCTTCCGCTTCAAGGTGGCGCAGATCGGAAGGTGGTGTTCGGTCGATCAATTCGTTTCTCTTTTTTGAGCCCCCAAAGGCTCAACGCTGCCATTCATTTACGAGTGCTATTATACTAGGGTTCAAGGTTGGACTGACTGGACTGCTGAGACTCAATGGCTGGCATTCTTGTTACTGGCGCATCCGGCTTTATTGGCCGTAACGTAATATCGGCCTTTACTACTGGTGGTTGTCATTTTCTTCGCGTGGCAGTGCGGCGGAAGTCAATACTGCCGTTCGCCGGACGAATCGAAATCGTGCAGCACAGCGATTTGAATGAACCGGTGGACTGGCTACCGCTGCTGAAGGGCATCAATACTGTGATCCATCTCGCCGGTGTTGCGCATACGAGGGGCGCAGAGCCCGCGACTTATGACCGCGTAAACAGACGAACCACAGAGCAGCTCGCCTTGGCCGCTGTGCGAAGTGGAGTGAGCAGGTTCGTTTTCATATCTTCCATTCGGGCCCAATCCGGTCCTAGTGCTGACCATCTTCTGACGGAGGGCGATCCCGCTCTTCCAACCGACCATTATGGCCGCTCGAAGTTAGCTGCCGAGACAGCCGTTCGTTCCTCTGGGGTACCTTTCACGATTCTGAGACCAGTGTTACTGTATGGGCCAGATGTAAAGGGGAATTTCGCGACACTTATGCGCATGGCACGTTCGCCTTGGCCCGTGCCGTTGCGGCTGTTCACTAATCGCCGTTCGCTTCTTGACATAAACAACTTCGTATCTGCACTAAGCTTTGTGTGCTCGACGCCTCACACGCTCGGCGAAACTTATCTCGTTGCCGATCCTGGGCAAGCGCCGACCCTTTGTGAGGTTATCGCGACTATGCGGCAAGCGGACGGTCGAGAACCGCTGCTTTTCTCACTTCCCACGAGCTTGTTTTCGATTCCTCTGCGCCTGATGGGCCAGAACAACTTACGACAGACAATATGTGGAGATTTACAGGTCGATCCGAATAGATTGATCGCTGCCGGATGGAAGCCTGAGCATGGCACGCTCGCTGGCTTATCCGCCCTAAACAGGGCACCTGCGAGTGATCATAGTTAAAGGGGCACCAAATATCAGCACCTTTAATGCTACCGTTCGCTGGGCGCCACGTCACTTCCGCGGGCAAGCCAGATCAATAAGGGTTCTCGGCGCTTTTACGCGGCGGCAACCAGATCCGCATCCAATACAACCCGCACTTTGCGACCAAGAAGATCGAGCAGAATCGCGATCCGTTCGCGCTCCGCCATACCCTCGAACAAGCCGAGGCACGATGAAAACGCACCGTCCAGGACACGGATTTTGTCGCCAGCACGGAACGACGGTTGAAATGAAAGCCTCATGAAACCATCGGCGTCCTCTCGCACCTTCAGCGCCTCGACGACGCCTTCTGGCACCGCAGTCGGATCGTCACCATTGCAGACAAGCCGGGTGACGCCCACGGTCGAGTAAATCGAACGCCAACGTTGCGCAGAGAGATCTACCGCAACAAACAGATAGCGCGGAAACAGCGGCGCCGAAACGGTCTCGATGCGCCGGGCGTGCCGACGCTTTTTCAAATAACGTGGAAAATAAGTCTCGAATCCTTGGCGGTTGAGATGCAACGTGGCCTTCGCCTCGGCATGGGGATGCGTGTGCGCGACAAACCATCGGGGATGCAGGTCGGTCGTCATGTGGCGCTCTCCCTCGCGTGATTAAAGCGCAGCGTGAGCAGTGCCGGAACGAGGACCCGATCAGCGTCCATTCCACTCATAACAGCCTTCAAAGATTCGGGCGTTGCCTGAAGGTCGGTGACGACCAAAGCGTCGAAACCATCGGGTACGGCTGTGGTCGACTTCACGACAGGAGCGCCGACAAAGCGAGTATGCTCGGATTTGGCGTCTATTACTGCCGCAACGGCAATATCTTGTTCGAGCGCACAGATCATCGCGATTTCGGCGAGGTCGGAAATACCAACAAGCGCAACTCGGTTCCAACCACGCGCGTGCGCGGTTCTCAGCACCGACGCACAATCTTCCCGCGCGCCGCGGAAAAACGAGAACGAACTGGATAGATACTCGACCGTCAGTCGGGATTTTTCGGCAAAGCCGTGCGGCGTCAGGTAATAGGCGTAGCGCCGCGGCGGCGTCTGCCGAATCTTCAAAAGTCCCTTCTTGACACAGCGCTTGAGATAGGCATTCACCAAGCCAAGCGCGATGCCGAGATCGGATGCAAGCTTGCGTTGCGACTGGGCGCTGTCCCGCTCAACCGACTCGAGAAGCCCAAGCACGATCCTGACGTTATCCGCTTCGTCGCTGCGTAGAGCTTGCGGCATGACCCCTCCACTATGCCTAGCTGTAGCGCGTTCACGGCGTGAACGTCAAGCGCGATGTTCATCGAATAAACGCTGCAAGGAATCGAAAAAAACGGCGTGTTTATTTCGAGAGGACCGAGGGACGGAACAGATTTCGTTCAACGATGCCACAAATCGCATGTGCCGCGACAATGTGGATTTGCTGGACCAGCGGCGTCTCCGCGCACGGCGCGGCAAGACAATAGTCGCATAGTGGCTGCATTGTGCCGTTCGGCGCGCTGCCGGTGAGGCCGATCGTAATCAGGCTTGCTTCGCGGGCTGCTTTCAATGCCGTGATGATGTTGGGCGAGCGGCCTGACGTCGATATCGCAATGAAGACATCGCCGTTCTGGCCAAGTCCGCGGACTTGGCGCTCGAATGCACGTTCGAAGCCATAATCGTTGCCAATCGCGGTGAGGACAGAGGTGTCCGTGGTTAACGCAATCGCCGGTAGCGGATTGCGATCAAAATTCAGGCGTGACAGAAACTCGCCCGCGATGTGCTGAGCATCCGCCGCACTGCCGCCGTTGCCGGCAATAAGAACCTTACGCCCAGCGCGGAACGCGTGCGTGATGACGTCCGCAATTGTATGAATGGCAGTGTGCAGATCTCTGTCGGCTGCGGCACGCGCAAGCGTATCACAGGATAGGCGGAAATGCTCCGCTACCATATCCTTGTTGGCGCTCGCGTCCTTGCTGCGGTCGTCCATGGTTTATCCCAAGTGGTGGCGGTACACTAACATAGATTCACGTTAGTATGAAGGCCCGGCTCAGATTAGCAGAAAGACTGACGAATGCTGCCCCCCTGTCAACGCGATCGATGCCGAGGGCGTTTGGTGCCAAGTGCTGACGAGGCCCACAAAAGCTGTCCTGCTTTATTCTTGGAACGTGACGGCGTAGTGATCTAGGACACTGAATATTTGCGCCGGATAGAGTACATTGCAATGATTCCGGGGGCGCCCGAAGTCATTGCCGCTGCAAATAGACTGGGCGTGATAGTCGTGCTGGCCACCAATCAAGCTGGCAGCGCTCGAGGTTTATAGGGCTGGGGCGAATTCGCGCGCGTCCAAGACGCCATTATCGGGATTTTGGCCGGAAACAACGCACGGCTTGACGCCGTCTACGCCTGTGGCCACCATCCCGCTGGCAAACGTGGCTTCGCCCACCCCAATCATCCTGCACGTAAACCCAATCCCGGCATGCTGCTGCGAGCAACTTCGGATCTTGACGTCGACTTGGAAAGATCATGGCTTGTCGGAGATAAGGCGATCGACGTCGAAGTAGCAAAACGTGCCGGCATTGCCGGCGCCTTGCAGGTCGCAACAGGCCATGGCGCCGGCGAGCATGCGGGCTTTGTGGAACTGGCTTCTTCGGATTTCGAAGTCCGATTTGGTCAATCAATCAGGGAAGCGATGACGCTACCGATTTTATTCGCCCAACACGCCGGGTGATTGAGCTTCAGCCTGCAGCGCCAGAAGGAGCCGCCGAGATTTTCAGAGCTATCGTCGAATCTTGGTGACGGAAGGGGTCAGGCGGCAGCGGTT
>JBAQHW010000241.1:0-6449 GCA_049288525.1 Xanthobacteraceae bacterium
AATATCAGCAGCGGAAAGACGCCGATGTCGATGCCGCCAGGCAAATGCAGGCTCGCGGTCTCGATCGAACCTTCCTGGAGCCGGTGGTCATAGGCGCCGAAGCCCTGCAGCAAGCCGTTCTGGATGATGATCGAAATGCCGAAGGTGACAAGCAGAGGCGGCAACAGCCCGCCGCTGAGCGTCTGATTGAGCAAGCCGCGTTGCAGCGCATATCCGAGCACGAACATCACCGGCACGACGATCAGTAGACTCAAGAAGGGATCGAGCCCCGTACCCCAGATCACGACCAGCGCCACGTAACCGGACAGGACGATGAAATCGCCGTGGGCAATGTTGACCAGCCGCATGATGCCGAACGACAGCGACAGGCCGATGGCGAACAGCGCGTAGATGCCGCCGAGCAGGCTTCCCTGGATGATAATGTTGAGCCATTCCATGGCAGATGCCCGCGCTACATACCGAAATAGGCCGCGGTCAGCGCGGCGCGATCGAAATTCTTGGTCGGCGCGGTCAACGCCAAACGGCCCTCTTGCAAGCAGTAGAACCGCGTCGAGGCATCGAGCGCGCGATTGATGTCCTGCTCGACCAGCACGACGGTGGTGCCTTCGCCGGTAATGGCACCGAGGCACTGATAGATGTCGCGGATGACGACCGGAGCGAGGCCGAGCGACAGCTCATCGCAGAGCAAGAGCCGCGGATTCGACATCAAGGCGCGGCCGACGGCCGTCATTTGCTGTTGTCCGCCCGAGAGCGACGTCGAGGGCAGACGGCGCAATTCGCGCAGCCGCGGAAACAGCTCATAGACGCGCATGAGATTCCACGGTCCGGGACGCTCGCTATGGGCGCCGAGCAACAGATTTTCTTCGACCGAGAGGCTCGGAAACAGCCGGCGTCCTTCCGGCACCATGGCGACCCCAAGCCGCACGATTTCGTGCGGCGTCTTGTGGCCGACCGGCTCGCCGTCGAGTAAAACCGAGGCCGGCGCGGTCGGCAAGGCGCCGGCGATCGTGCGCAGCAGCGTGGTCTTGCCGGCGCCGTTGGCGCCGATGATCGCCACGGTCTCGCCTTGCTCGACGGTCACGTCGACCCCGAACAGTGCCTGGAAGTCGCCGTAAAAGGCCGACAGGTTCTGCGTGCGCAACAGCGTCATGATACCGGTATGCCCATATAGACTTCGCGCACGCGGGTATCCGCCATCACCTCATGCGGATTTCCCTGTGCCAGGATCTGGCCGAAATCCATGACGATCAGCCGGCTCGCGACCGAAACAAGCGCGTGTACGATGTGCTCGATCCAAACGATCGTCGTGCCGCCCGCGTGAATATGCTTGATGGTCTCAACCAACTGGCCGCATTCGTATTCGGTGAGGCCGCCGGCAATCTCATCGAGCAGCAAGAGCTTGGGCTGCATGGCCAGCGCCCGGGCCATTTCGAGCCGCTTGCGCTGCAGGAGCGTCAGCGTGCGCGCCGGCATATTGGCCCGCTCGTAAAGACCGGTCACCTTGAGCACATCGCTGCAGCGCTGATAGCTCTGCCGCTCACTGACGCCGCCGCCGAAAATGGCGCCGACCAGGAGATTCTCGAATACGCTCATATTCGCGAACGGATGCGGTATTTGGTACGACCGGCCGACGCCCAGACGCGATCGCGCATGCGGCGGCATCGCCGTCACGTCTTTTCCATCGAAGGTAATACGTCCTTTGGTCGGAGCTACGTCGCCGGTAATCAGATTGAACAAGGTCGTCTTGCCGGCGCCGTTCGGCCCGATGACGGCCAATGCCTCGCCGGCGGCAACGGCGACGTTGACGCCGTCCACCGCTTTCAGCGCGCCGTAATGCTTGGATATCGTTTGCAGTTCGAGGAGGGCCATGAACGACTTCTGGCTGCGGCCGCCGCAGTTCGCTGCGACGGCCGCTTTGTTCGTTTAACGGGGCGGAGCTTATTTCCGTAGTTGTATCAGGAATAGGAAATCGCCGTAAACGCCCGGTCGAGCGGGATTTCCGGCGCGGTCTTGTTGAACACGATATTGAGATCGTATTTCCACTTCGTGCCCTTTTCCCATTGACCTCCAACCAGCGGCGTCGTGCACACATTCGGCACGGGGTTGGTCGGCCCGCCCTTCCAGGTGATCGGTCCGACGATCGACTGGTAATCGGTCTGGGCAATGGAGTCGCGGATAGAGGCGGCGTCGAGCTTCTTGGCTCGCTTGAGCGCATCGATGGCTACGCCGAGATTGGCGAGCTTGAAACCAAGCGGCTGGGTCCATTGCTTGCCGCTCGCCTTCTCGTAGGCGTCGCAGTATTGCTGCGCGGTCTGGCCGGTGAGGCCGGACTTGAACGGATGGTGATGCGACCACCAGACTTCGGTCGAGGTGCCGGCGCCGCGACTGCCCAAAGCCTCGACTGCGGTCGGAAACAACAGCGCTTTGGGTGGGGTGGCGATTTTCGGCTGGTAGCCCTGCTGTGCGCATTGCGTCCAGAAAATCGCGAATTGCGGCGGATTGAATATGCCGCAAACGATATCGGCGTTCATCTTCTTCAATTGCGCAATCTGCGCGGTGAAGTCGTCGGACAACGGCGGATAAAGCCCGAGATAATTCACGTCGAAGCCGTGACTCCTTACCGTCGCCGGCAAACCGTGCACGGGATCGCTGGCGGCGATGCCGTCTGGGTCATTGGTCAGCATGATGCCGGCTTTTTTGTTGGTCGGTATCGACAGCCACATCTCCGCATACATGTTGGCGACTTGGTCGAAGCCCCAGAAGAAGTGGTAGGTCCACTCGAAGCCTTTCTTCGGGTCGCCCTTGCGGCCGAAGAACCAGGACTGCCACGGATCGTCCGAGGTAATGCAGGGCACGCCATTGAGCTCGCACTGGTCGGCGACCGGATTGGTGGTGTCGCCGGTCGACGAGGCGATCATGATGTCGACCCGATCGTTGTTGATCAGATCGGCCGCCACATCCGACGCGCGGTTCGGGTTCGATTGACTGTCGCGGTTGAGAATCTGGACCGGATATTTCTGGCCGCCGACTGTAATGCCGTCGCCAAGAAACTTGCTCACGCCCTCCGCGACCCATTTGGACGGTTCGCCGAATGCAGCGATCGGCCCCGTCTCCGGCGTGATCATGCCGATCTTGATCGTGCGGGTGGCGGCGTGGCCGGTTTCGATCAGCCACGGCGATGTGATCAGACCGGCACTTCCGGCGGCGGCAAGCTTGAGCAGCTTGCGCCGTTCCTGATCGATCTTATCGGGGCGTTTGGTATCTGCCCCCCCTTTGGTGGTCATGGTTTCTTCCTCCCAGTTTGATCTCTTCAGCGTAGCATAACCTGGTGGGCGTAGTCCCCCAAGCGTCCCATCATCGCAGGCCAGGTCGCACTTTGCCAATCGGTGCGATGTTCTCCACGAGGCACGATTTAAGGAAAAATATTTGGCCGGGTCACCGGGGCGCGGGAGCCGTTCCGGCCGGATTGCCGCCCAATGTTTGGGCAATCCAATCGCATATGGCTTCCCGCGTCGGGGCCACGTTGTCGACCCCGCAATGCTCGGCGCCGCCGTCGGCCAGCGTCTGGACGTGAAGTTCGGCTTTGGGGCTCGCGGTGCAGTCGGCGATGAGCTGTCTCGCCTGGCTCAGCGGAATTTGGCGATCGTTCTCGCCATGGATGCACAGGATCGGGCATTTGATCCGGTGCAATATTCCCCGCAGCGACAGCTTCTCCGAAACCGCGACGATGTCTTCGACCGAGGATTTGCCGAATACCCAGCCGACGTGATCCCAATAATGCGGTACCGGCAGGCGTTGATCCTTGGACTCATAGCGCCGCCGTTGCGTCTCTCCCCAATCGTAATTCGCCCCCCAGGCGACGCAGCATTTCAATCGCGGCTCGAAGGCTGCGGCGCGCGGCGCATGATAGCCGCCGAGCGACAACGCCATGATGCCGATCCGCTCGCGATCGATGCCGGCGGTCGTTTGCAGAAAGTCGACACAGGCCTTGGCCGGAGCCTCAGCCTCGGGACCGTTGTGCAGCTTGCGCTGGCGCAGCGCTTCTCCGACGCCCGGGTTGTCGACGACGAGCGTGGCGATGCCGCGCTCGGCAAGTGCGCCGGGCACGCCAATCAGATAGATAATCTCCTTGGTGACGTCGAGGCCGTCGAAATGGACCATGCACGGCACGTCGCCCGAGGCTCCAGGCGGTATGACCAGAAGTGCGGGGAGTGAGGTGTTGAGATATGGCACCTCGACCCGTCGGCAATTCTGCCGTGTCAGCAATACAAACCGCGAAAAACAATCGAGCGCATCTCGGTAGGCCTGTTCGCGGGCTGGAAAGTCCGGCCGCTGCATCCGTTCCGCCTGAATGAAGCCGATGAAGGCACGGCGATATTTTGCTCCGGCGCTCAGCCGCCGCCCGCCGGCCTCATCGGCCGCCGCTTGCCGCTTGAGCTTGGCGGCAAGTGCGGTCCAGGTTTCGAAGAACTTTTCCGCGGCGGCATCGTCGCGATCTTTCGACAACGGCCGCAACGCGCGCGAGGCGTCGTCAATGTCGCCGATGCTCGCACCCATGCCGAGCGCGAGGTTGACCGCCATATTCCAGGTGTAGTTGTCGTCGAAATATTCGAACATTCTTATGTGCGACGCGGCTGCATAGCGTGCGCGCGCCATTCCCCTCCCTGTGCACCGCAGTCCTATCATCCGAAGATGGCGCTGGCGGTATGCAATCGACTATAAAGCTCCGCGCCGGTTTGACCAGCGACCGGTGCGCGAGCGCCGAATATCGGGAGAGAAGAACGGCAATCGAAGCGGAGGCCGCGGGCGTGGCGGCAGTCATATCAGCTCAGCTTGCGGCGGCGGCCTTTTGCCGGGCCGGGGCGCAGCCGGTCAGGCGTGAATATTACGGTTTTTGGATTTGATAGTGCCTCATCGAGTGAGCGGCTAAAATGATAAGAACTTCAAATCCACCGCACGAGGGTTCGTGAAATCGGCATAGGTTCTGACGATGCTAGCAATGGTCTTGGAGCGAATCGGCGAACCGCTCAAAGCCGTTGAGCGTCCCGATCCCGCGTTGGCCGACGGCGAGGTCAGGGTGCGGGTCGCCGCCTGCGGCGTCTGCCGCACCGACCTTCATGTCGTCGACGGCGAATTGCCGAACCCGAAGCTTCCGATCGTACCCGGCCACGAGATCGTCGGTCGTGTCGATGCGGTCGGCACCGGCGCCGGCGCGCTCGCCGTCGGCATGCGCGTTGGCATTCCTTGGCTCGGCAAGACCTGCGGCCACTGCCGCTATTGCCGCCACGGCCAGGAAAACCTCTGCGAAGATCCGCTGTTCACCGGCTATACGCGCGACGGCGGCTACGCCACCCATGTCGTGGCCGATGCGCGATTTGTTTTCCGGCTGCCGAACGACGGCGACGATGTCGCGACGGCGCCGCTGCTTTGCGCCGGGCTGATCGGCTGGCGTTCGCTGCGTCTGGCGGGTGAGGGCAAGAAGATCGGACTCTACGGCTTCGGCGCCGCGGCTCACATCATCGCGCAGGTGGCCCACTGGCAGGGCCGTGAGGTCTATGCGTTTACCCGTTCGGGCGATACGGCCGCGCAAGCTTTTGCGCGCAGGCTTGGCGCCTGCTGGGCCGGTAGCTCAGACGATGCTCCGCCCGACGAACTCGACTGCGCCATCATCTATGCGCCGGTCGGGCCGCTGGTGCCGGCGGCGCTGCGCGCGGTGTGCAAGGGCGGCCGCGTTGTCTGCGCCGGAATTCATATGAGTGATATTCCGAGCTTCCCCTACAGCATTTTGTGGGAGGAGCGGGAGTTGAAATCTGTCGCCAACCTTACGCGCAACGACGGCGTGGAATTTTTTTCCATCGTGCCGCAGGCCGGCATAGTGACCCAGACCACGCGTTATCCGCTCTCGCGCGCCAACGACGCCTTGGCAGATTTGCGCAGCGGCCGCTTGCAGGGAGCGGCCGTGCTGGTTCCTTAAAGCATGTCCTGCAAAAGTGGAAACCGGTTTTGCGAAAAGGACATGCTAAAACATACAGCTAGGAGCGTATCCCGATTTTGTTAGATCGGGATACGCTTTAAGCGCATTGCTCCATCACTTGATCGCGGCGCGGGCATTCGCCAGCGTCTGGTCCGGCGAACCGGAGGCATCGATTTTGGTCCAGGCGAGCGAGTTCAAGTCAAACTCTTCTTGCTGGCGCGCGATCACGGCGTCGGCATCCGACGCATCGGGTCCGCGCGAGCCGATCCGCTGCAGCCGCGTTTCCAGGTTTGTGACCAGAAACAAGCCGCTGAAGTCCACCTCCGCCGCGGCGGCCGCGGCCTCGATGGCGGCGCGTTCCCAGGTCCTGGCGAACACCGCATCGACGATGACCGAATAACCGGCGCCGGCGACGCGCGCGGCTTTATCGATCAAGCCGCGATAAATTCCTTCCGTGACGGCCGCGGCATAGGCT
>JBAQHW010000242.1:0-3360 GCA_049288525.1 Xanthobacteraceae bacterium
GCGCAAGTGCTGCACCGCAATATGCTGTGTGGTGGCACTCGATTTGGCTAACGCCGGCAGCCAAGGGCTTGCTGCCGTGTTATGTGCCGCAATCTGGTGCGATTTCACGGATCGCTTAGGGCTTGCGCCAAAGCCGAACCGCCAAGGGGAACAGTCGATCAATGACGGATAGAGTGGCCGCCATCGTCGTTGCAGCCGGCCGGGGCGAGCGTGCCGGCGGCGGTGTCCCCAAGCAATATCGGCCGATCGCGGGTGAGCCGATGATCCGGCCGACGCTACGCGCCTTTCTTGATCATCCGCAGATCGACGTCGTGCAACCGGTCATTCGTTCCGGTGACGAGTTCGATTTCGCAGCGGCGACGGTTGGACTGCAAAAACTGCCGGCGCCGGTGGCAGGCGGCGCTACCCGGCAGGCCTCAGTGCGCGCAGGACTTGAGGCGCTGGCGCCGGTGGCGCCGGACCTGGTCCTCATCCACGATGCCGCGCGGCCCTTCTTGACAGGCGGGCTCATCGACCGGGCGATTATTGCAGGCCGGTCGACCGGTGCCGCCGTGCCTGGGATCGTTATCACCGACACCGTGAAAGCGATCGATGCCGCGGAGAGAGTGGCCGAAACCCTCGATCGCAGCCGCTTGCGCATCGTGCAAACGCCGCAGGCATTCGCATTCGACCTGATTATCGACGCGCACCGCCGCGCCGTCGCCGCCGGTCTCGATAGTTTCACCGACGATGCCGCACTCGCCGAGTGGTCGGGTCACCCCGTCAGCGTGTTCGACGGCGAAGCCGGCAACGTCAAGGTGACCACCAACGAAGATTTTGCGCGCGCCGAGATTTTGTACCTGGCAAATCTGTCCGATGTGCGAACCGGCAACGGCTTCGATGTGCACGCATTCGCCGAAGGCGATCATGTGATGCTGGCCGGTGTGCGGATTGCGCATTCGCGCGGCGTTACCGGGCATTCGGACGCCGATGTCGCGTTGCATGCGCTGGTCGATGCCATTCTCGGCGCTCTCGCCGATGGCGACATCGGTTCGCATTTCCCGCCCAGCGACCCGCAATGGAAAGGCGTATCGTCGGACCGTTTCCTGGCGTTTGCGTGCGAGCGCGTGCGTGCACGCCGCGGCGTGATCGCGCATCTCGACGTGACGATCGTATGCGAGGCGCCGCGCGTATCGCCGCATCGCGACGCCATGCGCGAGCGTATTGCCGCGATCGCCGGCATTGCGGTCGAGCGCGTCGGGGTGAAGGCCACAACCAGCGAAAAGCTCGGCTTCACCGGGCGCAGCGAAGGTCTCGTCGCCATGGCGACAGCGACAGTGCGGCTGCCGTGGAGCGCCGCATGATCGACGACGGACCGCGGCGAACCGCAAAGCGCGTCCTCGACCTGTGCCGGGCGGCCGGACTGCACATCGCCACCGCGGAGTCCTGCACCGGCGGGCTGGTGGCGGCGGCTTTGACCGACATTGCCGGTTCATCCGACGTGGTCGATTGCGGCTTTGTCACCTATTCCAACGCGGCCAAGCAAAAACTGCTCGGCGTGCCGGCAGCAACGCTCACGCGTTACGGCGCGGTCAGCCGCGAGACGGCGGCGGCGATGGCCAAGGGCGCGCTGAAGAACTCGCCCGCCGATCTTGCGGTCGCGATCACCGGCATCGCCGGCCCGGGCGGCGGCGCGAAGCGAAAACCCGTCGGCCTCGTCTATTTCGCGGCGGCAAACCGCGACGGCCGCACCATCGCGCGGCGGCGACGTTTCGGCAAAATCGGCCGCGCCAAGGTGCGCTCGCGCTCGGTCGCCGAAGCGCTCACGCTGTTGGAGGCGCTCGCCGAGAAAGCGTCTGGTTAGACCATGATCCGATTGGGTTGAATCGGATCGCGGTCTAGAATATTTGATGGAGTATTATCTTTTCAGAAAACCGGTATCCATCCCCGGATCAAGTCCGCGGATAGGCATTTTCCGGATCATGCTCTAGCAGGTTGCGGAAAAAGTCACTACCGAAGCGTTCTGCATATCGATTTCTCGCCGAAGGCGGCGTGATCTTGTCTCGTTGCAAGGTCGGATGGCGATGATCGGCTTGTGCCGACCAGAGTGAGTGTGGTGGGGCGCGCTTCATGTCGACTGCAGAAGTTTGGGTATCCGCACCAGATTGTAGGCGACGAGGGCGAACATGAAGACCGCCCGCACCTTGGCCAGGCCGCGGACCTTGACCTGAGCCATGCCGCCCGTTGTCTTGATCCAGCCGAACACCTCCTCGATGCGTTTGCGGCAACGCTGACTGATGGCATAGCCAGGATGACGCCGGGTGCGCTGATCGATGGCGGTCTTGCGCCGCTTGCCGGTCTTGGTCAGATGTCCGTCGATGGCGATGTGCGGCGTGACGTTACGCTCGCGCAAGTCCTGCACGAAGCTCTCGACATCGAAGCCCTTGTCACCGCCCACACTGATCCGCCGTTTGCCGGGGCGGTGACTGTTGATCAGGTCAAGCGCGGTGGTGCGTTCGGCCGTGCCGCTCGCCTGAGTGGCATCGCCGGTGATGGCGAGGCCGTTGCGGTTCTCCATCAGGACGTGCCCCATGTAGCACAGTCGGCTTTCCTGGCCGTCGCCCTTGCGAAACAGCTTGGCATCGGGGTCGGTGGTGCTCCGATGGGTCTCGTTCGAGCGCTTCTCGTTGTGGAAGTTACGCTCGGCGTTGCGGCCGCCTGCGGGCGGGGAGCCCGAGCCGTCCTTTGGCCGAAAGCTCTTCACTGAGGCCCAAGCATCCAGCAGCGTTCCGTCCACCGAGAAGTGATCGCTCGACAGCAACTGCTTCACCTTGGGCAGTGCCAGCAAAGTGACCAGGAACTCCCGCGCCACATCGGCCTCCAGCAGCCGGTCCCGGTTCTTCGTGAACACCGTTGGGTCCCAGACCGCATCGTCGAGCGAAAGACCGACGAACCAGCGGAACAAGAGATTATAGTCGATCTGCTCCATCAACTGCCGCTCCGAGCGCACCGTGAAGAATGCCTGCAGCAGGGTTGCCCGCAACAGATACTCGGGCGGGATCGATGGCCGCCCGGTCTGCGAATAGAGCGCGTCGAACCGCGTCGAAAGTCCCGCCAGCGCCTCATTCACCAGCGCCCGGATCCCCCGCAGCGGATGATCCTTGGCGATCCGATCCCCCAACCGCAGGTACGAGAAAAGACCCTCCGAGCTTCGTTCCTCCCCGCGCATGGCAAATCACCTCCGTCGCTTCACAACGACGGAATCATGATCAGGCCTTGCAGTCGAGACAGTTTTTCAGCAGCCTGCTAGAGCTACGCCAGCGCGGTTTGACGTCTGCGAAACGCCAGAGTGCCGATGATCGTAAGGTTGATGATATTGAC
>JBAQHW010000243.1:0-32385 GCA_049288525.1 Xanthobacteraceae bacterium
GCAGGCCGCGCAATCGAATCACATTTCTTTGATGGTAGCGAGAAAATCTTCGACCGACACCGTAGCGGTTTTCGCCTGACATCGTTCGACGAATCGTAATCCCAGCTCAGCCAACCCCGACATTCGCGCCCCCCACAGACCCCGATCGCCGCGTCCTATCGAAATTTCCCGCCCGATCAGCGAATAAGCAGGACTTCGACCCCGGAAACAGCGCCGAGCCAAGTGCGATCCCCCGTCATCGCCGGTATACCCTCTCGCTCAGCCAGTGCTAGGCACGCCCGGTCGCCTAACGAAAGTCCCCGCCTGCTTGTTTCGGCTCGTAGCGCGCCCGTTCGCTGCGCGAGAGCGATGTCGAAATCAACCGTTATCAAGGCAATCGATCGCAGGGCGTATCGTACGTGTGCAAAAGTGCTACCGCGTTCCACTAGCTTCGCAATGACCTCTGAATAGTTTACGGTAGAAATAACCGCGTCGTCGAGCATCGCCTCAACAGCGTCGGCCCCTGGCTCGTCATTAAGGACGGCAAGGATCGCCGACGAATCCAAGACGGCGCTAGCCATTCTGCCGCTCGCGTTCCGCCTCGCGGCGCCGATCCTCGATAAGTTCATCGACCAGGCTTACGCCTTCCGGTACGAATTGCCGCACAATGGCCTGCGCCCTCCGCACGGCGGCACGGCGAGTCAAAAGATTGAGTTCACCTTTATCAATGGACGCAATAAGTGTGTCGCCTTCGGAGAGCCCAAGCGCCTCTCGGAAGGCCGCAGGGATAAGCACGCGACCATCCGGGCCGAGACGCAGCCTGGTCGGAGCTAATTGGGTCTCGCCCGAAGTTGTTGCGGCTGCATTCTTCGCGTTGCGCGCTTCGTCTTGGACCAGCACATTCCGAACAAACTGGTATCGAGTACCGAGAAAATCGGCGATCGCTTTGCGCTTGTAGCCGGCCTTCGCCAGCGCTCGCATTTTTTCCGATTTGGAGGGCAGTCCTTCAGTTAACTTCAGCATTCTCTGAGGTTCAGTGACCATTGCAACCTCCCGGATCTGCAACCTCCCGGATCGAATTATCAAATAATATGTCAAAGACTATGATAAGTGTCAATATGAACTATTACCGTGTCTTCTCGAAGATTTCCCGCCCGATCAGCATGCGGCGGATTTCGCTGGTGCCGGCACCGATTTCATAAAGTTTGGCGTCGCGCAGCAGGCGCCCCGCCGGAAAGTCGTTGATATAGCCGTTCCCGCCCAAACATTGGATCGTCTCCAGCGCCATCCAGGTGGCCCGTTCCGCGGCATAGAGGATGGCGCCGGCGGCGTCTTCGCGCGTCGTCTCGCCGCGATCGCAGGCGTTGGCGACGGCATAGACATACGACTTCGCTGCATTGAGCGTCACATACATGTCGGCAAGCTTCGCCTGCATCAGCTGGAATTTGCCGATCGGCTGACCGAATTGCGTGCGCTGATGCAGATACGGAATGACGAGGTCGAGGCACGCCTGCATGACGCCGAGCGGGCCGGCCGCCAGCACCGCGCGCTCGTAGTCGAGACCGGCCATGAGCACGTTGACGCCGTTGCCGACGACACCAAGCACGTTGTCGCGCGGCACCTCGCAGTCGGCAAAGACGATCTCGCTGGTGTCGGAGCCGCGCATGCCGAGCTTGTCGAGCTTCTTGCCGGCGGCAAACCCCTTAAAGGTTTTTTCGACGATGAAGGCGGTGATGCCGCGCGCGCCCGCCGTGCGATCGGTCTTGGCATACACCACGAGCGTGTCGGCGACGGGCCCGTTGGTGATCCACATTTTCGAGCCGTTGAGAACGTAAACATCGCCTTTCCGATCGGCGCGGGTACGCATCGAGACGACGTCGGAACCGGCGCCGGGCTCCGACATCGCGAGCGCCCCGACATGCTCGCCGGAGATGAGCTTGGGCAGATAACGCCGCTTCTGCTCGTCGCTGCCGTTGCGCCGCAACTGATTGACGCACAGATTGGAATGCGCGCCATAGGACAGGCCGACCGCGGCGGAGGCCCGCGAAATCTCCTCCATCGCCACGCAATGATGCAGATAGCCGAGACCGGCGCCCCCCCACTCCTCTTCGACGGTGACGCCGAGCAAGCCAAGCGCGCCGAGCTGCGGCCATAGCTCACGCGGAAAGCTGTTCGAGCGGTCGATCTCGTCAGCGCAGGGTGCGATCTTGCTCTGGGCGAAACCGCGCACGCTGTCTCGCAACATTTCGACCTCGCTGCCGAGACCGAAATCAAGCCCAGGTAAGCTGTTTGCGAGCATCTATTAGTCCGATCCCGGCACCGTCAGGCCCAAACCGCCAAGGCCGCTCGCTTATAGATAGCGGCTCGGCGGCGCCATGTCAGGATACCGATGTCAGGATACCGAAGTCAGGATACCGAAGTCAGGATACCAAGGTCAGGGTGCCGACGCGGAATTGGTGCCGGTGCGTGTGCCGGCGCGGGCCAATATCTTGTCGATCGACTCGGCCGGAGCGGCTTTGGCGAACAGGAAGCCCTGCATCTCGTCGCAGCCGGCCAGCCGAAGCAGGACCCGCTGCTCGTTGGTTTCGACGCCTTCCGCCAGTACTTTCATGCCCAGCGCATGACCGAGCGTGACGATCGATTGAATGATGGCGCCGGCATTGCCAGTGGTGCCCAACGAGGCGACGAAGCTGCGATCGATTTTCAGCCGATCGAAGGGGAATTTTTGCAGATAGTTCAAGCTCGAATAACCGGTGCCGAAATCGTCGAGCGCGGTCGAAACGCCGAGCGCGCGCAAGGCTTCGAGCCTGGCCTGAGTTTCCTCCGGGTCGTCGATGAGAACGCCTTCGGTGACTTCGAGCACGACGCGGGAAGCGGCGATGCCGGTCTCGGCGACGACTCTGCTCATCAGGTCGACAAGGCTGCGGCTGCGTATCTGCACCGGCGACAGGTTGACCGAGACAAACAGGCTCTGCCAGCGTGCGCCGTCGGCAAGCGCCCGCCGCAGCACGATCTCGCCGAGCCTGATCATCAAGCCGCTCTCTTCGGCGAGGGGAATGAACAGCGACGGAGCGATGGGGCCGCGCGTGGGATGCGTCCAGCGCAGCAGCGCTTCGACCCCGACCATCGCGCCGCCCTCGGCGGCGATCACCGGCTGATAGTGAACGTTGAAGGCGTTCTCAGCGATGGCGGCTTGCAGTTCCCGCAGCAAGAAGCGGCTTTCGGCATGCTGTTCGTGAATTTGCGGCACGAAGCGGCGTACCGATCCGCGCCCGCTGCGCTTGGCCGCCCGCAGCGCCAGCGCCGCATGCCGCTGCAGTTCGTCGCCGGTGGTGCCGTCCTGCGGCGATTGCGCCAGCCCGATTCCGCTGCTGATCTGCCATTGCTGATCCATGACGAACGGCGCGCCAAGCACCCCCGCGATCCGATCGGCAAGCTGCATCGCGATCTGGGGGGCCTCGCCTGCGACGATGGCGGCAAACTCGTTGTCCTGAAAGCGGCCCAGCACGGCGCCCGGCGGCAGTGCCGATTTCAACCGCTCGACAATGGCGCACAGCATGGTGTCGCCGCCGGCGCGTCCCAGGACGTCGTTGATTTCGCGATAGCCGTCGATATCGATCAGAGCGAAGACGACCAAACGCGAACCGCGCGCGGCGACGACATCGTCTAATCTTTGCAGCACGGCGCGGCGGTTCGGCAGCCCGGTCAAATCGTCCCGAATCGTCAGCCTGTGGATGGTTTCGCGGCCGCGGGCGAACGAAACTGCAAGGCGCCGCGTGGCCCGCATCGCCGCATAGGCGCCGGCGGCCAAGATAATCCCGGTGCCGGCGAGCAGGCCCCATAGCCAATTCATCGCCACCACAAAGGCATGGTCCGGCGCCCAGCTGAACCAGCCGAGGATGCGGCCTTGTGCGTCATGCACCGACTGAACTTCACGGCCGCGCTCGTCGGCAAGCACGCCGTCGAATCTCAGATCGTGCAGTCCGGAGCGCCGCTCGATCAGAGCGATCTGGCCTCCGTCAAAACGATCGGTATCGCCCAATACGCCATGGAGTTCGCCGAGCGAAGCCTGCAGCGCGGCATGCTGCTCGGCCATGCGCCGGCCGTTGTAGCGTTCGGTTTCAAGAAGACCCGCCGCCGCGCCGCCCAGTACAGCCAGCGCCAGGACAAAGGACAGGACCGTGCCGATGCGCGCGGTGTCAGCGGACAGAGGATAGCGACCCGTTCGCCGCCGCGCCCAATAATTGCGGGCTTCCACAGCGGCCTTCATTGCTTACGCCCCTCACACACTCAAAGCGATAGCGTAAGCCGCCGTGATTAACGCCAAGGAAAAGCGCTGGAACCCAGCGCGACGAAGTGTAACGCCCTTTATCAACAGAAGCGGCGTCACGAATCTCAGCATTAACATGACATTAACTACGAAAACCTGTAGTCCTTTCTAAGGGTGCGGCAATTGCCGGCAGGCGCGAAGCCTGCGTAGCGAGGACGAGGGATGGCGGGTTTCCGGGCCGGCCTTTTGGCCGCGGCTCTGGCGACGGCGGCAAGCCTGCCGCTCGCCGCCGTTTCCGCTCGCGCCGAGGATCAAATCGCCATCCAGGTCGCTCCCACGGCGCAGCCCGTGGAACAGGCGCAGAGGCCAAGCGCCGCCCAGGTCCAGGACCCTGTCCAGAACCCTGCCCCGGACAAAGGCCAAGCCTGTCCCGGAAATCCCGATGCGCTCGGCACCAGCCGCGTGCTGCCGATCGATTTCAGCCAGTATCAGCAGCTCGGCCGCATGCAATATCCGGATTCGCTGCCGCTCAACGACAAGGAGGTCGTCATCACCTTCGACGACGGACCCTTGCCGCCGTCGACCGATAAGGTGCTGGATGCGCTCGCGGCGCAATGCGTGAAAGCAACGTTCTTCATGGTCGGCGAGATGGCGCGCACCTTTCCTGCAACCGTGCGCCGCGTCTATGAGGAAGGCCACACGATCGGGACCCACAGCGACCATCATCCGACCGGCTTCGGCCGGTTGCCGCTGGACCGAATGCGCGAAGAAATCGACGGCGGCATTGCCGACGTCAGCGCCGCGTTCGGCGGCGATCCGAGATATCTGGCGCCGTTCTTTCGCATCCCTGGCTTCGCCCGCTCCGACTTGCTGGAAAGCGAATTGGCCCGGCGGGGTCTGATCGTGTTCTCCGCCGACGTGGTGGCCGACGACTGGCACCGCGACATCACGCCGGCAAAAATAATTTCGCTCGCCATGAGCCGGCTCGAAGCGCGCGGCAAGGGAATTCTGCTCCTGCACGACATTCACCCAAAAACGGCGGCGGCATTGCCCGGACTGCTCGAGCAGCTTAAGGCGAATGGCTTCCATGTCGTGCAGGTGGTGCCATCCGCGGCTTACGAGATGGCCATGGCGCGCCGGCCGGCGGCCGCCATGCTGGCGTCGGCGATTCCTGGCGAGCTTACTATCGATGATAACGAGGCCCAGCCGGCCTGGCCGCAAGCCGTCGATCAGCCCACGCTCGATACGGCGGTACTGCCTGTGCCCAACCCCGCCGACTTCGAGCCTGATACCGTTTCGACCGACGGCAGCTCAAAGGTGCACTGGCCCGAGGTGCAGACGTCAATCGCAGCTATCGCCACTCCGAAGCCAGCCATGCGGCGAGACCGGCACAGGAAGGATGCGGAGCGCGCGGAGCGGAAACGACGGACGAAGGAATCAAGGGTTCACGTCGCTCATGCCGCCGAACCGGAACGGGCTCAACGGCACCGGCATCCCGAGCATGGCCGCGGGCACGCCCGCAGCGGCGCAGAGGGCCATCGCGCCGACGTGATGAACCGCGCCGTCGCCGCGCTGCGCTAGCGCAGGCTACGCGCGGCGAAGCCTGCTTGCCCTCAACCCGAGCGTAAGCATTTTCAGAACATGATGGGTTGGTGCGGTCGAGAGGACTCGAACCTCCACGGGTTGCCCCGCTAGCACCTCAAGCTAGTGCGTCTACCAATTCCGCCACGACCGCATGTGGGGTGGACACGCATCAGGCCGATGCGTGACGCGCCGATGTAACAGCTAGGGTGTTGCGCGACAAGACCGGCCGGCACCCCGCGCTGGAGGACGGGAAGGGCCCCCCGCTTCACGCGCCCGCCGGCGTCCGCGGCAGGATCTGCTTGACCTCGACCGCAATCTTGTTGCCGCTGACGACCACGGTTCCCTTCGCCACCGGGAGATTATTGGCGAGGATGTTCACCTCATCCTCCTCCGAGGCGTCCAGTTCGATGATGGCGCCGCGGCCGAGGCGGAGCACCTGATGGATCGGCATGGAGCTCGTCCCCAGCACCACCGCAATATCGATCGAAACCTTGTCGAGTGTCGGCACGAAAGCCCCCGTTTCGGTTTTTGCCTTGGAGGTGCATAGTGTTGGCCCCGGCATGGTTACGAGGTGGTTAACACGCGCGACGACCTGACGATCGGGCTGAGGCCGGCGGCCGGCAGCCCCCCGGTCGAGTGGTTCATCAGCGATCGGCCTGTGGCCTATGCGGCCGGGCTGGCTGCCATGGCCGCGCGCGCCGAGGCCATTTCGCGAGGCGAAATGCAGGAATTGGTCTGGCTCCTTGAGCACCCTTCCCTTTATACCACCGGCACCTCGGCACAGCCTGCGGAACTGATCGAGGCACGCTTTCCGGTCCACACCGCCGGGCGGGGCGGCCAATTCACCTATCACGGACCAGGTCAGCGGGTCGGCTACGCCATGCTCGACCTCAAGCGGCGCGCCCCAGACGTTCGCCGCTTCGTGGCGACAATCGAGGAATGGGTCATCCGCACGCTGGCCGCCTTCAATATCCGGGGTGAGCGTCGCGAGGATCGCGTCGGCGTATGGGTCCGCAGGCCGGACAAGGGCGTTGGCTTCGAGGACAAGATTGCGGCGATCGGCATCCGCGTGCGCCATTGGGTTACGCTGCACGGTTTTGCGCTCAATATCGAACCGGACCTGTCGCATTTTGCCGGCATCGTGCCATGCGGCATCACCGACAGCCGCTACGGCGTAACCTCGCTTGCCGATCTCGGCGTGACCGCCTCGATGCCGGAAGTGGACATGGCGCTGCGGACCGCGTTCGGGCCGCTGTTCGGCACGAGCGTGGACACTCAAACGGTGCCGAGCACCGAGAACAGCTCGTCACCCCGGCGCAACGCCACTTCGCCGGCCGCCGCCTCGCGGTGATCGATAAAATCGACGCGCGCTCCGGGCGGCCCGGAACGGCAGTCGTCGAGCATCGCCAGCACCGCGCTTTCCAGCCCGCTGAATAGCGCTTCGACCGTACCGTCGCGGCGATTGCGCACCCAGCCGCGCAGGCCGCGTTCGAGCGCCGTCACCTCGGCCCAGGCGCGGTAGCCGACACCCTGGACGCGGCCGCGGATCAGCACATAGCGGTGGACGGTCACCCGAAACCTCCAAGCTTGCGATGACCGGCGCCGAGCGGATGGCGCGGTAGCCAGCCTTGCAGCGAAGCTATGTAGGGATGCGGCATTTCCCACTCGCGCGCCGCCGCAACCACGATCTCCATGTAGCCTGGTTTGGGCCGGCCCGGCGGCCGCGGCCGCGCGATATAGACCAGGGCCGGACGCCTGGTGCCGGCCTGATCCACCGCCAGTGTCTCGGCCCGATAGAGGCCGCCGGCAGTATTCTCCCACATGTCGAGGGTGGCGCGGTCGCGCGGCGTCAGCCGCCACAGCACGCCATGCACCCTCCCCGCCCGCAGAGGCTCGATTGAAGCGTAACCGTCGTTCGTGATGACGAAGCAAAAATCGGCGAGCCGCGCTATGCCCATCGGCTCGGCCGCCGGCGCGTGCCGGCGCATCACCGCGCGGTGCATGTTCGAGCCGTAGGCGAAATGCAGCACCTACTACTCCCGGCTGCCCAACTGCTGGCTCGTCAATTCTTGACTCGGCCGCCGCGCCGTCCACACCGTAAAAACCAACGCCACGACGAGCGGCACAAATCCGATCAGCATCAGGGCCACCACCATCAGCCAGGCCAGATCGTAATGCGGCGAGCCGATCAACGTCACGATGACGTAAAGCAGAAGAATAAGCTCAAGCGCGCCGCTGGCACCGGCATTGCCCATCAGGCCGTCGGTGGTGTTGAAGAAGCTATTGGCGATGAACATCAACAAAACGACGGACAGCACATAGAGGACGCCGACACCGACTGCGAGGCCGCTGCCGCGCCCGGCGTCGTGCAGCCGCTTGGCGTGCAGGACGAACCATATCCAGACCAAGAGCGCTTGCACGGCGACGAAGGGCCATAGGCCGGCGCGCCTGATAATGTCGGGCGTCGTCAGCAGATGCGAGCCCGCGCCGGCGAGATAGAGCGCGAGCGCGCCATAGACGAAGGCTGGCGGCCGCAGCCGCCCGCTGGGCGAGAAAAGAAAGCTAACAGGTTGCATCCCGGACATGATGCACGATTCGGCCTCCGCTTCCTCCCCCGCCACGACGGGAAAACGGGACTTAAGCAAACTCCATCAGCACCGCGTCCACGGCGACGCTGTCGCCGGGTTTGACGCGGATGCGCTTGATCGTTCCGTCGCGCTCGGCGCGCAGGACGTTTTCCATCTTCATCGCCTCGACCACGGCCAGCGTCTCGCCGGTTTTGACCTCCTGGCCCTCGCTGACCGCCAGCAAAACGACCAGGCCGGGCATCGGGCAGCGCACCGCTTTGCCGCTGTCGGACAGCTTCTTCACCGGCATCAGCCGCGCGTAACGAGCCTCACGCTCGGTATAGACGAAGGCCTTCACCTCGATGCCGTGACAGGCGAGCTCGAAGCCGTTCGGGATCATGCGCACATGCATGGCGACCGGCGCGCCGTCGATGGTGCCCGACCAGACCAGCATGCCGGGTCTCCAATCCGACGATAGAAGATGCCGGGCGCCATCCTCGAAGGTCACGGTAACGGTTTTACCGTCGTGATCGACGTCGGCCTGGTACTCGTCCGGCCCAAGGCAGATGGCGCGGCGCCGCTCGCGCATCAGCGTCGTGTTCAATTGGCCGGAAATCTTGCGTTTGCGCTCGCCGAGCATGTAATCGATCGCGGCGGCAACCGCGGCGATGGCGCGTGCTTGCGCGCCGACCGGCTTGATCCGCTCGAAACCGCCGTGGAACTCCTCGGCGATGAAAGCGGTCGATAGTTTTCCGGAACGCCAGCGCGGATGCTGCATGATCGCGGCGAGGAAGGGAATATTGTGGCGGATGCCTTCGATGGTGAAGGCATCGAGCGCATCGCTTTGGGCCTCAATTGCCGCAAGCCGCGTCTTGGCATGGGTGACAAGCTTGGCGATCATCGGATCGTAATACAGCGAAATCTCGCCGCCTTCGGTGACGCCGGTGTCGTTGCGCACGGTGATGCCGTCATGCACCCCTTCCGCCGGCGGCCGATAGCGCACCAGCCGCCCGATCGACGGCGCGAAATTGCGGTACGGATCCTCTGCATAAATGCGGCTTTCCACTGCCCAGCCGGATTGCTTCACCTCGCTCTGCTCGAGCTTGAGCGGCTCGCCGGCCGCAACGCGGATCATCTGCTCGACGAGGTCGATGCCGGTGACCAGTTCGGTCACCGGATGCTCGACCTGAAGCCGCGTATTCATTTCCAGGAAGTAGAAGCTCTTGTCCTGGCCGGCGACGAATTCCACGGTACCGGCGCTGTCGTAACCGACGGCCTTGGCGAGCGCGACCGCCTGCTCGCCCATCGCCGCGCGTGTCTTGTCGTCGAGCAGCGGGCTCGGCGATTCCTCGATGACCTTTTGGTTGCGGCGCTGGATCGAGCATTCGCGCTCGCCGAGATGGATGACGTGGCCGTGCTTGTCGCCGAGAACCTGGATTTCGATATGGCGCGGATCGGTGATGAATTTTTCGATGAACACCCGATCGTCGCCGAAACTCGACTTGGCCTCGGAGCGGGCGCGGGCGAAGCTTTCCGCAACTTCGGCCTTGCTGAAGGCGATGCGCATGCCCTTGCCACCGCCGCCGGCGGACGCCTTGATCATGACCGGGTAGCCGATCTCTTCGGCAATGACGACGGCCTGGTTGTCGTCCTCGATGACGCCGAGATGGCCCGGAACGGTGGAGACGTTGGCGCGCGCGGCGGCCTTCTTCGACTCGATCTTGTCGCCCATCGCGGCGATCGCTTTGGGATTGGGCCCGATGAAGACGATGCCCGCGGCAGCCAGCGCGCTGGCGAAAGCCTCGCGCTCGGACAGAAAGCCGTAACCCGGATGCACCGCTTCGGCGCCGCTCGATTTGCAGGCCTCGACGATCTTGTCGATCACCAGATAGCTTTGCGCCGCCGGCGGTGGCCCGATGGCGACAGCGGCATCCGCCATTTCGACATGCAGTGCGTCGCGGTCAGCTTCGGAATAGACCGCAACGGTCTCAATCCCCATGCGGCGAGCGGTCTTGATGATCCGGCAGGCGATTTCGCCGCGATTGGCAATCAGGATGCGCTTGAACATTAAAGCTCACGAGCCCGCGAACCGGCCATTCCGCTTTGCGGCGGCGGCGGAAAAATGTCAATGACCGCGCCTCGCCCGCCAGCCACGAACCATCCCCTCAGTGGCGCAAGAATAGTGAGGCGGCTAGCGCGAGCGCCAGCAAGGCGGAAATCGCCTGCCAGACATAGGTCGGGTGGCGCTGATAGAAGGTACGGGAGCCGGCGGTGCTGTGCGGCGCGCGGGCCGGCCCCTCCTCCATCTCGACCGCAAACTCCATCATGTCGCGCAGACGGTTGGCAGGGTCGACGGCGATTGCACGCGCCACAGCGGCCTGCAGCCATGCCGGAAGATCCGGACGCAGCTCGGCGAGCGCCTTGGGCCGGTCGCGCCGCGCCTTGCTGGTGGCGTCGAGATTGCCGTACGGATATTCGCCGGTGAAGGCCCGAAACATGGTGACGCCAAGCGCGTAGATATCGGTCGCCTCGTTGCCCGGCTCGCCGGCAAACATTTCCGGCGCCATATAGGCCGGCGTGCCGGGAATATCGTCGGGTGGAAAATCCTCCATCCCGGGGACCCGCACGACGCCAAGATCGATGAGCTTAAGCGAACCTTCGCTTTCCAGGATGACGTTATCCGGCTTGATGTCGCGGTGGATGATGCCCGCGCGATGCAACGCCGCCACGCCGCGCGCAAGCTTGATGGCGATGTTGCGCCCCTCCTCCAAGCCCAGCGCCGGACGCCGGGCAAGTCGCGTCTCCAGCAACTCGCCTTGATAGAGCGGCATCACCGTATACAGGCTGGTCTGCCGCCCGGGCGGCAACTCGATGGTGCGTCCGACCCAAGGGCTGTGCACGCGCGCCCCGACCCAGGCCTCGCGGATAAAGGCGGCCCGATAGGTGGCAACCGCGGCGACCTGCGGCTTGGGAAATTTCAGCGCCACCTCGCCGCCTTCCACCTCGTCCGCCGCACCGAACAGCCGCGTGTAGCGGCCGTCCGAAATCAGCACCTTGAGCACAAAACCGTCGACCGTCTCGCCGTCGATCGGCACCGCGATAAGCGGCAGGTCCTTTACTTCGGCGCCGATATCGGCGGCGCGCGCCGTCGGCAAATCGACAACGTCGAGGACGAGTGCGGTGCAATTATCGGTGCTTCCGGCATCGAGCGCCGCCTTTACCAGCGCATTGGCGGAATCCTCCGATCCCGATCGCTCACGCAGAATATCGGCGATCTCTTCCGGCGACAGATAACCGTGGACGCCGTCACTGCACATGAGAAAGCGATCGTGCAGTGCCACCGGCTGCGCCGCATAATCGAGCCGCACTTCGGTTTCCACGCCGAGCGCGCGCGAAAGAATATTGGAACGTCCGGCGACACGCTCGTCGCGCACGTGGTCGGTGGTCAGCAAAGCGAGCCGCTCGCCGCGCAGCCGATAGGCGCGGCTGTCGCCGACATGCAGCACATGCGCGATGCGCCCGCGCAAGACCAGCGCCGTGAAGGTGCATCCCATGCCGGCGGACTCGGCATTGCGGTGCCCTTCGGAATAAATCCAGCGATTGAGCGAATTCAGCACGGTCGCAGACGCGCGGCGCACCTCCATGGTCTCGGGAAGGTCGCAAAACCCGTCAAGAAAACCGCGCACCGCCGTCTCGGCTGCGATTCGGCCGCCTTTGGCGCCGCCGATACCGTCGGCGATCGCAGCAACAACGTCACGCCGCGGCTGCGGCAATTCTGGGCCGAAAACGACCCCGCCAAAATCCTCGTTGCGTTCGCGCGGGCCGGCCTCCGACGCAAATCCTGCACTCGCCTTAACGCCAGAAATCCGCTCCGGCATCATCGCGGCTCCGACCACGCAGGGCCCGGACGTCGCTGCGACGGCAATCCCGGTCTAATTGGTAAGTTTGCACTGATCATGAAGGAAATAGCCGCCCGTGCTTGAAGCAACGGTCACCGTAAGATTTCCTGACCTGCGATCAAGGGCGTAATTCTCGCCATCGGCCGTGTGCCATGAAATCCGGGCGTCCCCAATATCGGCGGGATGACTATCGACCGTGCGGCGATCGTAGTCGACCTTGATTTGCCAATTCGCCCCGCTTGCGGGATTGGTACAAATGATTGTTTTTTCACCGTGTTGCGCCTCTGCGGCGGCACCGACTATGCCGCTCAGCGCCAAAAGTCCAAGTCCGACGGCCAATGGCCGAGTTCGATGAAGAGCGCTCATTTTCCTGCCTACTTTGTATTCAATCTGATGATTTCATAGTCAGATGAGTGGAAGTCCGACCAAATCCTCCACGGAAAATGTATCCAGTCAATGAGCGCTAGGCTGGCATAGTTTTTGCGATCTTTCCTTCGCTCGCCTCTTCATCATTGCGTTCAAGGCGGGAAATCTGGGGGAAAGGACAGGATATGGCACTCGTTCCATCACCGACTTGGCTCAATGAAGGCGATAATGCTTGGCAAATGGCGGCGGCGACATTCGTCGGCTTGCAAAGCATTCCTGGGCTGACCGTTCTTTACGGCGGCATCGTCAAGAAGAAATGGGCGATCAACTCCGCCTTTATGTCGATGTACGCGTTTGCGTCGGTTCTCGTGGTCTGGATTCTCTTCGACTACAACATGGCGTTCGGACCGCAATGGTTTCCGTTCCTCGGTACGCCGGGGTTGGCGACTTCGGCAGCGTTCACGCTGGGACAGGCAACAGTCCCGGCGGCAGCGGCAGGTATGCCAGGCCTCGCCTTTCCAATGGCGACGCTGGTGTACTTCCAGTTCGTGTTCGCGGCGATCACCGTGATCATTCTGGCGGGATCGGTTTTGGGCCGTATGAACTTTACGGCCTGGATGATCTTCTGCCCGATCTGGATGACGCTGGTGTACACCGTGGGCGCGTTCAGCCTCTGGGGCGGTGGCTGGCTCGCCACCTTGGGTGTTGCGGACTTCTCGGGTGGCTACGTGATCCATCTCGCGGCCGGCGCCTCCGGGTTCACCGCCGCTTGGGTTCTTGGCCCGCGTCTGCAAGCTGACCGCGACCACTTCCCGCCGAACAGCCTGCTCGTCACCTTGGTCGGTGCCGGCATCCTGTGGATCGGCTGGAACGGCTTCAACGGCGGCGACCCGTACTTCGCCAATGCCGACGCCGGAGCGGCCGTGCTCAATACCAACACCGCCACCGCGGTGGGCCTCCTGGTCTGGACGCTGATGGACAAGATGGCCTACGGCAAGCCGTCGGTCCTTGGCGCCGTCAACGGCATGATCGCAGGCCTCGTCGGCATCACACCCTGCGCCGGTTACGTGGACGGCTGGGGCGCGATCATTGTCGGTGTTTGCGCCGGCATCATCCCGTGGTTCAGCATGAACAAGTTCCAGAAGCTCGGGTTTATGCAGAAAGTCGACGACACGCTGGGTGTATTCTCGACCCACGGCGTGGCGGGCCTGATGGGCGGTCTGTTGACCGGCATCCTGGCGAATCCTGCGATGCTCCAATACATCGGCACCGACAAGGACGCACCCGGCGTGAGCATCACCGGCCTGCTCTACGGCAATCCGACCCAACTCTTGCTGCAGGCCGAGGGCGCCGCGTTCATTATCGTGTACAACGTGATCGCAACCTACATCATCCTCAAGGTGATCTCGATCTTCGTCAGCCTGCGTATGGACGAAGCCACTCTGAAGGTTGGTGACGACGCGGTGCACGGCGAGACCGCCTACGCGATCGGCATAGAAGGCGAGTAACACTCCACCTCGCACAGAGCAACTTTCAAAAGCGACGAGGCGGCCCCTTCGGGGGCCGCCTTTTTTGTCAACACAGCACCAGCCGTTTAAGCCAAATCCCCAAACCATTGTCACGTGGCGGTCATAGATCGCAGACTAGCTTCGCTCCGCACACCGGCACAATTTCGAGGGGTTGGTCTATGAGCAATAAGCTGCTCTCAACGGTCGCGGCTTCGGCGATCGTGGTCGCGCTTGCGGGTCTGCTTTCAAGTCTGTTTTCGGGTCTTGCCGTCTGCAGCAGTGCTTTCGCTGCGGACTCGGTTGCACCCGCGAGCGCTTCTGGCACCGGCCCGCAAGACACAGCGCCGACCGCGACCCCGATCAAGCATCTCGTCATCATCTTCAACGAGAACGTTTCCTTTGACCATTATTTCGCGACCTACCCCAAGGCGACCAATCCGCCGGGCGAACCGGCGTTCAACGCCGCGAGCGGAACACCGAATGTCAATAATCTCGCCAATGCCGGCCTGCTCCAAAGCAATCCCAATTTCACCAACAAGGCTAATGGCAGCGATGCCGCCGAACCGTTCCGGCTCGATCGCAGCCAGGCTTTTACTGCCGATCAAAATCACGCCTACACGGCGGAACAGCAGGCCTATGATGGCGGCAAGGCCGATCTGTTTCCGAAATATACCGGCAAGTCCAGCAGCGGCGGCGCCGGCGCCTTCGGCACCAAAGGCCAGGTGATGGGCTATTACGATGGCAACACGGTCGGCGCGATGTGGAATTACGCGCAAGCTTTCGCCATGAGCGACAATGCCTTCGGCGACACTTACGGCCCATCGACGCCGGGAATGCTCAACGTCTCTTCGGCACAGACCAACGGCATGACCATCGTCGCGACGATCAAAAAGCCCTCCACGGTCGCCGCGGTGTCTTATTACATCAATGACGGCCAGGGCGGACTGACCATGATCAATGACGTCGATCCCGGCTACGATATCTGCTCGAACCCGAAGGACCAGGCGATGATGTCGGGCAAGACCATCGGCGATCTCCTCAACGCCGGCGGCATCACCTGGGGCTCGTTCATGGGCGGCTTCCGCCTTGACGTCACCAATGCCAACGGCTCGACCGGCTGCAAGCGCACGACGCACTCGACCGTCGTCGGTGCCGACGTCGTCGATTACATTCCGCATCACGCCTGGTTCCAGTATTACGCCTCGACCGCCAACCCGAAGCACAAACGGCCGAGTTCGCTCGCGGCTGTCGGATATACTCTCCAACCCGGCGGCACGACCCGCGATCCCGCCAATCACGACTACGATCTGTCGGATTTCTACGACGCGGTGAAAGCGGGCAATTTCCTGTCGGTGTCGTATATCAAAATGCCGGCCTATGAGGACGGTCACGCCGGCTATTCGAACCCGCTTGACGAGCAGGAAGGTACGGTTGCGCTGATCAACTTCCTCGAACAACAGCCGGACTGGAAGAGCACCGCCGTCGTCATCACCTGGGACGATTCCGATGGCTGGTACGATCACGTCTACACCAAAGTAACCAGCCCCTCCTTTGACGAAGCCGATCAGCTTGACGGCCCCGGCAAATGCGGCACCGGCTCCGCCTTGCCCGGTCAGAACGGCAAGCCGGTCAACGGCCGCTGCGGTCCAGGCACGCGCGTTCCCTTCCTGGTGATTTCACCGTGGGCCAAGACCAACTATGTCGGCCATACGCAGCTTTCACTCGCCTCCGTGGTGCGCTTCATCGAAGATAACTGGCTCAGTAGCGCGAGGCTTGGCGGCGGCTCGTTCGATGCAGCCGCCGGTTCGATCGACGGCCTGTTCGATTTCAAGAACGGCGGCAAGAATGCCGCGCTTTACCTCGATCCGAGAACCGGCATGCCGCTGTCGGCGCCGCCGGCATCGGGAGACTCGCACTGACCGGCATTCGGCAACTGCCGCGACGACAGCGATACCCGCTCGCCACCAGCTTCCGTGGTGTCTTCGCTGCGGTCCTGTTTGTTGTTGCAGCCGCCGCATTCGCTGCGCGGTCGTATGCGCCGGCGGCGGCGCAGGCGGCAGATCATCTTGAAGACCATGGCGGCCTAAATCCCTATCCCGTTGCGCTCAAGCGCCCGGCGGCCGGGCCGTTGTCGGCTATGGCTGAGCTCGGCCGGCTGATTTTTGTCGATGCGAGCTTGTCCTCTTCCGGCAAACTGTCTTGCGCATCGTGCCACAGCCCGCAGCATGCCTATGGGCCGCCCGGTAATTTTCCCGTCATGCAAGGCGGCCCACATCTATCGCGTCCCGGCACCCGCGCAGTGCCGTCACTGACTTATCTTGAGCGGCAGCCGAGTTTCGCCATCGGACCCGACAACGAGGAAAACGAGAACGTCACCGTCGCGCAGCTTGTTGGCTTGAGCCGAAGTGCGGTGCGGGTGGAGAAAACCGCGACCCAGGCGAGCCAATCCGCAACGAACATGGTGCCGCAAGGCGGCTTGTTCTGGGATGGCCGCGCCGACACGCTGCAGGATCAGGCGCTGTCGCCGTTGCTCGATCCGCGCGAGATGGACGGCGGCAGCATCGCCGCCGTCGCCGGAACATTGCAGCGCGCGCCTTATGCGCCGCGTTTTACCGCGCTGTTCGGGACGTCGGTGTGGACCGATACCCGCCTTTCGGTCAGCGAGGCGCTATTTGCCGTGGCACGCTATCAAATCGAAGAGCCCAGCTTTCATTCCTACACCAGCAAGTTCGACGACTGGCTGGAAGGCAAAGCCCGCTTTTCCGCCGCGGAGCTGCGCGGCTATTTGTTATTCAACGACTCGACCAAAGCCAATTGCGCCGGCTGTCATGTCGACCAACCCAGTCGCGATGGCCTGCCGCCGCTGTTCACCGATCATCAGTTCGAAGCGCTTGGCGCGCCGCGCAATACCGCGCTTGCCATCGATAACAATCCGGCTTTCTTCGATCTCGGCATCTGCGGGCCCTACCGGAGCGACATGGCATCCGACCACCAATATTGCGGGCTGTTCATGACGCCTACCTTGCGCAACGCCGCGACGCGTCACGCCTTCTTCCACAACGGAGTGTTCTCCAGTCTCAAGCAAGTCCTGAATTTCTACGATTTCCGCGACACCGAGCCGGGAAAAATTTATCCGCGCGGGTTCGACGGCGCAGTACAAAAATTCAACGATCTGCCGCCGCGCTACCTCGCCAACATCGATGTCGCCGATCCGCCCTTCAATCGCAAACTCGGCGATACACCGGCCATGACCGAACAAGATGAAGCCGACGTCATCACCTTCATAAATACGCTTGTCGATGGCTATCGGGGCAAATGACCGGCGCCGCGGCACTTGGAGTATGCCCCGGAAAAGTGGACACCGGCTTTCCGAAAAGGCCACGCGCCCATCGAGTAATTCTAGATCAAAACCATCGAACGGGCGGCGCGGCGGCCTTCGGCGGCAATCCATTCCAGAATGGCGATGTCGGTGTCGTCGAAGCCCGCCGGTAAGGGACGACGCGGCGACGCTTTTGGCCCAATCATTTTCAGCATAATGATCTGCATTCTTTGCACGACAATTTGCGACCGGGCGATGACGGCCACAAGCGTCTCGAAATCCGGATATCGCATCTCGCTGCGGGGGATCACTGCCATCTCCGGTTAACCGTCCGTGGATGCAAACTCGGCCGCTCCAGGCTTGTTCCCAGCCACACTCCAATCCGTGGCAAACGCCCTGCCCCGGTTCAAAATTCAATCCCACAGTGACCGGGGATAGGCCGCACTGCGGCAAACTCGCGGCAAACCCGCACAATGTTTCAGCAGCGGCAACTTTTTCCACGCCGTGCCGCTCGAAAATGGCGTCCAAATCCAGCTTGCAAATAAGTTTCCGGGTTTTGCGTCCAGGCAGCCGATTTGTTTGCCATTAAACCGAGCTGGCAACCGAATAATGCTGTCGGTTCAATGAAATATTACCCCGTCCCGGCTGGCATTGGTGGCCTGCGCGCCGTACATAACGAGAGGAGAATTTTTTCGCTACGTCGCATCCCATCTGCCAAACAACCATCAGTTGACACGGAGGATTTCAATGGCACTTGCAATTGGCGATACCGCCCCGGATTTCGAGGCTGAGACCACGGAAGGCAAAATCCGCTTCCACGAGTGGCTCGGCAACAACTGGGCCGTGCTGTTTTCGCACCCGAAGGACTTTACCCCCGTTTGCACCACCGAGCTCGGCACCATGGCCCGACTCAAGCCGGAGTTCGACAAGCGCGGTGTCAAGATCATCGGCCTGTCGGTTGATCCCGTCGACAACCATAAGAAGTGGGCCGGCGACATCAAGGACGTCGTCGGCTTCGCACCGAACTATCCGATGATCGGCGACACCGATCTTAAAGTCTCGAAATCTTACGGCATGCTGCCGGCATCGACCGGCGGTACATCCGAGGGCCGCACGCCGAACGACAATCAGACGGTGCGCAACGTCTTCGTGATTGGGCCCGACAAGAAGATCAAGCTGATCCTGGTCTATCCGATGAGCACGGGGCGCAATTTCGACGAGGTGCTGCGCGTCATCGACTCGCTGCAGCTGACGGCAAAGCATCGCGTTTCCACACCGGCGAACTGGAAGCAGGGCGAAGACGTCATTCTCGGCGGCGCTATCACCGATGACGAGGCCAAGAAGCTATACCCGGCCGGCTGGAAGACACCAAAGCCCTATATTCGAATCGTCCCGCAACCGCAGTAGCAAGCCGTCCAAATCTCTGCTTTGATTATGGGAGCGCGGCCGCAGACGTTTGCGGTCGCGCTCTTGCTTTTGAGGGCCTCATGAATCCCGACGCATACAATCAGCCGCCGTTTGCCGCGCATATGGGCATGAAGATCACCCACGTCTCCAAAGACAAGGTCACCGCGGAAATGCCGGTGAGCGAACAGCTCAACAACCGCAATGGCACGCTGCACGGCGGCGCGGTGATGGCGCTCGCCGACAATCTCGGCGGTACCGCGACGATGGCGAACCTGCCGCCGGGCGGCCGTACCGCGACCATCGAGAGCAAGACCAATTTTTTTGTCGCCATTCCGGTCGGCGATACGGCTTACGCCGAATGCACCTCGCTGCATCGCGGCCGCTCCACCATGGTCTGGCAGACCCGCATCACCCGCAACGACGGCCGGCTCTGCGCGCTTGTCATCCAAACCCAGATCGTCATCGCTCCGGAAAGCACGTGATATGCGTCCGGCATCCGACCGGCTTTGAGCGTCTTCAATCGGACGGTTTTTTCTGCCGCGCGACATAGTCGGCAATTTCCCGATCGTCGCCGGCGCGGCGCGCTTGAAGTCCCTTCACCACGCCCTCGCGATCCTGCGCTTCGCGGTTCTGACTCATTTTCCACTTACCTTCCAGGCGAGCGATGACGAAGCGGAAACCGACGATGCCGCGCAGCATGGCGGTGACGAACGGCTCAGGCGCATCGGATACCGCCCAAGGACTGGCTTCGCTTTTTTCCTGCTGCGCGGTCAACTCGGTGACATGGCGGCGCAGCCATTCCGGATCGTTGACGACTTCCGGGCGCCCATAGGCATGCACGACGGCATAGTTCCAGGTCGGCACGACCTTGCCGGTTTGCGCCTTGGTCGGATACCAGTTCGGCGTGATGTAGCCTTCGGCCCCCTGGAAGATCATCATCGCTTCCCCGACTTGACCCAATTCCTTGCAATGCGGATTGGCGCGCGCGAGATGGCATTCGATGATGCCGCGGGCGCCCTCGTCTTTGAGTACCGTCGGTAGATGACTGGCATAAAGTCCGAGGTTGCCGGCGGACACCAGCGCCGCAAACGGCCGCGCTCGCATCAGCGCATGCATCTGCGCGACGTCGTCGATGCGAAAGAGGTCCGGCTGATACATGGTCGCTTTTTCGCTTGCTTTTACGGTTGCTTTTTCTGGCGCTTTTTCAGGTCACCTTGTAAAATTTCAGCACCACTTGCGCCAGCTCACGATGACCAGTGCAGACCATAATATGGTGCGTCATCCACGCATAGCGCGCCGCGCCGGTTTCGAAAAAGGTCGCCCCGCGAAAATAATACTCTTCCGGCGCGACCGCCTCCCCGGCTGCCAGCGCCGCGATGACCGCGGCAGGCCCGTGGCGCAGCGCGTGATTGCGGACGTAGATCAAGGCGCCGTCGTCGGTCCGCAGCGTGTAACGCGCTTCCAGTTCGGCGACGCCGTCGCTGCGCAGCACCTGCCAGTCCGCGCCGCCCGGTACCACCTCGCCGCGCAACAGCGGCCCGGCCAAGTCGCCGCCGATGATCGGAACGATGCGCCGGCCGCCTTTGCCGACGTCGCCAAGATCGAGCGGCACGCCGACGCTAACCCGCGCGTCGCAGACGAATTCCAGTGCCGGCGCAACCAGTTCCGGGTTTGCCATCGCAATCTCGCAATGCCATCGTGCGCTAAATTCGAGTGAGGATAGCATGGATGTTCGCGCCGCCGTGGCTTATGCCCCCGGCAAACCGCTGGAAGTGACAACCGTTCAGCTCGACGGCCCACGCTCAGGCGAGGTGCTGGTAGAAATCAAGGCGACCGGCGTCTGCCATACCGACGAATTCACCCGGTCGGGGGCCGATCCGGAAGGCCTGTTTCCCGCCATCCTCGGCCACGAAGGCGCCGGCATTGTCGTCGACGTCGGTCCCGGCGTCACTTCGGTCAAAAAGGGCGACCATGTCATTCCGCTGTATACGCCGGAATGCCGCGCCTGCCCGTCGTGCCTTTCACGCAAGACCAATCTGTGCACCGCGATCCGCGCGACGCAAGGTCAGGGCGTGATGCCGGACGGCACGTCGCGCTTCTCGATCGGCGGTGAGAAAATCCACCACTATATGGGCTGCTCGACTTTCGCCAATTTCACCGTGCTGCCGGAGATTGCCGTCGCCAAGATCCGCGAGGACGCGCCGTTCGACAAGGTCTGCTACATCGGCTGTGGCGTCACCACCGGCATCGGCGCGGTGATCAATACCGCCAAGGTCGAGCCGGGCGCCAAGGCTATCGTGTTCGGCCTCGGCGGCATCGGGCTCAACGTCATTCAAGGCCTGCGTCTCGTCGGCGCCGACATGATCGTCGGCGTCGACGTGAACCCGGAGAAAAAAGCCTGGGGCGAGCGTTTCGGCATGACGCATTTCGTCAATCCGAAGGAGGTCGATGGCGATCTCGTCGCGCATCTCGTCGCCATGACCAAGCACGGCGCCGACCAGATCGGCGGCGCCGATTACACATTCGAATGCGTCGGCCATGTCGGACTGATGCGGATCGCGCTCGAAAGCTGTCATCGCGGCTGGGGCCAGAGCATCATCATCGGCGTCGCCGGCTCCGGCCAAGAGATCGCGACGCGGCCGTTTCAGCTCGTTACCGGCCGCGTCTGGCGCGGCTCGGCCTTCGGCGGCGCCCGCGGCCGCACCGATGTCCCGAAGATCGTCGACTGGTACATGGATGGCAAAATCGAGATCGATCCGATGATCACCCACACCATGCCGCTGGCCGACATCAACAAGGCCTTCGAGCTGATGCATGACGGCAAATCGATCCGCAGCGTCGTGATCTTTTAGCGGCTGACCGCAGCCAAGCGCCGATCGCCACGATGTTGTCCTGCAGTCGGGGATCGCCACGGCGAACTTCGATGATCGCCGCTTGATGGATAGCGCACTGGCATAAGCTTTTCGGGCGGAACTTCGCTTCACCGCTAATCGTTGCCACGGCAGCTCGATTTCCCCCATTAGGGCAAAGCTGGTTCGATGCCCAAACCCCGCAAGTTTCGTTTGCACCGGGTGCGCCACGCCGTGGCGCGCTACCGCGCCGCCCGCAAGTCGCTGCATGCGCCGGTGTCGCCGCAGAGCCGTTACGGCCTCGACTGGATGAATTTCTTCCTGGCGGACGTGCAGACCGGGTTCGGCACCTTCGTCGCTTTCTATCTGGCGCATCTCGGCTGGTCCGAGCGCGATGTCGGCTATGCCTTGACGCTCGGCGGGCTCGCGGGGGTGGCGAGCCAAATCCCGGGCGGAGCGCTTGCCGACGCGGCGCCGTGGAAGCGCGGCTTGATCGCGATCGGCATTGTCATGATCGGCGCCGCCGCGCTGATCTTGGCGCTGGCGCCGTCCTACCTCATGGTGCTGTTCTCCTCGCTGCTACAGGGCGTAACCGGCGGAATTATCACGCCGGCGATTGGCGCCATCAGCCTCGGTCTCGTCGGCCGCCGGGCGATGTCCGTGCGCACCGGCCGCAATTATCGCTACGCGGCCGGCGGCCACGCGGTGACGGCGGCGCTGATGGGGCTCGTCGGCGCCTATTTCGCCATGGGCGCCATCTTCATCGCCGCGGCGAGTCTGTGTGTCCCGGCGCTGATCGCGCTCAGCTTCATTCGGCCCGACGAGATCGATTATGCCCGCGCCCGCAACGCGGCGGCCGGCGCCAAAGCGCATGAGGTGGGCCGCATCGCCGATCTTTTGACCAACCGCCGGCTGATGCTGTTCACCGCGGCGCTGGTGCTGTTCCAGCTTGCCGATGCTTCGATGCTGCCGCTGATCGGCGAGAATTTGGCCACCACCATCCCGACCCAGTCGTCGCTATGGATGTCGGGCCTGATCATCGTGCCGCAGATCGTCGTGGCGCTATTCGCGCCCTGGGTCGGCTATCACTCGGAAAAACGCGGCCGTAAACCGCTGTTGCTGATCGGCTTTGCCGCCGAACCGATCCGCGCGGCACTCCTGGCCTTCACCAATGCCTATTCGTCCCTGGTCATAGCCCAGATATTGTCCGGCATCACCGGGGCGGTCATCGGCGTCTTGACCGTCATCGTCATCACCGACCTGACCGCGGGCACCGGCCGGTTTAATCTGGCGCAAGGCGTGGTCGGCGCCGCCATCGGCATTGCCGCCTCGCTCAGCACTTTGATGACGGGTTTCCTGTTTCAGGGGGTCGGGCCGTTCGGCGGCTTCATTGCCATCGCCGCTGTAGCGGGCGGCGCCACGGCGCTGATCTGGATTTTCGTTACCGAGACGAAGCCCGCAAAATACGACGCCTGAGCCGGGCCCAAACCAAGCTCATTGAATCTTGATACCGGCCTCCTTGATGATCGGCCACCATTTGTCAGCTTCCGACTTTTGAAATGCGGCAAACGCGTCCGATTGCTGCAGATCCGCCGGGGCGATCTGCTGGCCCAGCGCTTTGAGCTTGTCCTTCACATTGTCGTTCTTCAACGCGGTGAGGGTCGCGGCATGAATCGTGGTGAGAACGTCCTTGGGGGTGCCTTTCGGCGCCCACATGCCGAACCAGATCGACGCATAGAATCCCGGCAAACCCGCTTCGTCCGTGGTCGGCACCTCCGGCAAGCTGGTCATGCGGGTCTTAGCCGGAACGGCGATGGCGCGGATGGTGCCGGCCTTCACCTGTGCGGTGAAATTGGAGGACGGTTCTATCATCATGTCGATCTGGCCCGCCATCAAGTCCTGCACCGCCGGATTGTCACCGCGATACGGAACGAATTGGAATTTGGTGCCGGTGGCCTTCTGGAATGAAATGCCGGCCAGATTGCCGGTCGAGCCGATGCCGGGAACGCCGACGCTGGCCTTGCCGGGATTGGCTTTGAGCCAGGCGATCAGCTCTTTCAAGTTATGCACCGGCAGGCTGTTCTTGACGCAGATCAAAAGCGGCTCGTAGGCGAGCTCGGCGATCGGCACCAGATCGTTGAGTACGTCGAAATCCAGTTTATAGAGGCCGCCGATCAGCACGTTGGTCGTCAGCGTGCCGATGCACAGCGTGTAGCCGTCCGGCGGCGAATGCGCGACCTTGCCGACGCCGATGGCGCCGGCCGCGCCGGTCAGGTCCTCGACGATAACCGTTTGCCCCAATGCCTTGCCCATCGGATCGGCCAGCACGCGCGCCAGCACGTCCGTTGCGCCGCCAGCGGAGAACGGCACGATCGCCGTCACCGGCCGCGTCGGATAATCGGCCGCAAACACGAGGCTTGGACGCAAGCCCGCGGCAGCAGCGCCGCTCGCGAGCTGGATCAGGTTTCTGCGTGAGACTTTCATGTTCCTTCCCCCCTTTCATGCCGGCGTTCTTTGTTGCGCCGGCGATCGACAGCGCAGTTATTGCGGCTTGAGTTTTGCGAATTGCACCACCTTAGTCCATTTCGCCGTATCCGCGGCAATGAATTTGCCAAACTCCGCCGGAGTATTGGGGTCCATTTCGATGCCGCCGAGATCGAGCAGACGGACCTTTACGTTCGCATCCGCCATGGCCTTGTTGAAGGCCTTGTTGAGGGTTGCGACGATGTCGGCCGGCGTGCCCTTTGGCGCGCCGAAACCGATCCAGCCGAAGGCTTCGTAGCCCGGCAGGAACTGAGCGATCGGAGGAACGCCGGGCAACACGGCCAGCGGCTGCGGCGTGGTGACGCCGAGCGGCCGCAGCTTGCCCGCCTTGATATGCGGCAGCGACGACGGCGTGACGTCGAACATCACCTGGACCTGCCCGGCCATCAGGTCGACCAGCGCCGGAGTCGAACCGTGATAGGGCACATGCACGAGATCGACGCCGGCCATGTATTTGAACAGCTCGCCGGCGACGTGCTGCGGCCCGCCGACGCCTGCCGAGGCCATGTTGATCTTGCCGGGATGCGCCTTGGCATAAGCGATGAATTCCGGAACCGTTTTTGCCGGAAACGACGGGTTCACCTCCATCACCAGGGGCACCTTGTCGATGCCGACGATCGGCTCGATGTCGTGAACGAAGTCGAACGGCAAATTTGGGATCAGCGCCTGATTGATGGTGTTTTGCGAGTTGACCAGAAGCAGCGTGTAGCCGTCCGGGTCCGCACGCACGACCGCATCGGTCGCGATATTGCCGGTCGCTCCGGGCCGGACCTCGACGACGAATGGCTGCTTGAGCGCTTCGGTCACCGGCTGCGTTAACAGCCGCGCGGTAATGTCCGACGAGCTGCCGGCGGCCTGTCCGACGATGACATGCACCGGCCGTGTCGGGTAATCGGCGGCAAAGGCGCGGCGCGAGAAAAGCGGCAGCGCCGCCGCGGCGCCTAATTGAAGAAACCGCCGGCGTTGCAAACGGCCTTTCAAGTGGAATGGCACGTCAATTTCCCCCCTTCATGGCGCAGACACATTTACGCGTCTCGTACGCGTCTCGGCGCCGTTTATAGGCGCCGTCTCTGCACAAGGCGGCGCGATGAGGCGGCACTATATCCGCATTCCCCGCTTGTCAGCAGAGCCGAACCGTCGCAGGCAGACGCTCAGGCCAAACGCCGTTGCATTCTAGCTTCGCGCTGAAACAGAAAGAGGCCGGTTGCGACCACGATGGCCGAGCCGACCAAGAGGCCGACCGTCGGCACGTCGCCCCAGACCACGAACCCGATCAGGAGCGCCCAGAGCAGCATCAGATAATAGAACGGCGTCACCGCCGCGGCGGGTGCAAGATGCAGCGCGCGAGTCGAGAACCATTGGCCGAGCGCATTGATGAAGCCGGTGCCGAACAAGGAGCGCCGCATCAGCCGTCGACGGCCAGCTCCAGCCGAATAGGAGCAGGAACCTATGAAAGAAAGCCAGCACCGCCAGTTGCCCCATGACCAGCGTATTGGCGGACTCGGTCCTGGTCGTGCCGCGCACGGCCACCGTAACGCTGCCATAATGACGGCGTTGATCAGCGCGAACCGTGCACCGAGCGTGAGCGAATCGGCGCCGGGATCAGTGACGATGAGCACGCCGAGAAAGCCGACGACCAGCACGGCGGCGGGCGCCCCGCCGGCGCGCTCCTTGAGCCACACGATGGACACCAATGCGGCAAACAGCGGCGGGGAGAAATTGATGGCGACCGCGCCAGCGAGCGGCATCAGGCTGAAGGCAAGCAGCAGCGCCGCCTGCGAGAACGATTGCGATAGGCCGCACAGTGCGACAGGCCGCGAAGAATGTGATCGCGCGGCCGGGGGTTGCAAAGACCGAAACGCCAGTGACCGGCAGCATGACCGCGCCGCAGGCCAGGAGAGACGACAGCGAGCGCAGGAACAACACTTCGCTGCCGCGCTAGCCGATCGCCTATTCCACCAGCTCCACGTCGGTATAGGTATCAGCGGCTATAATCCGGACCGGCACCCCGTTTGTCGTAAATACCAGCTCTCCGTCCACGACGCTCAAGCCATCCGCCATGACAGTCACCGACTGATTATCCCTTCGGCTCACGCGCCAAGTGTGTAGAGCGCTGCTTTTCGATTTCCGTGCTTTAGCCACCTACATTCCTCTCTTATGCCTATACGCGGCGTACTCATATGACCTTCACCCCCGAACAGCAACACCGCGACGCTTTTATCGCGCGCTGCCCTCAGAAAGGGGTGCCGCTCCGATGCCATACCAGCGGACCAAGTTATCGCGGTGTGATTCCAAAACTTGAACCCGCCCGACATCCTCACCCGGCTTCCGTTTCGGCTCGCGCGATACGCCGTCTCCGGCAAAATCCTTCGCAGACGCTGTCGAGAACGGGATGCAGCCCGTCGCGACGTTGCGCGACCAGACCGTCAAGTTTCAACAAAAGAGCGCGAATGCCTGCCGTCGCGGCCGGCTGGGAGACGAGGCGCAATCTTCGCCACCGGCTTTCCGCTCAGAAAATCAGTTCGTGCCATCGAATGGGCGACCGAGTGAAACTCCCCGCCCGCTTTATTCCGGTGCAATTTTCAGGCCTTCGCCCAATTTTCAGGGCGTTCGCCGCTGTAGGACGGCGCTCAAAGCTCGCCGTTCTTCTTCTTTGGCGGGTCTTTATCTGGCTCACCTCTGACAGTTTGTTTTTCATGCGGAACACCCGGACCATGCGGCGGCTGGTGTCCACTCGTCCGCTCGGACTGCTCCTGCGCATGTTTCACTTCGCCGATTTTCTTGTCTGGGGTGCGGTTCTCGCCGGCCATCGTGTTCCTCCATTCTTGAAGTGGTAACGGACGATGCGCGGGGCGCGTTCCGCGCATCATGCCAAAGCAGATGGCGCGCTCGGAGAGATTCGAACTCCCGACCCTCAGATTCGAAGTCTGATGCTCTATCCAGCTGAGCTACGAGCGCGGCGGATGGAACCATAATGATTTCGTCGCAAAAAGTCACGGCATCTGCTGCACCGCGCAATGGATCAGCCGAAATGAACGGCAGTGCAACATCGCTGGGGTAGACGGAACCTGTTTTCGGTTCCGCAGATATGCCTTTCGCGACCATCGGGTATTCCGGCGCCCCGCGAACGCTGATCCCTCCAATCGGTTAACAGCAAGACGCAACGATGGATGGAGACCC
Organism: Xanthobacteraceae bacterium; assembly: GCA_049288525.1. Lineage (GTDB taxonomy): Bacteria > Pseudomonadota > Alphaproteobacteria > Rhizobiales > Xanthobacteraceae > BOG-931. The sequence goes on from JBAQHW010000243.1 coordinate 27,473, forward strand.
ATCATGTCTGACTTCCGTAACGCGAATTACGATTACCGCAATCCGGACGACCCATTTCGAGCGGATGCCAATCTGGACCCCAATGTGCGCGCCCCGAGCGCAGCGTGGGGGTGGGTTGCTGCGGCTGTATTTCTGGTCATTGTTTTGGCCGTCGCCTTCGGTTTCGGGCACCGGCCGGGACAATTAGGCACTAACACGGCGTCGAATGACGTCAATCCGCCGGCCATTACGCACATGAGCCCGCCGGCTGTACCTACGCCCAGCGCGATCCCGGCGCCAGGCACGCCAACCCCGCCCGCCGCCGCGCCCGCGACGCCGGCAACGCCTAGCGCCACTCACTAGCGAAGATTGAATGAAGCGAAGCGGTCCGGGCTAAGCGGGCCGCTTCGTTGCCGCGCGAGCCTTGTGCCCTTCAGCCGCGTGAAGCGGTGCCGGTGCGGCGGATCACGCCACAAAAGCGGGCGCCGATCTCATGCCCAAGCCGCCACACGACTTGATAACTGCACTCTTTGGCCAGTCCCTCGCCGGATAATAGCAGCACGAAGTTGTCGGGGACGTCGTAACCTTCGACGTGAAGCCGCACGCCGCCCGTTGAAATGTCGGTGATGAGGCAGTCGCGCGGCAGCGTGCCGTGGCCGCTCTGGATTTTCCCACGGCGATTAATGAGGCGCCGCGGCGTTCCCCGCCGATCGGGGTGACTTTTTTCCCTAACGAGTTTCCGAATTCCCATGAAATGCCCGCCCGCCGCGTCAACGTCGGGCGCGACCGCAGCTCTTGGTAGCAGCGGCCGCTTGCCCTAGCGCTAAGGTGCTTCCCGGCATTTATCGCGCATTTGCCCGGTATTTTTCGCGCATTTGAAGGGCGTTTTCCTCCCTAACGTAGCCAATTGTTCGCTCATGGAACTTGATTGTCCGGCTCGCCGTTGTCCCTGAAGGGATTTTACTTTGCGGATCGATAGCCGCACGGAGCCGATCATGACCGACCCAACCGATCGCGACGCAAAATTGCGCGCCAGCATGCCCACTCAGGAGAAAGAGCAGCCCGATCCGTTCCTGCAAATGACAACGGGACACATGGGAGTGGGCGGCATCACACTATTCGCCGTTGTCGCGGTCGCCATTCTCAGCGTGGTTCTATACGGTTTGAACGAGCACGGCTTCCGGCCGACACCACCGGCATCCACCGCCCAATCGAGCGCACCGGCGGCCGGCGGCCACGGCGGCGCCGCGACACCCACCGCACCGCAGACGACCAACAACGCCAAAGGCTAGCAAGCGGCAGTCACTAGCAAGCGTCAGTCATAGGCGGCGTCGACCGGCACCCGATAGCCTTTGACCAAGCGGTTGGTCTCGTTGGCCATGCCGACGACCGCCATCAACTCGCCGAACATCGCCTCGCTCATGCCCGCCTTGCGCGCCGCCGCGGTATGGCTGGCAATGCAATATTCGCAGCCGTTGGAGACGCTGACCGCGACATAGATCATTTCCTTGGTCAGCGCGTCGAGCGCGCCCGCTGTCATGATCTCCTTGATGCTCGCCCAGGTGCGCTTAAGCGTCTTCGGATCGTGCGCGAGGTACTTCCAGAAGTTGTTGACGTCGTCGACCTGCCGCGTGCGCTTGATGTCGTCATAAACCGCCCGCACGTCTGCCGACGCGTCACGGTACTCGATGGGTAGGCGTGGCATTGCGTAATGTTCCCTCCGCATTGGCCCAAAGCATCATATCAAGAATTCCGAGGGTTCGACACACCGAAAGAGTTTCGCGCAGCTTGCGGCCAATTTTAATTGATTTCATCGCGGCGCATTGACCGGGCGGCAAACAGGAACTCATTCGCCGCCGAACTAAAACGTCCGCCGCCGAATTTAATCCATGCTGCACTCTAATCTGTGCCGCACAGTGAGGGCGGCCACCGCGCCGCCTGGAAATGCGAGAATTTGGAGTAGCAACGATGGTGCGTACGATAGGCATGCTGATCGCCGACGATGCGAGCGTCACACAGCAGATACTGACCGAGGCCGCCCATCTGTCGAAGCTGCCGGTGCGGTTGAATGTGACAGACAACGGCCGCGACTGCCTGACCCTGCTCAACGGCGGCAATATCGACGTTGCTTTCGTCGACGTCCACATGCCGGAGCTGTCGGGCACCGAGGCGGTGTGGTCGGCGCGCAAGCAGGGAATCCAGACCTTCGTCACGCTGATGTCGACGCCGCCGGCGGCTGAAGCCGTCGAAGTCGCGATCCGCCTGCGCGCTTATGAATTTCTGTTCAAGCCCTTCAGCATCGCCGATGCGATCGCCATCATGAACACCTACAACCGCATCACCGCGCCCACCAAGATCCTGATCGTCGACGATTCCTCCGCCGTCCGCCAGATCGTGCAGAAAATCGTCCACGGCAGCGTGTTCAATTGCGACATCGACGAAGCCGCCGACGGCGAAAGCGCGCTCGCTTTGGCGCGGATCACGCAGTACGACGCGGTATTCCTCGATTGCAATATGCCGGGCTTGAGCGGCATCGCGACGATGAAGCGGCTTCACCTGCTCCAGCCGGCGACCAAAATCGTGATGATTTCCGCCGAACGAAGTCTGGCCACCGAAGACGCAGCCTACGATGCCGGCGCCTGCGCCTTCCTGCATAAGCCGTTCACCTCCGACGACGTCGACCAGGTGCTGCACGCGGCCTTCGGCCTGCGGTCGCCCAATCTGAAGCTCAACAGCAGCGAGCCGAGCTTCGACGTGGCGATTGAGGGCCCGACCATCCGGCTCGCCCACAAATCGAGCGGGCATGTGTTCGAATATTTGTGGTTTGAACGGCCGCCCTATCTGCGCAATGCCGTGGTGCGTCCGGCGTCCGCCGGCGTGGTTGCCCCGACGCAGGTTGCGCCGGCGGCGGCCAAGGCGGCCATGCTGCAACTGCGCTCGGCGCGGCTTCTGGCCGCCGCCTAAAGCCAGCGTCGAACAATCCATGCCGATCTCGTCCCGGCCGTAATTGGCCCAATTGCCGTTGCCGCGAGCCCGCGCCACAATCGCGACGACAACAGGGGACGAAACGCCATGCCGAAAACTCCGGATTATTTCGCCGGCAAGACCGTCATCATCACCGGCGCCGCAAGCGGCATCGGCCGGGCCACCGCCCTGATCTTCGCGCGCGAAGGCGCCAATGTGGTCTGCGCCGACGTCAACGAGCAAGGCGCGCGCGACACGGCGGCTGCAGTCAATGCCAAAGGCAGCCAGGCGCTCGCGCTCAAGACCGACGTCACCAGCCGCGCCGAGGTCAACGACATGGTGGCCCGCGCGCTCGCCGCCTTCGGCAGCGTGCAATTCCTGTTCAATTCGGCGGGCGCGGCGCTGCGCCGCTCGAAATTCCTCGACATCGACGACGAGCTGATGCGCAAGACCTTTGCACTCAATCTCGACGGCACGTTCTATGCGATGCAGGCGGTCCTGCCGCATATGCTGACGAACAAGTTCGGCGTCATCGTCAACGTCGCCAGCATGGCGCACCGGCGCGGCGGCCCGGGTTCCTCGATCCATTACGCTGCGGCCAAGGGCGCGGTGGTGTCGATGACCATGGGCGTGGCGCGCGAATTCGCCGCCCAAGGCATTCGCGCACTGTCGATCTCGCCGGGTCCGATCAAAACGCCGTTTCAGGACGCCGCCGGCTCGTCGCCCGACTTGGTGCAGCGCTTCCTCGACGACATCCCGATGAAGCGGTTTGGCGCACCGGAAGAAATCGGCGAACTGGTTCTGTTCATGTGCTCCGACGCCTGCCCGTTCATGACCGCCGACACGGTCTATGTGAACGGCGGCGGCGGCTGGCGATGATCCGCTCAAATCGCGCCGCGCGGCTTCCAATTCACCAGGAACACGCCGGCGACGCACACCGCCATGCCGGCAAGCGCCAAGGGCTTGAGCCGTTCGTCGAACAGCGCCCAGGCGAGCGCAGCCGTCACCGGCGGCGTCAGATAGAACAGGCTTACAACCCGCGTTGCCGCCGAACGGCGGATCAGGAAATACAGCAGCCAAACCGCGCCAAGCGATAGCACCAGAACCAGCCACGCGAGCGCGAAGAGAAATTGCGGCGTCCACTCCACGGCGCGGTTTTCGAACAGCACGGCGCCGAGCGAGAACACGGCGCCTGCCGCCGCATACTGGATGCACAATGCCGGCCGCCAATCGATGCCGCCGCCGAAGCGCTTTTGATAGAGCGTACCGACGGTGATGCCGAGGAGCGCTACGGTGGCGGCGATCCAGGCCAAGGGCGTCGCCTCGCCGCTTTCCATCTTCGCCTGCAGCACCAGATACACTCCGGCGAGCCCCAGCGCGAGACCGAGCCATTGCCGCGCCGCGACGCGCTCGCCGAACAGGCGATTGGCCACGGTCGAGGTCAGAACCGGCTGCAGGCTCACGATCAGCGCGACCAAGCCCGCCGATAGTCCATTTTCCATGGCAATAAAGACGCCGCCGAGATAAAGCCCATGCACCATCAGCCCGGTAAGCGCCGAATGCATGATGCCGTTGGCGTCCGGCCATTTGGGCCGGGTCGCTGCGATGACCAGGGCAACCAGCGCAACCACGATCAGCATGCGCAGCGCCAGAAAGGTCAGCGGCTCCGCATAGCTTAAGCCGAACTTGGCGCCGATGAAGCCCGACGCCCATAACAGCACGAACACGCCGGGCGCCGCGAATATGGCGAAGTCTTCGATACGGCGCGGCATGGCGTGTGGTCCGGCGACACGACGATTTGCGGACTGGTTCACTAGCGCGCCGCGTTGCCAGTCACGCGGTTATTCCCTCTCCTCGGCGAGCGCCAGCAGATCGCGCGAGCGGGTGACGCCCGACGGCCAATTCTTGTCGAAATCGGCGATCAAAGGTTTTAGCACCTCCTCGCGCATCGCCGCTTGCAATTTTGTCTC
>JBAQHW010000244.1:0-3773 GCA_049288525.1 Xanthobacteraceae bacterium
GCCGTCGGCGCCGGGGTCAGCGTTTATGACCTCGTCAACGGCACCGCGCTGGTCTCCAGCGTGCAGACCAATGCCAGCGGTCAATACACGTTTACGCTGAGCTCTGCGCTTTCCGCCGGCAGTCAGGTCATCGCTTATGTGGGCAGCGGCACGAGCGGCGGCGTCGCTTTCCAGGAAAGTGCCAGCGGATCGGTATCCGGCCTCAACATCTACGAGACCTATGTCGCGCAGAATGCGGCGTCGTCCTCGACCAGCCTGTCGACGGTCACAAGCGATTTCGCGACGGCGAAGGGGGCCAACACAATCCCGACGCCGGGAAACATGGCGGTTAATATCGCGGCCGCGAGCTTCGCCATCAATCAGGCGGTCAGCACCGGCACTCTTGTTCTGTCCTCTACGGGCACGGTTACGCAGTCGGCGGCGATCACGGCGACGACAGGTCTCGATCTTCTCGGCAGCGGCGCTACCTACACGCTGACGAATTCGTTCAATAGCGTCGGCGCGCTGGCGGCGAGCGTCGGCAGCGGCACGATCAGTCTTACCGACAACACAGGCCTCGCGATCGGAACGGTCGACTCTACAAGCGGCGTTTCCGCCGGCACACTCACACTGAATGTGCCGTCCGGCGACGCGGTCACCCAGAGCGCGACCGCGCCCGTCAGCGCCAATCTCGAATTGCTCGGAGCGGGCGCGATTTACACGCTGACCAACGCTTCGAACAGCGTCGGCACGCTGGCGGCGAATACCGGCAGCGTCGATTTGATCGATAATACTGCACTCACGATCGGAACCGCTGGCGGCACCAGCGGAGTCAATCTGAGTGGCACGCTGACCCTGAACGTCAACGGCACTATCAGCGATCCGACTGCGGCAGTCACCGTGGGCGCCTTCATCCTTGACGGCGGAAACTGGTCGCAGATCGGCACGTTGCCGACGTTTACGGCGACGACCGATTTCGAGCTCAACGGCGGCACCTTCCTCCGTGCGACCGGTGGCGATGGCAGCAGCGGCAATCCCTTCACGCTCGTGGACGTCTATGGCTTGCAGGGCGTGACGACCCTTTGGGCCGATTACGCGGCCCCCAATGTTCCCAATAATAATTTCGATCTCGCCGCCAGTATCAACGCCAGCGGCACCGCCACCTGGAATCCTTGCGGTGCGGGCTGTTACGCCGGCTTCGTGCCGATCGGCGGCGGCACCTATCAAGGCGGGGGGACCATCTATCAAACCGGCACTTTCGACGGCAAGGGATTTTCGATTAGCGGCCTCTATATCAATCTTCCCAACAGTGAATACGTTGGTCTGTTCGGCGATCTGGGAACGACGGTCCAGAACGTCTCGCTCGTCAACGCCAATGTCACGGGCGGTTACAGCGTCGGCTCGCTGGTCGGATATTCCGACAGTTCCGCGACGATCATCAATTCATCTGCCACGGGCACTGTCACGGCAACGTCCGGAGATGTGGGAGGACTAGTCGGGGATAATTTCGGGCCGATCTTGAGTTCGTTTACCGCCGTCACCGTGAACGGCAACAGCTCCGGCTCCTATTCCGGCGGCCTTGTCGGCTATAATGACAGCGCGATCTCGCAATCCTACGCGACCGGATCGGTCACCGGTGGCTTTGCCGCCGGCGGTCTCGTCGGCGCTCAGGAAGGCGGCAGCATTACCGACGCTTACGCCACCGGCAATGTCAGCGGACAGTATTACGTTGGCGGCCTGGTCGGCGACAGCGAGTATGGCGGCACGATCACCAATGTCTACGCCGCCAATCAGGTGTCGGGCTCTATGGACGTCGGTGGCTTGGTCGGTGCCATCGACCAATATGGCGGTGGCGGCGCGACCATCACGAACGGCTATTGGAATACCGATACCGCGGGACAGACAGGCATCGGCGCTGACTATTCCGGCAACACCCAGACCATTCAAGGGCTGACGACAGCCAAGCTCCAAGGCTCCCAACCTCCGGACTCTCTGAACCCGGGCGCATTGCCGACCGGTTTCAATGCCACAACTAATGGCGGGTGCGCCTCCTGCTGGGGCATCGTGCCGGGCCAAACCTATCCATTGTTCACATGGCAGCCCGGAGTGGTTTCCGGCGAGGTGTTCACAACCTACGGCGAGTCCGCAGTCGGGTCTGGTACTACCGTCTCCGATGTCATCAACGGGAGTGCCGGCACATCGACGGTCACCAATGCAAGCGGCAATTACTTTTTCTACCTGGGCTCAAACGGCATTCCGGCGAACAGTCAGGTCGTCGTCTACACGACGGGTGGCAGCGGCGGCGTCAGCTATCAGCAAAATGCGTCCGGCTCCGTCTCCGGTCTCAACATCTACGGCAGCTATCTCAGCGCGACGACGCCGGTGGCGCTCGCGAGCACTCTCGCCAGCGGTCTCTCGGAGGCGGTCAATGGCACTACCAATACTGCGCTGCAGACGGTGGTCGGCGGGCTGACCAGCGAACTGATCAATGCGACCGGCGCGACATTTGCCATCGATCAATCGCTTCCCTACGGCAGCGCAACGCTCGTCCTATCCAGCACGGGCACGGTCACGCAATCGGCGCCGATCGCGACAACGAATCTGGCTCTGCTCGGCACCGGCGCGACTTATACCCTGACCAACGCTTCGAATAATGTCGGCACGCTGGCCGCAAATGCCGGCACCATCAGCCTGACCGATAGCAACGTGCTGACGATCGGCGCGGCCGGCGGCCCCTCCGGCCCCACCGGCGTCACGCTGACCGGCACGTTGACATTGAACGACACCGCGAGTGGCGCCGACACGATCAACGATCCGACGGCGCCGATCAGTGTCGGCACATTCGACCTCGCGGGCGGCAATTGGGTGCAGAATATCGCTTCGCCAGCGACGCTGCCGTCATTCGCGGCCTATAATTTCGAAATCACCGGCGGCACGTTCCTTCGCGTGGTCGGCGGCAATGGTTCGACCTCGACTCCTTATCTGCTGACCGATATCTACGGCTTGCAGGGCGTCCAGGGCTTCCTCACCAGCAATTTCGCGCTCGCCAACACCATCGACGCCGGCGGCACCGCGGGTGGCAATACCAACACCGCGAACTGGAACGGCGGCACTGGCTTCGCGCCGATCGCACAGTCGTCGTGCTCTGCATCGTCGGGCACGTGCTCGTCATCTTTCTCCGGCATTCTCAACGGACAAGGTTACGCCGTCAGCAATCTGACGATCAATCAGTCGGCCGGCAGCTATATCGGACTGATTGCAAATCTGACCGGCACGGTTGAGAACATCGGACTGACGAATGTCAGCATTACCGACAGCAATATCGTCCAAGGCTATAACGAAGGTGTCGTTGCCGGGCTGGTAGCCTGGAATCAGGGCGCCATCTCAAATTCGTACGTGACGGGCACTGTCAACGGCGGGCCCAACGGCGAAAATATCGGCGGCGTCGTCGGGCTCAATTGGAACAGCATTACGTCGTCTTATTCGGCCGCTGCGGTCACCGGCGGGAGCGACACTTTCGGGATCGGAGGCTTGGTCGGACAAAATACTCCCGCTGGCAGCACCGCTGCCACCATCACCAATTCCTATGCCACAGGCGCGGTCACCGCCGGTACGGACAGCGAACAGGTCGGCGGGCTCGTCGGTGTCAGTCAACCTGGCAACGGCGCCGCCGTGACGATCACCGATTCGTACGCCACCGGCTCTGTCAGCGGCTCCTACTTAGATGTCGGCGGACTGGTCGGAATCAATGCCGGCATTATCAGTCAATCTTACGCCACCGGCGCGGTCAACGG
>JBAQHW010000245.1:0-14695 GCA_049288525.1 Xanthobacteraceae bacterium
TGCCGTTGGGGGTGCGCACCAGTGCATGCGCGTGGCGGCGGTTATAGCCGGTGTTGGGCAGCGCCACGCCGGGCTGGTGATAAAACTCGATGAAGATCAGCGGGCTGTAGATACGGTAATAAAACGGCGCCACTGGATCGAATTCGCCGATCCAGGCGAAGATGGTTTCGTCCAGATGCGCCACGACTTCGTCGAAGCGAACGCGCGCATGGCCGCCCGGCAGGCGGTCGGTGTAGAGCCTGATCAGATCGCGCAGCAAAGATGTTTGCTCGAGCGTCATGTCGGCGACCGGCAGGCCGTCGCGCGGGATGATGACGTTGTCCTTGAAGCCCGAGGCGTAACCGTCGAATGGCAAATCGTGCCCGATGGTCGCCTTGGCGCGCTGATCGGCGGTGAGCGCGCTCGTCACGGCAAAACCTAGCGCTTCCTCCTCGCGCAGCACCGTCGTGCCCTTGTATTTTCCGCTGTCCGCGGTGACCGGCTCGGAGCCGAGCAGCATCGGCGATAGCACCATCTGGTCGCCGAGCACGAAAGCATTGATGTTGCAGTGGTGTCCGTCGATCTGAAAACCCCAAGGTGCATCAAATGCCGCCTCCGCCGACGGCTCGCCAAAAATGCTGATCCAGTAAAAGAGCTCGCCGAACTCGTCCGGCAGGCCGGTCAGCTCGGCGAGATGTTCGTTAAGCCGCATGGCGTTGCGCGCGGTGTCGTACGCCCTCGGGCCGAGACCTGTCTGCATGACCCGATAGGCAAGATCGAGTTGGTGATCGGACAGCTCGGCAAAGCACAGCCCGTGGCGCATCACGTTGCGATGGATATTGCTCCAGTGCCGCCACGCTTCGCTGCGCACCGGAAAGCTCACCGCCGCGCGCTGTCCTGGGCCAAGCGACGCCAAGAACTTTTGGACGGCGTCGCGCAACGGCTGCGTCGATACGCCGGTCGTGCGCCGCGGAAACAGGCCCGGCTGGATCTCACCGTCGGCAGTGAGGCCCTTGAACGCGTCTTGCAGCGATTGCCGCCAGGTCGCGAATAAATCCTGCAGCGGTTGTGAAAGCTTGCTTTCATCAACCCGTGGCGGCGCACGCCGGCCTTGGCGATCGAGCACCAGTGACATCGGCAGGTTTTATCACGGCCGCAACAATCCCTAAAGCCCGTCGTCCGCGCGGGGCAATCGCCCACTGTTCTGCCGACAATGGACAATGCGGCGCTACGCGGACATACTTTCCGCCAAACCGACGCGCCGCAGAACGGCGCCGATCGAGGGGGGAGACACCGTGAGCGCCGCCACCAGCATCGCCCGCGCTCTGAAGCCGGGCATGGATCCGGCCGAATGGAAGGTCCGCGTCGATCTCGCCGGCGCCTTTCGTCTGGCGGCGCTGCAGGATTGGGACGAATTGTTGTTCGCGCATCTATCGGCGCGCGTACCGAACCATCCGGACCAGTTTCTGATGCATCCGGCGGCGATTCTTTTCGAGGAGGTGACTGCCTCGAACCTGCACAAGCTCGACAAGGACTGCAATCACGTCGAGCCGAGCGACGAGCTGCCGCACAAATTTGCCTTCCCTTTCCACAAGGGCATCTACGACGCTTTCCCGCAGGCGCAATGCGTCATGCATCTGCACACCAAATACGCGACCGCGGTGGCGATGCAGGAGCACGGCCTCATTCCCGGCAACCAATATGCCATGTGGCTCGGCCCGGTTGGCTACCACGACTACGAAGGCCTGATTTCCACCGACGAGGAAGGTCGTCGACTCGCCAAGAATTTCGGCGACAAGCAGATCGTGCTGCAGCGCGGCCACGGCTTCGTGCTGTGGGGCCACAGCGTGCACGAGGCCTATATGCTGGCGTTTTTGCTGATCCGCGCCTGCGAGACGCAAGTCCGCTCGGCGGCCGGCGCCGTGGAGCCTTATGTGCCGCCGCAAGCGGTGCTCGATGCCACCGTCGGCCAGGCCCGGATCATCACCGATGGCAATCAGCCGTTCAACCAGATGACCTGGCGGGCGCTCCTGCGCAAGCTCGACCGCGACGCACCGGATTACAAGACCTGAGCATCTGTCTCCGGCCAGTGGCGCGGGCCGCGCGGCCTGCGGCTCTGGCGCATCAAGCGAACATGGGAATGCGAATGTCAGTCATGGACCGCGGCGTCACCGAAACGACGCTGCCGATCTATCACCGGTCGATCGATTGGGATGCGCTGTACCGGCGCTATCCGGTACCGGACGTATTCGCCAGAACCCGGTGGAAGTGGTCGGCGGACGAAATCCGGGCATTTCAGAATGAGCAATTCCTCGATCTGATGAAAACCGGGTGGCGGAACGGCTTCTACCAGCGTCGCTGGAAGGCTGCCGGCCTTGAGCCGGGCGATATCAAAAGCATCGACGATATTATCAAGCTGCCGACGTTCGATTCCGCCGACATCAAGAAGGATCAAGAAGAAAACCCGCCATTTGGCCTGATCAACGGCAATGTCGATGAGATACTCAAAACGCAACCGCTGAAGCTGCAGACTTCCGGAGGCACCACCGGCAAGCCGCGGCCGACGCTATATGCCCCGCTCGAATGGGAAATGAACGGGCTGACCCATGCGCGCGTGCTGTATATTTGCGGCGTGCGGCCGGGTGACCGCGTGCAAATTCCGCACACCTGTTCGCTCGGCAATGCTGGCTGGTGCTGCTACAAGGCCTGTCACGATTATCTCGGCGCGCTGCCGATCACCACCGGGACCGGCGCGGTCACGTCTTCGCGGCGGCAGATCGAAATTGCCCAGGAATGGGGCACCAATGTCTGGTACGTGCGCCCCGAATACGCCACCCAACTCGCCAAGGTGGCGCGCGACGAACTCAAATTCGACGTGCGCGACCTGAAAACCAAGTTTCTCGGCTGCGGGCTCGGGCCCGATACCGAGAACACCTTCCGCAACCAACTCCAGGAACTATGGGGCTGCAAGGTCTACGACATGTACGGCACGCACGAGATGGGCATGGGCGCCTTCGAGTGTCAGCACCAGAACGGTCTGCATTTCCACGAGGACTCGACGTTCTTCGAGATCGTCGGCATCGAGGACAACAAGCCGGTTAAGAACGGCGAGATCGGCAACATGGTGTGCACCATCCTGCATCGCCGCCAGCAGCCGATGATCCGCTTCAATCTGCGCGACCTTACCCGCATCGTTGCCACCGACCGCTGCGAATGCGGCAGCTGTTTTCGCCGCATGCAGAAGATGCTCGGCCGCAGCGACACAATGGTACGCATCCGCGGGGTGAGCATTTGGCCGCAGGCCTGCCTGCCGGCGATCAAGAGCGATAATCGCACCACGGGCGAATGGCTGTGCATCGCCGAGCGCAAGGTGGCCGACGGCGTCGTGCGCGACGAGATGACGGTCAAGGTGGAGGTGCGCGACGATGCACCCGGCTGGGACGGTCTCAAGGAGCATATCGAGAAGCGGCTGCACTCCGATCTCGGGCTCAAGCTCACTATCGAATTAGTGGCCGAGGACGCGCTGATGGAATGGTCGAACCGCGGTCGCGAAGGCAAGCCGCATCGCATTCTCGACCATCGTTACGATAAGAAATAGCCGCCATGCGCTATTTCGATTGCCATTCGCATTTTTCGACCCGCGGCGGGCTGCATCACCGCACTGCCGAGGAGCTTGCCAATGCCGAGCGCATCTTCAAGCGCAAGCGCACGTTTCAAACCGAGACGGAGATGGCGGACGGGTTTCGCAGGAACCACGTCCGCAGCATCCTCGACATTTACCGCACTTGGCGAATGACCGACGAGGACGAAATCCGCGCGTCGAACGATTATGCGACCGGCTTCGCCCGCGACCATCGCGACGCGGTCCACGGCAACTGGCTCGCCGCCAATCCGACCATGAAGGATTTCTGGCTCCGGGAATTTGCCCGGCTCAAAGCGACCGATTGCGGCTTCCTCGGTTTCTGCCAAAGCCAGAACGCGTTGCGCTTTCCGCCGAGCGATCCGATCTGGGATCCCTTCTATAAACTCTCGATCGAGGCCGGCATGCCGGTCTTGCTGATGACCGGCCTGACCGGCATCGGCCAGGGCACGCCGGGCGGCATGGGCGTCGTGCTCGATGACGGCCACCCGCGCCATGTCGACCTCGTCGCCGCGCGATTTCCGGAATTGAAAATCCTCGCCGGACGCCCGGCGTGGCCGTGGCAGGACGACATGATCGCGATCCTGCTGCACAAGGCCAATGTGCAGTACGAGCTGCATGGCTGGTCGCCGAAGTATTTTACGCCCGCCTTGAAGAAGGAAATCGGCGGCCGCCTGCAAGATCGCGTCATGTTCGGCTGGGACTGGCCGACGCTTACTCACGAACGATTGGTCGACGATTGGCGCTCGCTCGGCTATGCCGAAGACGTCTACGAGAAAGTGTTTTACCGCAACGCCGAAGGATTCTTTCCCGGTGCGGCGCCGAACTCATGAGCAAAACCATGCAGGACAAGGCTGCGCTGGCGGCAAAGCTGAGACACATCGCGGCGACCGACACGGTGTCGCCCACAGCGCTGGCTGCACTGGTCGCCGATGTTTTCATCCATTGCGGAGTACCGCGGCATGATGCCGAAACCGGCGCCGAAGTCGCGCTATGGGCGCAAACCCATGGCTCCGATTCGCACGGTGTCGTGCACCTGCCGCTCTATACGCGCGGGCTCCTTGACGGCACCATCAAAAGCAATCCGTCCATCGCCACGACCCAGGCCCTGCCCTGCTCCATCGTCATGGACGCCGATCATGCGCTCGGCCTGGTGGCGAGCCGCCGTGCCATGGATTTGGCGATCGGCCTCGCCAAGACCTACGGCGTCGGCGCGGTTGCCGTGCGCAACTCCAGCCATTTCGGCGCCGCCGGCTATTACGTCGATCATGCCGCGGCTCAAGGCCTGATCGGCTTGGCCTTCACCAATGCCAGCCCGGCCATTGCGCCTACCGGCGGCACCGAAGGATTGTTCGGCACCAATCCGATCGGTGTCGGCTTTCCGCTGCACGATGCCGAACCCATCATTGCCGACATGGCGACGGCCGCGGTGGCGCGCTCGCGCATCCGCCACATGCTGGCGTCCGGGCAAAAGAGCATTCCCGCAGGCTGGGCACTCGATCCAAGCGGACAGCCGACCACCGATCCCGCCGAGGCGGTCAAGGGCTCAGTGCTTCCGATCGGCGGACCTAAGGGTTACGCGCTGTCGCTCATGGTCGAAGTGCTGTGCAGCGCGCTCTCCGACGGCGAGCCGGGCTTCCAGGTCACCTACGAGAACGTCGTCAAGCGGTCGAGCAATATCTGTCACTTCTTCCTGGTGCTCAATCCGCGGGGTTTCGCCGGCACGCAAGCCTATGAGACGCGCATGGCGCATATCGCGGAAATGGTCGGCAAGGCCAAGCCGATGCAAGGCGCCGAGCCGCCTCGCCTGCCCGGCGCGCGCGGCCATGCGGTCAAACGCAAGATCGCGGCCGACGGCATCGCCATGTTCGATAATCTGCGTGCGGCGCTCAAGAACGTCGCCGGCATGATCGAGACACCGTAAATCACGGCGATCAGCGGAACAACAGGTGCTCGATGGTCAACGAGACCGCCGGCACATAAGTGACGATCTGCAGCGCGATAATCGCCAGGATAACGAACGGAACGAGGCCGCGATAGAGCGTCTCCGATGGCGTCTTGAACAGCGCCTGAATGACAAAAATGTTCAATCCAAACGGCGGATGGAACGTGCCGATCGTGAGATTCATGACCACGATGACGCCGAAATGAATCGGATCGACACCGAGCGACGCGGCGACCGGCGCCAACAGCGGCGCCAGCATGATCAGGCCCGAGGCCGGATCGAGAAAGCAGCCGATAAACAGCAGGAACAGGTTGATAACCAGCAACACGATCCAGCGTTCGGAGTGCATGCTGGTAATCACGGTGACGAGCGCTTGCGCGATGCCGCTGATCGTGAGCAGCCACGAATACAGGCCGGCAATGGCCACGATGATGAAGATAAGCCCGGTCAGATACATCGAGCGCGCCGCGATATCGAACAAATCGGCAAGCGTCACTTCGCGATAGACGAAATAGCTGATGACGATGGCATAGACGCTGGCGACGCCGGCCGCCTCGGTCGGCGAGAACACGCCGGAATAGATGCCGCCGATGATGACGACGATGGCGCCGAGCGACCAGACGCCATCGCGCGTCGACCGCAACAGCTCCTTCAGCGAAAAGCGGCCGGTGTCGGCAATGCCGACCTTGACCGAGTGATAATAGATGTAGCCGCCGAAGAAGCTCGCCAGCAGCAGGCATGGGCCGATGCCGGCCGTCCAGAGTTGAACGATCGAGGTGTCGGAAGCGATGCCGTAAATGATCATCGCGATCGACGGCGGGATCAGGTTGTCGAGCGCGCCCTCGGAGGTTATCAGAGCCGAGGCAAAACTTTCGCTATAGCCGGCTTCGCGCATTTTTGGATAGGTCAGCGTGCCGATGGCCGCCGTCGCTGCAGTGGTCACGCCTGATGTGGCGCCGAACAGGGCGGCAAAGCCCAGCGAGGTGAACGGCACGTTGGCGCGGAAACCGCCGATCAGCGATCCGACGAAGCGCAAGAGGCGCACCGAAATGCCGCCGCGAGACATCACGTTGCCGGCAAAGATGAAGAACGGCACCGCCAACAGCGCATATTTGTTGAGGCTGTTGAAGATGTCCTGCGACACCACGGTCATCGGAATGTCGTAGAAGCCGAGCAGGACGACGAGCGAGGTGATCAGCAGCAAAAGAAAGATCGGAAACCCGAGCAGAAGCAGCACGAATGGCAGGATCGCCATCACCCAATACATGACCGCGCTCCGCTCAATCGAATTTGCCGCTGATATAGGAGGGTAGCCGCACGATCGCGGCCGCCGCCATGAAGCCGAAGCCGAACAACAGCGCCGAGTGGGGAATGACCAGCGGGATATTGGTTCCCGCCGTCACGCCGTGCGTCAAATAATGAAGTTTGACCACCGTCCAAGACTGCATGGCGGTGTAGGCGGAGCAAACGATCAGCGCGACGACAATGGCAATTCTGACCAGGCGCTGCATGGCGGACGGCATCCGCGAATACAACAGGTCCATGTTGAGATGCGCGCCACGGTAGGTGATGGTGCCCACCACCAGAAAGACGATCCAGATGATCGTGAAGGTCAGCGTCTCTTCCGCCCAGAAGATCGGCATGCCGAAGACATAACGGCCGACGACGTTGACGAAATTCAGCACCACCGCCAGCAGGAAGAGAACGCCGGACAGCACGTGCGGAATTCTGACAAACACGAACTCTTCGATCTGCCGTCGCCGCGACAACGGCTTTGCGTCCGACATTTCACCACCTTCGGGTCCGGCGCGCGAGCCGTTATTCGCCATGCGCGACGGCGCTGTTGTTATTAGCCCCGGCAGGATTTCGCCGAAGCGCCCGCATCGCGGCGGCGCTTCGGCCCGATCGAATGTCTACTGATACTTCGCGGCCAGCGCTTCGGTCTTGTCGTAGAACGCCTTGAGCACCGGATCGTCCTTGGTGACTTCGGCGCCGATCGGCTTGAGCCGCCGCTCGAGCTCGGCCTGCTCCGCCGGCGACAGATGCACGATTTCGCCGCCGCGGCTGAGCCAGACCTGACGCAATTGCGCCACCTCGTCGACCGCGGTCTGCCGCGCCCACGGCTGCAGCTTACGCGCCTCGTCGACGACGATCTTGCTCAAGTCGGGCGGCAGCTTGTCCAGCCACGGCTTGCTCATGGCGCCGAATGACACCAAGAGCGTGTCGTGGGTCTCCAGCAGCACCTTGCCGACATTCTGCAGATTGAAGTTGGTGAAGATCGACATGCCGCTCATGGTGCCGTCGATCACGCCGTTCTGCAGCGAGGTGATCATTTCCGGCAGACCCATCGGCACCGCGGTCGCGCCCAGCGCGGCCATGCGCGCGCGCTCGGCCGGCGTGGCGTTGACGCGCAGCTTCATGCCCTTGAAATCGGCCAGCGTGCGCAGCGGCTTCTTGACGCCGAAATAGAGCGACTCTGCCGCCACCGCCAGGTTGACGCCAACCAAGCCTTTGTTCTCGGCCATTTTGAGCACGTAGGCATTGTAGTCGGGATCGGCGAGCACCTTGTTGGCCTGCTCGGTGCTCTTGAACAGGAATGGAATGCTGAAAATCCCAAAGCGCGGATCGACACCGGTAAAAAAGTCGGCGGGATTCTCGTAAGCTTCGATGGTGCCGAGCTGCAAGCCTTCGATCATGGCCGACGGACTGCCGAGCTGACCGCCCGGGAAGACTTGCACCTCGACGCGGCCGTTGGTCGCCTGAGGCAATATTTCGGCAAGCTTGTGTCCGAATTTCTCCTGCATGTCGCCGCGCGTAACGACCGCCCATTTCAGCACGTATTGCGCGGCCGAATGCGCCTTGGGCACCACCGCAAAGGCAAGCGGCACCCCAAGCACGAACGGAATCAGAGCAAGAAGAACGCGATGTCGCATGATGCCCTCCCAAGGCGGCGCCAATTTTTCCGCGCCCATTTCTTGTATTCTCACCGCCGTGCAGCGATGGTGCGTTGACGGCGACAGAGTATCCCAGCGCAGCACTCTGTCAATTATAGTGCACAAAGGCGCGCCGGGGCCGCAGTGTAACCGCTCGTTGTAGGAATGAAGGAGCAAACCATGAAAGTCGGAATTGTCGGACTGGGGCGGATGGGTGCGGCAATGTCGCAGCGCTTGCGGCAGCAGGGTTGCGAGGTGGTCGGCTGGGATCATAAGGCCGAGGCGACCGGCGCGCTCGCCGCCGACCGATTGCCGATCGCCGCCAATGCCCGCGAGGTCGCCGCTCGATCCGACATTATCATCTCGATCATCACCGAGGATCACGGCGTGCGGCGCATCTTCAACGGACCGGATGGCTTTTTATCCGGCGACGTGGCGGGCAAGCTGTTCATCGACATGAGCACGCTGCAGCCGATGACCGGCCGCGAACTAGCGCCGCAGGTCGCCGACAAGGGGGCACGGCTTATTGAAGCGCCGGTCCTCGGCACCATTCCGCAAGTCCGCGCCGGCACCCTTTTCGCAATGGCCGGCGGCGCGTCCGAAGATATCGAGCGCGCTCGCGCCGTGCTGGAAAAGATGACGCGCCGCATCGTGCATATGGGTCCGAACGGCGCGGGCTACGCCATGAAGCTTGCGGTCAATCTCGGGCTCGGCGCCTACATCCAGGCGGTCGCGGAATCGCTGGCGCTTGGGCAGAAGCAAGGGCTCCCGCTCGATCAGATGCTCGAGGTTTTGCAGGAAGGACCCTATGCCAGCGGCTGGCTCAAGAGCAAGCTCGACGTACTCAAAGGCGCGCCGGCCGAGATGACGCTCGATATCCGCACCTTGCGCAAAGATCTGATGTCGGCGGTGGCTACCGGCGCGCTCACCGGCGTGCCGATGCCGTTGTCGGCGGCCGTGCTGGCGTCGCTCTCGGCCGCGGTCGCCGACGGCTACGGCAGCGGCGATCTTGCCGAACTGCCGAAATTCCTGCGCGAAGCGATGCTACAGAATTTCTCCTGACCGGCTACAGCGTCCTTTGTTCCGTGCCGCATTCCTTGCACTTGTAGGTAATCCGGCTTTGCCCTGGCGGGGCGTAGACGCGGTTCGGGGCGCCGCATTTGCCGCAGACCGCTTCGATGCGGGTGTCGCCGCGCTTGATGGTGAGGGATTTGCGCTCCATCACCTCTTTGATGAGGCGTTCCGTCTCGGCGCGCATGTCCTGTTTTGACATTCGGGAGCTTTCCTTCGTTCTCGGCTACGCTCTACATGCGATTGCAGCGTTCGGCAACGCCTTCGCGGCATGGTTGCCCCACACCGTGGGACGCGGGTTCTCACGACGGTGTAATATTGCAGCGCTATATCGGGTAATATGGTTGCTCCGATCGTTGGAGGAAGCACACGATGGCAGAGAAAAAGGTGCCCTATCAGGTCGACGGCCGGCAATTCGAGGGCATGATCGTCTATGACGACGGCGTGAAGGCCAAGCGCCCGATCGTCTTCATGCAGCCCGATTGGAAGGGCGTGTGCGCCGACACCATCGGCCAGGCTCGCGCGGTGGCCGGCGCGGACTATGTCGTGCTGGTCGCCGATATGTTCGGTCTCGGTTACGGCGCCAAGCCGAAGACGGTCGACGATCTGCGCGCCGGCATGCTCGCCGTGCACAACAACCTGCCCTTCACGCTGGCCTGCGGCGGCAAGGCCTACGATACGCTCCTTGCCGAGACCCAAAAGCTCGACGTCGCCGATACGGCAAAAATCGCCGCCATCGGCTATTGCGCCGGCGGCGGCTATGCGCTCGAACAGGCGCGTGCCGGCGCGGATTTCCAGGCGCTCGTTGTCTTTCACGTCACCAATCCGAACCCGGTGGTCGCCGGCACGCCCTGCAACATCAAGAGTCGCGTACTCGCGATTCATGGCCGCGCCGATCCGGTGACGCCAAAGCCGATGATGGATGCCTTTGAGGAGGAACTGAGCAAGGCCAAGGTGGACTGGCAGGTCATGATGTTCGGACCGCCCGCCGTTCACTCGTTCTGCGATCCGACCGCGCAGGGTCCGGCGACGCAGTATGACGAAAAGCTCTGCCGCAAATCCTACGCGCTGATGCGCGATTTTTTCGCGGAGACGTTGTGATGCTGCGCGCCGCGGCCCTGTTCGCCGCTCTCGTGCCGGCAATCGCTCTCGGTGCCGCGGGCGCATGCGCTGGAACATTGACGAATCCCGATCCCAAGCCGGCCCCGTCATCGCCCGCCACGGCCAAATCGCAGGCGCGGGAGCGCGACAAGGCTTGCAGCGCCTTTGGCGCCGGTTTCGTTCAGCTTCCGGGGAGCGATGCCTGCATCAAGATCGGCGGCGGCGTGACGACGGAAACGACCATTGGGCGCTGACATCAATCGCACCGCCGCCGACCACATGCTGACGCGCACAAGCATTTGAAGGCCGGCGTTACCGCCGGCCCTCCGATCCCGGACTATTTTTCGTTTATCGAATCCGGGGCCGACTGTGCTGCGCGTGATCCTCAAAGACGGTTCGCATCTTCCCGATCACGCTGTAGGTCCGGCTTGCGGATCGAGCGGGGTGAGCCGCCCAAGCGCCGCAAGCCGGTGCGTACGATCCGGGCCTCGGTTCGCAGCCTTTGTGGGGTTGCATATTCCGGATCGCAGGCAATCTCGTGCGATTACGACGGCTTGCCGAACTTCGCGGCGTGAGCGTGATGCACCTTGCTGGACTTCATATGCCGGGCCCGATGCATGGCGCTCGTCTTGCCGGTCCACGAGGCTCGCTTGCGGGCATGCTTGGCGATGTGCCTGGTCGACTTGGCAGACTTCGCCAACTTGGCAGACTTCATCGACTTGACCGACGTGACGGCGTGCTTCGCCGCCGTGGTCGAGCCAGCCGGCGCATTGGGCGTGGTCTGCGCCGCCGGAGGGGCGGGGTTTGCGGTGGAGTTTCCGCCTGTTTGCGCGAACGCGGGCCCGGCGATCAAGGCGGTGGCGAGAAGCGCAGCGGCGAATTTCCTCAACATGATTCTTCTCCTTATTGCTGGTGCGGCGGCGATTTCGCACCCCGCCGTTTTCAAACACATGTTTAAAGCTGATGCGCTGAATGGGCGCTGAAGCGTCACGGCAGAAACCGTTCATCTACGTGAAATTTCTGTAATGCCGCGCGACGACCTTGCCCGTGCAGGAACCCCCAGCAGCGCCGATCCCAACCACGCTCGCCTAAAATTGCACTGCCGACCTTAGCATCTCGGCCACCATCGCGGCGCTTTGCATTCGACGCCGGCGCGGCGCGGGCGCATGAGCCGGGCGTGTGCGGATCGGTAGTTGTCCTTATGCTTGCAAGCTGGACCGGCTGTTTCTGGCTGGGTTTTCAGTTCGGCCGCGGCCGGTCCGAGTTCAGCTACAAGCACGAGGTCGCGGACCTGGAACGCCGCTTTAAAATCGTGGACTGCGAACCCCTCGAAGCACCCGAGCGCAAACGCGACGCCGCCTAGTGGAGCGGATTTGACATTCGCTACCCACCCAGCCGCAAACTCGTGAAGCGAATGTCAAATCCAAAAGCTCCACTAGGACTGACTTTTGCTAGTGGTCCTTTGATTCTGACATTCGCATGATCGTATGCCGGACAGGGGTGCGAATGTTAGAATCGGACCACTAGAGAGCGCCGATCATGTTTGCCTAGCTCGTCCCCGGCTTCTCGGTCTCGGCCATCAGCCAGGCATGATAGTCGGGATCGACCTGCTCGATCGGCAGCACCAGGACGGCGGGCGTAGTGTAGGAGTGCATGGCCTTCACTGCCGTGCGCACCGCATCCGCCAGCGTGGCGCGGGTCTTGATGATCATCACCACTTCGTCGCCACGCTCGACCTTGCCTTGCCACCAATATAAAGAGACCATCCCGGACAGGATATTGACGCAGGCGCACAGCCGGCGCTCGACCAGCGCGCTACCGGCCCGTTCCGCCTCGACAATCGATGGATAGGTCGTATAGACGAACACCGCGCGCTGTTGTGTTTCCATTCCGTTCCATTCTCCTTTCAGGCGCCGCGCCGCGAGAAGCCCATTTGACGATGCCGAAACATTCCGCAACCCGTTTCAAGCACATCGCCTTTGTCGCCAGCGAGATGCCCGAGGCGCAGCGGGCGCTCCGCCGGCTGGTCAAGCGCTATGGCGATGCCCGGCCCGAAGCCGCCGAGGTCATCGTCGCGCTGGGCGGCGACGGCCTCATGCTGCAAACCCTGCAACGCTTCATGAATTCCGGCAAGCCGATCTACGGCATGCATCGCGGCACCGTCGGGTTCCTGATGAACGAATATTCCGAAAAGGGCCTCAAGGAGCGGCTCGCCGCCGCCCGAGAGAGCGTCATCCATCCGCTCTTGATGCGGGCGCGAGACGCTGCCGGCCGTATTCACCGTCACCGCGCGATCAACGAGGTTTCGCTGTTCCGGCAAAGCTATCAGGCGGCGCGATTGCGCGTGTTGATCGACGGCGAGGAGCGTCTTCCCGAACTCGTCGCCGACGGTATCCTCCTGGCGACGCCGGCGGGTTCGACCGCTTACAATCTATCGGCGCAGGGGCCGATCATTCCGATCGGCGCGCCGCTGTTGGCGCTCACGCCGATCAGCCCGTTCCGGCCGCGGCGCTGGCGCGGCGCGCTGTTGCCGGATCGCGCCCGGGTTACGATCGAGGTGCTGGAAGCCGGCAAGCGGCCGGTCGCGGCGGTCGCCGACCACGACGAAGTTCGCTCGGTCCGAACGGTCGACATCACTTTGGACCATGACACGGCGATGCCCATGTTGTTCGATCCCGGCCACGGCCTCGACGAACGCATCCTGCGCGAGCAATTCGGCTACTGACCGGCCGAATGCTTAACCAGCCGTTAACGACGATTCTTTACGGTTGAAGCTTGCGCGGCGGATTTGGCGCGTTCGCCGGGCGGGGAATCTTATGGTCCGCATCGATTTCAACCGCCTGCGTTTTCTGGTCGTTGACGACAATGCGCATATGCGCCGCATCCTGCGCACGCTGCTGCACGGGTTCGGCACACGCGAGGTCTACGAAGCTGAAGACGGCGCGGCGGGGCTCGAAGCCTTCACCCACTACGTGCCGGACATCATTCTCACCGACTGGGTGATGCCGATCTTCGACGGCTTGGAACTGACGCAGATGATCCGGCAGCCGGGCGCCAACGCCAATCCCTATGTGCCGATCATCATGCTCACCGGGCATTCCGAGAAAAAGCGCATCATGAATTCGCGCGACGCCGGCGTTACCGAATTCCTGGCGAAGCCGATCTCCGCGAAGGCGCTATACGAACGCATTCTCAATGTCGTCGCCAACCCGCGTCCATTCGTCAAAACGAAGACCTATTTCGGGCCCGACCGCCGGCGCAACGTCAACCCGAACTACGTCGGGCCGGAGCGGCGGAAGGGCGGCAACGCCGAGATCACGCGGCAACAGCCGCTGCTCGATAAAGCCAAGGTCTTGGTCTGACCGAAAGGAGCATCGTCCGCCATGGCGCAACGCAAGAATGACGGCCCGTCGGTGGCGACCTATGCCGACCATGAAGTGATCACGCCGTCGCAGGATTTGCGCAAGGCCGTCGGTCCGGCCATGGACACCGATGACGACCCGGTGGCGCGGGCCGAGGCGGCATTGGTGGAGTTGTCGTCCGAATTCGCCAGTTGGATGCAGATGGAGTGCGAGCGTCTCGAGACGGCGCGTCAGGGCGCCGTTCGCGGCGGACTAACCAAACAAACGCACGAGGCGCTGTTCCGCGCCGCGCACGACATCAAAGGCGAAGCGGCGACATTCGGTTACCCCAAGGCCGCCGGCATTGCCGAGAGTCTGTGCCGCCTTCTCGAGCATACCCCGGAGTTCAAGCGCATCCCGCTCAAGCTCATCGATCAGCATGTCGATGCCGTGCGCGCGATCATCCGCGAGCATGCCCGGCCCGATCTTTCGCAGGTCGCCGACGCGCTGGAGCGGATGCTGCGCGACGTCACCGACGAATTTCTCAGGCAGGAAAACAGCTTCCGCCCCGATTATCTTGAAAACATATTCTCGCCGCCGCTGGCACCCGGATCGTCAGGAACATAAGGCTGTTACGCCGCGGCCGAGCGGCCCTCGGCGGTTAATTCGCCGTCGGCAAATTCTT
>JBAQHW010000246.1:0-3894 GCA_049288525.1 Xanthobacteraceae bacterium
GGCTGAAGCTTTACCAGAGCGATCTCGCGCCCGACGTGCTCGCCGACGTGCTCGCGGCGTGGTGGGCCGCGGACAAGCCGGCCGCCGTGCGCTCGTCCTCGCTGATCGAGGATCGTGCCGATGCAAACTTTGCCGGCCAATTCGAGAGCTTTCTCGGCGTGCGTGAGGACGCGGAATTTCTCACTGTGCTGCGCGCCTGCTGGGCGGCGCTGTGGACCACCACGGCACGGCGGTCGATGGCGCAGGTCGAGCAAAATCCCGCCGACACGGCCATGGCGGTGCTGGTTCAGCCGCTGGTCAAGGCCCGCGCCTCGGGCGGGGGCTTGAGCGAAACCGCCGACGGCCGGATGCTGATCAGCGCGACCTGGGGCCTCGGCTCGGCGATCGCCCAGGGCGAGGTCGTGCCCGACCGCGTCGTGCTGACCCGCCACGGCTTCGTGCGTTCGAACGAAGCCGGCCGCAAGCATCATCGCGAGGCCTGCGTGCATGATTCCGGCAATAGCGCCGGCACCTCGCCGCAAAAAGTGCCGGACGAATTGGTAAGCGCGCCATGCCTGGAAGCCGGCCAGGCCACCGTTCTTGGCCGTCTGATGCGCAAATGCGAAGCCGTGCTCGGCATGCCGGTCGAGATCGAATGGGCGCTCGACGACAACGGGTTCAAGCTGCTGCAGGCCCGACCACTGCATGTGGCGCCGGCGCATGTTCCCGATGAAATCTGGCTCAAGCATCCCGGATTGAACGGCCATCCCGCCGGCATCGGCTGGGGCAGCGGCCGCGCCGTCGTGGTCAATTGCGAATGCGAGTTGGGCCGCGTTGCCCCCGGCGACATCCTGGTGACCCGGGTTGCCGGACCGGCGTTAAGTCACATTTTGCCGCGGGTCGGCGGCGTCGTTGCCGAACTCGGCGGCTCGACGTCGCATCTCGCCTCGCTCGCCCGCGAACGCGGCATCCCGATGGTGCTCGGCGTGCTTGACGCGACGCGGCGCATACCCGACGGCGCCCAGGTTGCCGTCGACGGCGTCGCCGGCGTGGTGCGGTGGCTCGCCTGATGGCCGAAACAACCCGTCCGCGCGTCTTCGTCACCCAGCCGGTATCCGAGCTGGCGCTCAAACGCCTGCGCGCTGCGGCGCGCGTGACGCTGTTTGCCGATTCAAGCCGCATCATCCCCAAGCGCACGCTGATCGCAGCCGTGCGCAAGGCCAACATTCTGTTCTGCCTGCTTCATGACAAGATCGACCGCGACGTGATCGGCGCTAATCCGAACCTGCGCCTGATTGCCGCCCAATCGATCACGCCGTCCAATATCGACGTCGCCGCCGCCACCGCCCGGCGCATTCCGGTGACGGTGACCGCGCCGCTTACCACCGAAGCCACGGCCGATCTCAATTTCGGTCTGATGATCGCAGTGGCGCGGCGCATGATCGAGGGCGACCGTTTAACGCGGGCCGGAAAATTTCCCGGCGGCCAGTCCGCCCATCTGATGGGCTCACTGGTGTGGGGCAAAACCATCGGCCTGGTTGGCGGCGGCGGCCTCATCGGCAAGGCCGTGGCGCGCCGCGCGCATGGCTTCGGCATGCGCGTGCTCTATTCGACGCCGCGGCGCAAACCCGCGCACGAGGAAGCTGAGGCAGGGTTGACCTATGTCCCTTTCGATCAGCTCCTCGCCGAATCCGATTTCGTCTCGCTGCACTCGCCGCTGAACGGGGACACACGGCATCAGATCGGCGCCCGCGAGCTGCGGCTCATGAAGAAAACCGCGTATCTGATCAACACCGCCCGCGGCGCGATCATCGATGAGGCGGCGCTCCTTCGCGCGCTGCAGAAAAGACAGATCGCCGGCGCCGGTCTTGACGTGTTCGAGCACGAGCCAAAGATCGACAAGGCGTTGACGAAAATGCCCAATGTGGTGCTCACGCCGCATCTCGGCAGCGCCACGCCGGAAGTGCGCGAGGCCATGGCCAATATGGTGGTCGACAATATCCTGGCGCTTCTTGGCGGCCACAAATTGCCGAACTGCGTCAATCCGCAGGTGTTTGCGCTATAGTTGCCGGCGCCGGCTGCGACGCATCGATGAACTCGGAGTCTGCTATGCCCCACACTGTGATCGCCATCACCGACAGCCCATTTCCCTCGCTCGATCCGGCCAAGACGGCGCTGGCGCGGCTTGACCCCGAATACCGCATGGCGAAGAGCCCGTCGGCCGACGACATTCTCGCCGTGGCGCGCGACGCCGACGCGGTGCTGGTCACCTACGCCAAGCTCACCGGCCAACTGTTACGCGAGCTGAAGAAGTGCAAGGCCATCGGCCGCTTCGGGCTAGGCGTCGACAATATCGACTTGCCGGCGGCCAAGGAGCTCGGCATCGCCGTCAATTACGTGCCGGATTATTGCCTGCACGAAGTATCGGATCACGCCATGGCGCTGCTGTTGGCGCTTGCCCGCAAAGTGACGCTTGCCAATAAGCTGGTGCAATCCGGCCGCTGGGAGGTGCCGCCGATCGTGCCGTTGCGCCGTCTCGCCGGCCAGGTGCTGGGTCTTGTCGGCTTCGGCAATATTCCGCGCATGGTGGCGCCCAAGGCCAAGGCGTTCGGACTGAACGTCATCACCTACGATCCTTATGTGAATGCCGACGCGCTCGCCTCGACCGGCGTCGAAAGCGTGAGCTTTGACGAGCTCTTGGCGCGGTCAGATTTCATCTCGGTGCATGCGCCGCTGCAGCCGGCGACGCGTGGGCTGATGAATGCCAAAGCCTTCGCCAAGATGAAAAAGGGCGCCTTTGTCATCAATACCGCGCGCGGCCCGTTGATCGACGAGGCCGCGCTGGTCGCGGCGCTCGATTCCGGCCATCTCGGCGGCGCCGGTCTCGACGTCGTCGTGACCGAGCCCTTGTCGAAGGATTCGCCGTTGGTCGGCCGCGATAACGTGATCCTCACGCCGCACACGGCATTCTATTCAGTCGAGGCGCTGGAGGAGCTGCAGACCAAATGCGCCAGCGACGTGGCGCGCGTTCTGTCGGGCGAGAAGGCCGTCTATCCGATCAGCGCTTGAATGAAAGTCCGGCGGTCACCAGCGCCTGCCCCAGCGGCGATAACCCCAGCCGCCTCGGCCGAGAAGCCGCAGGATCAGGAGCAGAACTACAGCGCCGATAAATGCGTTGAGAATCAGCGCAACCATTCCCGTGCCGAGGTGAATTCCAAGTCGCGGCAGCAGCCAATCGCCGATAAAGGCGCCGATCAGTCCGACGAGGAGATCGCCGATCAGGCCGAAGCCGCCGCCTTCCATCACACGGCCGGCGAGCCAGCCGGCGACGATGCCGACGACGATGATGACAAGAAGACTTTGGTCGGAAAGATACATGGCTCTACCCCCAGAGCGATCAAGTCTGGCAAACGCCGGCCGCGGCGTAAAGTTCCACACGCCGCCGTTTATTCTCTTTCCCGCTCCCACACCACGATCACCCGCACGGTCTTGTCGCTGATATTCGGATGCGGCATCGGCGGGCTCTCGATGAAAAGCTTATCGCCATCGAAGCGGATGGCGCGTACCTGCTCGCCGCCGACCCAGGCTTCGTTCCAGGCCGCTTCGACCTTGGTGATGACGTTGCCGTTCTCGACCCGGTAGCGCCCGGTATAGGCGATCATGGTCGTGAGCGCCTGGGCGCGATCTGCGTCGGATTTCGGCACCGGCCTGCCTTCGCCGGTCATCAGCGCCAGCCAGCGCCCGTGCGGCGTAGCGATCTGAATGCCTTTGGGATGCTCGCCATAGACCGGCGTGCGTTCCTTGGTCGTCTGATCTTCGTAATTGACCGAAACCAGCGTCCACGTGCCGACGATTTGCCGCCGCAGTTCCGCATCGTTCATCGCATTACTCCGCCGTCCAGCCGCCGTCGAGAAC
>JBAQHW010000247.1:0-3784 GCA_049288525.1 Xanthobacteraceae bacterium
CGCCGATGCCGCGCTGATGCTGCGCCGGCCACCGGTGCCGATCGACGTCGCGGTCCGCCGCGCCGAATTTCTCAAACTCATGGCGGGCACCGAGCCCGCGCCGGATTCCGCATGAACGCCGAAGATCAATTCGAGACCGAACTGCCCGAACGCGCCGCCGACGAGCCGGCTCTGGTGGTCGACGTCGAGGGCTTCGAAGGCCCGCTCGATCTGCTGCTGACGCTGGCACGCCAGCAGAAGGTCGACTTGGCCAAGATTTCCATTCTGGCGCTTGCCGATCAGTATCTCGCCTTCATCGAGGCGGCGCGGAAGATGCGGCTCGAACTCGCCGCCGATTACCTGGTCATGGCGGCATGGCTCGCCTATCTGAAATCGCGCCTGCTGCTGCCGGAAACGCATCCGGCCGAAGGCGCCAGCGCCGAGGACATGGCGAATGCGCTGGCGCAGCGGCTGCGCCGGCTCGAGGCGATCCGTCACTTCGCCGAGCAAATGTTCAACCGGCCGCAACTTGGCCGCGACGTATTCCAGCGTGGCCTGCCGGAGCCGATCGCCGAGATCAAGCGCCCGGAATGGTCCGCGACGCTTTACGATTTGCTGTCGGCCTATGCCTCGCGGCGACAGACCAAGGCGCGCGCGTTCGTGCGTCTGCCGGTGCGCACCGTCTGGTCGCTGGCGGAAGCGCGCGAGACGCTGGAACGCCTCATCGGCCAGTCGATGGATTGGGGCCCGCTCGATCAATATCTCATCGAATACCTGGTCGACCCGTCGCAGCGCGCGACCGTGCTGGCCTCGACTTTTGCCGCGACGCTCGAACTGGTGCGCGAGGGGCACCTCGAAGTGCATCAGCAAGGCTCCTTTACGCCGCTTTACTTGCGCAAACGGCAGAACGAGGGCGGGGCCGCCACCGCGGACTCGGGGAATGTCTAAGAGGGAGAGTCAGTCTATGGGGAACGTCGCGGAGATGCGTGTGATTGTCGGTGACAAGGAGGATTCGGATTTGACGGATTCGAATCCGGCGGCTGAGAGCCGCCCCGAAGAATTGCGCATCCTCGAAGCTTTGCTGTTCGCCGCCGAGGCGTCGCTCGACGAGAAAGCCTTGGCGGCGCGATTGCCCGCGGGAACCGACGTGCGCGTGTTGCTCACCCGGCTGCAGCGCGAATACGAACCGCGCGGCGTCAACCTTGTGCGCATCGGCGGCAAATGGACGCTACGCACTGCCGGCGACCTGGCGTGGCTGTTGACCCGTGAATCGGTGGTCACGCGCAAACTGTCGCGCGCCGCGATCGAGACGCTCGCCATCGTCGCCTACCATCAGCCGGTGACCCGCGCCGAGGTCGAGGAGATTCGCGGCGTCTCGACCTCGAAGGGCACGCTCGACGTTCTGTTGGAGTCCGGCTGGGTCAGGCTGCGCGGCCGCCGCAAGGCGCCCGGCCGGCCGGTGACCTACGGAACCAGCGAAGCGTTTCTGTCGCATTTCGGGCTCGATGTGCTGACCGATCTACCCGGCCTCGATGAGCTCAAGGGCGCCGGGCTCATCGATGCCGCCATGCCGGTCGACTTCTCGGTCCCGGTTCCCTCGGACGATCCGGCGCTTCGCGACGACGAGGAGCCGCTCGGTCCGGAAGACCTCGACCTCGGGCTGGCGCCGCCGAAGGAGCGCAGCGAGGAATAATGAAGCCTGCGGAGCGAGGAATAGTTCGCCCTCGGCCTTGATAATGTCGCCGAAGCGCGCGCGAATGAGCTTCACCCTGCGGCGTGACGACATAGCGGTTGCGCTTGTCTTTGCCGGTCCCGACGCCTAGCTTCTGGCTAAAATCGCGATCTCGCCCCGGACGGGCACGCCATCGTAGTAAGGGTATGGCGGACGGAGGTTTTCATGGGTTCTTTGAGCATTTGGCACTGGCTGATCGTCGGCGCCGTACTTCTTCTGGTTTTTGGCGGCCGGGGCAAGATTTCGGACATGATGGGCGATGTCGCCAAAGGCATCAAAGCCTTCAAAAAGGGCATGGCCGAGGACGACGACGAGACCCCGGCCAAATCCGACGCGCCGGTCAAGACCATCGATCATCAGGAACC
Organism: Xanthobacteraceae bacterium; assembly: GCA_049288525.1. Taxonomy (GTDB): domain Bacteria; phylum Pseudomonadota; class Alphaproteobacteria; order Rhizobiales; family Xanthobacteraceae; genus BOG-931. The sequence continues at coordinate 2,077 of JBAQHW010000247.1, forward strand.
CGCCGACATTAAGCAGCGCTCTGAGAGCAAGGTCTAGCGCTTCGCGCGCTCTCGCGCTGATTACGACCGCCCGGCAGAGGCCGGAGAGTCATCCATGTTCGACATCAGCTGGACCGAATTCCTGCTCATCGGTGTCGTCGCGCTGATCGTGATCGGGCCAAAAGAGCTGCCCGGCGTGATGCGGACGCTCGGCCAATATACGCGCAAGGCGCGCAGCATGGCCGCCGACTTCCAGAACCAGTTCCAGGAGGCGATGCGCGAAGCCGAGATGGCCGACCTGAAAAAGCAGGTCGACGACATGGCGAGCGACATCAAGAATTATGATCCGCTGAAGGAGGTGCGCAGCGACTTCGACTCCATGGGCAAGGACTTCGAGAAGTCGCTCGCCGAGCCCTCGGCGCAGCAAGCGGCGGACCCCTCGCCCGGGCCGGCTCCGTCGCCGGAACAGCCGGAGCAACTTCCTCTCGCCTTGACGCCGGAGGCCGCAGCACCGGCCTTGCCTGCGCCGGAGGCCGCAGCAGCGGCGTTGCCTGCGCCGGAGGCAGTACCGGCGTTGCCGCAGCCGGACGTCGAAACGTCGGTGTTGCCCCCGCCGGACACCGCAGCACTTGCTGCACCAGAATCTGCCGCACCGGAGCCTGCCGCACCCATCGCTGCGCCGGAGCCTGCCGCGCCCATCGCCGAGCCGGCCGCCACCGAGCGAAGCTGATGGCGCAGCTGACCCGCGAAGACGAAGACAAGGAGATCGAGGCCACCAAGGCTCCTTTGATGGAGCACCTGATGGAGCTGCGCTCGCGGCTGATCAAAGCGGCCGCGGCCTTCGTCATCGGCATGGTGGTATGCTTCTTCTTCGCCAGGCACATCTACGACATCTTGACCTGGCCCTATATCTGGGTCGCCGGCGCGCAAAACTCCAAATTTATCTATACCGGCCTGCTCGAATTTTTCGTCGTGCAGTTAAAGCTCGCCGCGTTCGGCGGCGCCTTCATTGCCTTTCCGGTGATCGCGACGCAGCTCTACATGTTCGTCGCGCCCGGCCTGTACCGCAACGAGCGCAACGCCTTTCGGCCTTATCTGATCGCCACGCCGATCTTCTTCTTGCTCGGCGCCGGGGTGGTCTATTTCGTGGTCTGGCCGATGGTGACGCGATTTTCGCTCTCCATGCAGCAGATGGGCGGCCCCGGCGAAGCCAGCATCGAGCTTCTGCCCAAGGTCGAGGATTACCTGTCGCTGATGATGAAGCTGATGCTGGCCTTCGGCGTCGCCTTCCAGCTTCCCGTCATCCTTACACTGCTCGGCCGCGTCGGGCTGGTCACCTCCGACCAGCTCAGATCCAAGCGGCGCTATTTCATCGTCATCGCCTTCGTCATCGCCGCGGTGCTGACCCCGCCCGACGTGCTCAGCCAGTTGTCGCTCGCTTTGCCGCTTTTGGCGCTTTACGAGGGCTCGGTATGGTCGGTGCGCATGGTCGAGAAGCGCGCGGCCGCCGAACGCGCCGCGGCGGAGGCCGAGGCAGCAAAGCCCGCGGAATAATTCGTACTTCGTCATTGCCGGACTTGATCCGGCAATCCATGGAGCGGCGAGGCGGCATGGATGCCCAGGTCAAGCCCGGGCATGACGATGTGAGAATGCTATAACAACGTCCCGATTCTCTGAGTTGTCACATGCACGACATCCGCTACATCCGCGATAATCCTGATGCTTTCGA
>JBAQHW010000248.1:0-7272 GCA_049288525.1 Xanthobacteraceae bacterium
GTGCCGCGGCTCGTTCCCGGCTGGACCAAGCCGATCATCATCGGCCGCCACGCCTATGGCGACCAATACCGCGCCACCGATTTCAAGGTGCCCGGCAAGGGCAAGCTGTTTCTCACTTTCGTCGGCGACGACGGCAAGGAGATCAAACGCGAGGTGTTCCAATTCCCCGGCTCAGGCGTCGCCATGGCGATGTATAACCTCGACCAGTCGATCAGCGACTTCGCCCGCGCCTCGATGAATTTTGCACTCAACCGCGGCTATCCCCTGTATCTTTCGACCAAGAACACCATCGTCAAAGTCTATGATGGCCGCTTCAAGGATATCTTCCAGGATATTTTCGACAGCGAGTTCAAGGACAAGTTCGCCGAGAAGAAGATCACCTACGAGCACCGGCTGATCGACGACATGGTGGCCGCCGCGCTGAAATGGTCGGGCGGCTATGTCTGGGCCTGCAAAAATTACGACGGCGACGTGCAGTCGGACACCGTGGCACAGGGCTATGGCTCGCTCGGCCTGATGACCTCGGTGCTGACGACGCCCGACGGCAAGGTGGTCGAGGCCGAGGCCGCCCACGGCACCGTCACGCGGCATTACCGCGAGCATCAGAAGGGCCGCGACACCTCGACAAACTCGATCGCCTCGATTTTTGCCTGGACCCGCGGGCTGACGCACCGCGCCAAGCTCGACAACAACCCCGAGCTGGCGAAATTCGCCGCAACGCTGGAGCATGTCACCGTTGGCACGGTGGAGACGGGCTTTATGACCAAGGACCTCGCGCTACTCGTCGGCCCCGACCAGAAGTGGCTCACCACAACCGGCTTCCTCGACAAGATCGACGCCAATTTGCAGGCGGCGATGGCGTAGATCCGCCGTCGCGGCGGCCAGCGGCCACGCCGGCGTGCGCAACCGTGCTGACACGGAGCGCGCCGAGGCCTATCTTGGCGCCGATGACGAAGCTTGGACCGATCGCGCTGGTGGTGGTTTTGCTGGGATTGTTGGCGGCGGCGCTGTGGCTCGCGGTCGATACCTGGGTTTCGGCCGCGGCATCGCCGATGCCGGCATCGGGTTATATCTTCATGGTGCTGGGCGTGGTGTTTTCGCTCGCCGTCGGCTTCGGCCTGATGGCGCTGGTGTTCTACTCCAACCGTCACGGTTATGACGATGAGGCAGGCCATTTCTCGCGCCTGCCTGACGACGATTGCGACTAGAGCATGATCCGGAAAAAGCCTGCCCTCGGACTCGATCCGAGGGTGGATATCGAAAAGATCGTGCTCCATCGAATAATTCTAAACACGGCTTGCGCCGAACCGGGAGCTGCAATGAGCAAAACCATCCGCCTGCAGAGCGACAGCAACGCCCACGATCGTCCCTGGCGCGTCGCCGTCGAGCAGGGTTTTTTCGCCGCCGAGGGCCTGGACGTCGAATATCACGAAGACAATCCGAAAGGCACGGCCGGCCGGGTCGCCGACTTCTCGCAGCGCTGGAAGGAATCGCAACTGCAGAAGGGCGCGCTTGAAGTCTATCCGGTGTGCGAATGGGGCGCGATCGAGCGGGTGCAGTCGCTCGGCGGCGGCAAGATCATCGGGCTCGATACCACGGTGCGCACCGGCGCGCTGATGGTACGCAAGGAGTCTAAAATCCAGTCGGTGCCTGAACTGCGCGACGTGCCGATCGCGGTGACCTGGCATGCCGGCACTTTCTATGCGGCTATCGAAGTGCTGGAGGCGGCCGGCGTGCCGTTCGAAGACGTCAAGCTCGTTCATGCCAATGACCGGCTCGATGCGCTGCTTTCCGGCACGACCGAGGCCGCAGCGCTGATGGAGCCTTTAGTCAGCCGTGCGCTGGCGGCCGGCGCGCGCAAGATCGCCGATCTGCGCTGGCGCGGCGGCATCGTCGCCGGCGCCGACGTCGACGACGAAACCGCGGAAAAGCTGCGGCGCGCGCTCAACCGCGCCATCGCCTGGCTGCGCGAGAACGAAAGCCGGTCGCGCGACGAGGTGCTGCGCGACCTTGCCCCGGAACAACGCGCGCAAGGACTGATGCCCGAACTCGTCGGTGTCAAAGCCTATGAGCCGGACGAGTTTCAGGAGAAGGTCGACTGGATGATCGACCGCGGCTTCCTGAAAAATCCGCCGCGCTATGGCGACGTGGTCCGCAAGTAACGGCCTGCCCCCATAGATTGCGCAAATAGAAACCCCCGGCGGGGAAGTCGCCGGGGGCTCTTTGGTCCGCAGGGGGAAGCTGAAGATGGTGGAAGTCTTCCCGCCGCGGATGGGCAAGGCTAAACCACACAATTGCGGCAACAGGTTGTGCCGGCAACGCTGGGATGGCTTTTTCAGTTCCGCGCCGGATTCAAACACGGCCCGGCATCGCTCGCGTATGGCGGCCGCGGGAAAGCCTTAACGCGGCGCCAAAACCGTCGCTGCTATGGCCCTCCTGCGGCCCAAACCGGCGAAAAACACAGCGCCAAGGCGCGATTTAAGCTTCCGCTAACTCTTTCCGCGCGCGTAGGTTTTTGACGAAGTGACGCCGATCGTGGCGGCATTTCGGCAATTTGGTGACATCTAGAAACGTGATTTGAACCTTTCGCGGCTAGAACGATTTTCCATTGCGACGCAACTAACTGGATGAAAGCGGACGCGGTGTCCGACCTTCTTCCAAATTAACCGAATGCGCGGAAATTCATTCCGCCGACTTTCAGGGACGGCAGTCATGAACAAACTCGCCAAGAACCGGAAGGTGCTGTGCGCGCTCGTTGCCGCAGCTGCTACGATGGTGTCGACAGCCAGCTTCGCCATGCCGCGTTATGACGGCACGTGGAGCGTCCTGGTGATGACCAAGAAGGGCGACTGCGATCCGGGCTATCGCTATCCGATCCGCATCTCCAACGGCAAGCTCGCCAATGCCGGCGACAATGCCTTCACCATTACCGGCAATGTCGCCCAGACCGGCGCTATCACTGTGACCGTAAGTGCCGCCGGCAAGAGCGCCACCGGTATCGGTCAGCTTGCCGGTGACGAGGGTGGCGGCCAGTGGACCGGCGGTGCCTGTTCCGGCGATTGGACCGCGGAACGCCGCGCCTCTTAAGCTACTCTGAGGCGCAGTCGCTCCTTTCACGAGCGCCAGGCCCTGTTACGTCCACATCGACGGGCAACACCAGACTGACAAACCAAAGGCGCCGCTCGATCCGACCGGATGGGCGGCGCTTCGATTCCAGCCCCCGCCGCGGGTGAGAGCCGGGCACAGGCCATTTCCTGCTCATCCCCAGCCCTCCCCCCTGTGCCGAAGACGGTCGTCACCGGCCTCGAGCACTTGATTTCTTGCGCACGGGCAGGCACGAGCAAGCCCGGGGCGGAACGGGGGAGGATGACGCGGGTACGCTACTGACTTCGTTTGCGGCCGGCCCGGACCATGATCCGAATTGCGTTGAATCGGAGCTTTGGGGGCCTTCGCTCAAGCATGATCTTTTCGGAAAATCGAAGCCCCCCCCTCGGACCAGGTCCGAGGGGCAATTTCCGGACCTATGCTCTACGCCTCTGCGGCGTCGTCGGCTTCGCCGTCTTCGCCGGCGAGAATGCGCTCGCCGATCAGCCCGGAATTCTGCCGGACGGCGGCTTCGATCTTGCCGGCGATATCAGGATTGGCTTTCAAGAACGCCTTGGCATTTTCGCGGCCCTGGCCGATGCGCTGGCTGTCATAGGAGAACCAGGCGCCGGACTTTTCGACCACGCCGGCCTTCACCCCGAGATCGATCAATTCGCCGGTCTTCGACACGCCCTCGCCGTACATGATGTCGAACTCGACCTGCTTGAACGGCGGCGCCAGCTTATTCTTGACGACCTTCACCCGCGTTTGATTGCCGACCACCTCGTCGCGTTCCTTGATCGCGCCGATGCGGCGGATATCGAGCCGGACCGAAGCGTAGAATTTGAGCGCGTGGCCGCCGGTGGTGGTTTCCGGCGAGCCGTACATGACGCCGATCTTCATGCGGATCTGGTTGATGAAGATCACCATTGTATTGGAGCGGTTGATGGAGGCGGTGAGCTTGCGCAGCGCCTGGCTCATCAGGCGGGCCTGCAGGCCCGGCTGGCTGTCGCCCATCTCGCCTTCGAGCTCGGCGCGCGGCACCAGTGCCGCCACCGAATCGATGACCAGCACGTCGACCGCGCCGGAGCGCACCAGCGTATCGGCGATTTCCAGCGCCTGCTCGCCGGCGTCGGGCTGCGAGATCAAAAGGTCGTCGACCATGACGCCGAGTTTTCGGGCATAGATCGGGTCGAGCGCGTGTTCGGCGTCGATGAAGGCGCAAATGCCGCCCTTCTTCTGCGCCTCGGCGAGACAATGCAAAGCCAGCGTGGTCTTGCCGGAGGATTCCGGGCCGTAAATTTCGACCACCCGGCCGCGCGGCAGGCCGCCGATGCCAAGCGCGATATCGAGCCCGAGCGAGCCGGTGGACACGGTGTCGATATCCATCGACTTGTCGTTCTTGCCGAGCCGCATGATCGAGCCCTTGCCGAAATTGCGCTCGATCTGTGAGAGCGCGGCATCAAGGGCCTTCGATTTATCCATGGACGGTCCTTCAACGAGACGAAGCGCTGCACTCATGTCCGTGCTCCTTATGATCCGGATTCGCAAGGACGGGAAAGCGCCCCAAAATCCCCGCTGGCCAATGTCGATGGGAAGCACTGTACACGATCTGTTCTTCGTTCGCAATATGTTCTTTTAGGGGTGCGGGTACTGGCCCCTTTCCATATCTTTTCGATATGGCTGGTCCCTTTTGAAACTGAGGGCTGGTCCCTTTTGAGCATCAACCTGTGATAGCGTGGAAGCGGGGCCGGAGGTCATCACAGTGCGCTTATTCCTTGTTCTATTACTGACGGGGACATGCGCCGCCTGTTCCGGAAGCGCCCGCGGCGTGTTCCCGCTGGATGATGCCTCCCTAGCTGCAGGGATTCCGAAGGTTGACTTCGTCATGTACGGAACAGGCCATGGCCCGGTGACCGTCACGATGCCAGACGGCGAGATTCTAACAGGCGAATACCAGGTCACCGAAAACGAAGCCGTTGGCCTCGTCATGGCAGGCACACACGTCGCCACGGCGATGGCCGCCGGCAGCGGGCGGCCTGTCGCCGTAAATGCTACCGGCTCGCGCGGAACGATTATGAGTTGCGATGGGGCACTTGATGTTGGCGGCCATGGCACACTCGTTTGCCACACCAATCGGGGCACCAACTATCGCGTGATGGTTTAGGATGGCCGCGTTTGTTTATACAAACATGGCCATTGCAAACCCCAAATGGCGCCTCGGTTGGCAGCTTTCACAACCCAAAGCCTGCCACCAAAACCCACAAGATGATAACTGCGGCGAATATCAAGCCGAGAACCTTCGCCGATTGCTTTAAACTATCGTGGGTTTCCGGGTCCATTGTTGCCTCAGTTGGCGGCCTCTTTAATCGAAAAGATCGCGCACCATCGGATACGGCGGATAGAACAAGCCGACGATGATCCAACTTGCTGGATGACGGTGGACCGTACCCACGTAAAAATGGGTATCGCTTCTCCTCATCTTGTCTTCGAATGTTTGCCGAAAGGCCGTTTCCCACTCCTCCTGGTATATATCGCGCCAGTTCCGATAAGCTTGCCCCATTTCCCAATCTGTGCAGGACATCGTGTGTCCCGAACAATCAGGATCGTCGCAAAGAAATTCATAGGAGAACTTGTGTGGTATTTTTTCGAGCTTTTCAGACGGGCCTTTGTGGAACAGCATGGTCTGATCCAGATTTGCCATCTGTTGTGGCGTCCATTCTCCGCTATCTGGCTCGATGACCAATTGTTTTATTTCGCGAGGCTTAAACAAACCGAGCGTTGGAAACCCGTGCAAATCACGCTCTCTGCGGATTTCACACATTGACGGCTTAATCAGTGGTCCGATGACCTCTTTGCGGGCACGCCAAGAATCTATTGCCGAAAGATGATCCACGATATCGATCGTATCGACATTCACCTTGTGGCTTTCCGGGCGGCGATCTTGAGTCGCCTTCAATACATCGACTTCGATCCATTGATATTTTGAAAATCGTTTATCCTCATCCATCCATCTATAGGGCACCGGGAAAAGACGTATCCACTCGCCTTCTTTCGTAACGCCGGCGGTGCAGGACACTTCGATATTTTTCTGGGCCGGGACCGGATAGGTCCTGACCGTGATTAGTATGCGCTTCTTCTCCCAACCCGGCATGGCAGCCCCGGCTGCTATAAATCGAACCCGCGTAGTCCCTGACGTTCCAGCGCATTGAAAATGCGGTGGCGATGACATTCCTTCGGATCGCACTCCATGCACATCATTGCGACCGGATACCCAAAATTCAAAAACCGATGGAGGTTGCGTCGAAAATGCGGACCTATCACTCGGTCGTCGTACCATTGCCAGATGGTTTCTCGCGTACCGCTCTCCATCGCGCGCGCCCGAATATCACGAGGGACACCCCATTCACGAAGATGAAAATATGCAATTCCGTTGCTCGCCAGAGCCCTTTCCAGATTGCTCTTACTCAGTTCCGGCCGATACATGCTGACCGGATTATATCGAATATCCACGACACACTGGACACCCGCGCCTAGTAGCGTGTCGAACAAATCTTTTGTTGTCCGTCCTTCGTATCCAAACGTAAAAAAGTCTGCCTCTTTCGGGGTGCGAGCCTCATTAAAGAGAACTTTGCTTTCCGCGCGCGCCCGAGCGGACTTTGTCGGAAGTTTGAGCGGACGTTGATTGATCGAGTTCAAATGTAGCGTCCTTTAGCAGCCAGTGGATCATACCGCTTGATTCCCGGCGACGTACCAAACCTACATCGCTTTCCATTCGATGAACCCACTGATTATTTGGAAAGGCTTGCGGCAAATTGGCTTTGGTCCGCACCTCAGTCCATGTCAACGGCTTACCTGCCTCCCGAAGCGTGGCGGCAATCTTGTCTCGGAATGCCTCGTAGGACATTCGGGGTTTTTTCTCAGGCTGATTCCACAGCCCGCTATGACATGATGGGCAAACACGAGGTTCTTCGTCGCTGGTGTTACGAGGAATCCATTCGTGCCCGCAGCGGTCGCAGCGAAACCCCATAACCGTAATCGGGACCCGAGCCATAGCGCCTCCAAACTGAGGCTGATCCTATCCCAAAAATATTGATTTGTAAATATTGACTAACTAATAAATATTTGCTAATACACCGAAATGCTCAATGGCTTAAACCATACGAAACGCCCCCTCCGCTTGCAGGC
>JBAQHW010000249.1:0-4357 GCA_049288525.1 Xanthobacteraceae bacterium
GGAGAAGCTCGGCGCCGCACGCGGCCGCGTCCGCGCCGCCATAGGCCCGATGATCCGGCAGGCGAATTACGAGGTCGGCCCCGACCTGATCGCGCGCTTTGCCGCCGAGGACGCCGCCTCGAGCCGCTTTTTCGCTCCGGCCGCCCGCGACGGCCATGCCCTGTTCGATCTCGCCGGCTATGTCGCCGCCCGCTTGGCGCGCGCCGGCGTCACCCAGATTGAAGACGTCAAGCTTTGCACTTACGCCGAGCCGGATAGGTTTTTCAGTTATCGGCGGGCCACCCACCGCGCCGAGGCGGATTATGGCCGCCACATCAACGCCATCGCGCTCGGCGATGAATAGGCCGTAAACCCTTTGGCAAAGCAGCGGAAAAAGCTGCGGGGAAAGGGCTGGATTCATGTTGCCAGCCAGCAAACCGGCTTGTATCAGAACCTTGCTTTTTGCCGGAGCTGACTTGTGCTTGAAAGCCCAAAAGCGCGCGGGAGAGCGGGAATGACCGGCAATAACGGAGCCATCAAGCTCGTCGCCGGCAACTCCAACCCTATCCTGGCCGAGGCGATCGGGAGCTATCTGAATACGCCGTTGACCAAGGCGCTGGTCCGCCGCTTCGCCGACATGGAAATCTTCGTCGAGATCCAGGAGAACGTGCGCGGCGCCGACGTGTTCGTCATCCAGTCGACCTCGTACCCCGCCAACGACCACCTGATGGAATTGCTGATCATCATCGATGCGCTGCGCCGCGCCTCGGCGCGCCGCATCACCGCGGTGATCCCCTATTACGGCTACGCCCGGCAGGACCGCAAAGTCGGCCCGCGCACCCCGATCTCGGCCAAGCTCGTCGCCAATCTGATCACCCATGCCGGCGTCGACCGCGTGCTGACGCTCGATCTGCATGCCGGGCAAATCCAGGGCTTCTTCGATATCCCGACCGACAATCTGTTCGCCGCGCCGGTGATCACCCGCGACATCAGGGAGCGCTTCGACCTCAAAAAGGTCATCGTGGTGTCGCCCGACGTCGGCGGCGTGGTGCGCGCGCGCGGCTTGGCCAAGCGCATCGATGCGCCGCTCGCCATCATCGACAAGCGCCGCGAGCAGCCGGGCGAATCCGAAGTGATGAACGTGATCGGCGAGGTTGACGGCGGCATCTGCATTCTGGTCGACGACATCGCCGACTCCGGCGGCACGCTGATCAACGCCGCCGACGCGCTTCTGGAAAAGGGCGCGCGCGAGGTGTACGCCTATATCACCCACGGCGTGCTGTCGGGCGAGGCCGTCGGCCGGGTCGCCAAATCGCGGCTCAAGGAGATGGTGATCACCGATTCGATCCAGCCGACCGAGGCCGTCACCGGATCCAAAAACATCCGCGTGCTGTCGATCGCGGGCCTGATCGGCGAAGCCATCAGCCGCACCGCCGCCGAAGAATCGGTGTCGAGTTTGTTCGATTAGCATCATCGTGACGGCGCCTTCCTGATCGTAATTGTTTGATCCGTCATCCTGAGGCGCGACCCCCGACTTGATCGGGGGCCTCGAAGGATGAGGCAAACCTTCCCCGTTCCCGCGATGCGCCTTGGCATCCGAAGTCTGGCCACGCCACGATAAGAAAAGTCCTTCCAAACCTGGCAACGCTCCTCCTTTTTGAGATACCTTTCGTCGTTGCGAGCGAAGCGAAGCAACCCAGGTCGGCTTGCACAGTGCCGGCGGCACTGGATTGCTTCGTCGGCCCTTCGGGCCTCCTCGCAATGACGCATGTGTTTCCCCGTTCTCGCGATGCGCCTTGGCATCCGAGTTTGTCGTCACGCTACGGTAAGAAAGCCCTTCCAAACTTCTCCCTTGAAAGAAGGGAGGCGGAGCGCCGAAAGCGCGTCCACTGGAGTCCGCTCCGCCGCAGAAGGACGAAAGCCTGCCTGCGGACGCGGCGAGCACCATCGCTTCGTTCCCGCGAAAGCTTGCGGGATCAAGCGGCGGCGCCCTCGCCTTGCGGCGCCCCACCGCGGTCATGCGCCGAAGGTTTGACCCTCCGACTCGGCCTGGGCCGCGCTTCCTGGAATCGCCGGGTGCAAACGGGAGGACCCTCCCCGGCGCCAGTGCAGCGAGCACCTCGCAGTCCGGTCAAGCGCCGGACGGGACGATGCCCAAGGCCGCCCGGATACGCAGCGTATGACCGCGTCTCCGGGAACCGCTCCCGCTCCATCTCCGGAGTACCCTCGCGAAGGCGATTATCTGTGGCTTGACAGAAGCAACTTGTATCGATAACATATGCCTATCCTGAGGTATTGAGGGGTAGCCGCCGTGAAAAAACATCCTAAGCCGGTCCACCAAATGACCGAAGGCCAGTTCGAGGATATTTTTCCTATGGGCGATGATGACGCGCCGAAGGCGTACTTGAAGGCTCGCCGTTGGCCTGAGGGCGTCCGCTGTCCCCGCTGCGGTAACCCCGCCGTTTACGAATTGAAGTCCCGCAAGTGGCATTGGCAGTGCGAGAAATGCGCCCCGGATGGCTACCGCTTTTCGGTCATCGCAGGTACGATTTTCGAGAACACCAACAAGCCGCTTCGGCAGTGGTTCAAGGTCGTACATCTCATGACCACGAGCAAAAAGGGAATCAGCTCGCTGCAAATTCAGCGCCAGCTTGGCTTTGGCTCGTATGAGACGGCGCTGAACATGACCCACAAAATTCGCGCCGCGATGATTGAGCCGGCGACTAAGCTTGGTGGAATCGTCGAGGTTGACGAGACGTTTATTGGCGGCAAAGACAAGAATCGACACTGGCGCAAGCGGCACCACGGCATGACGGGTGGCGAAGCCACGGGCAAAACCCCAGTAATCGGTGCTGTCAGCCGAAAGGGCAATGTAATTGCCCGCGTTCTCAGCCACGTTAACAAACAGAACGCACAGACATTCGTGCGCGAGATGGTTTCCAACAAAGTTAGCCTGCTCGCGACCGATGAAAGCACGGTCTATGACGGACTGCACGAATACCAGCACGGTGCCGTCGACCATCATCGCAAGCAATATGTGGTCGGCGCGGTCCACACCAACACGATTGAAGGTTTCTGGTCGATCTTCAAACGCGGCGTGGTCGGCACGTTCCACAAAGTCAGCGCAAAATACTTGCCGCTGTACGTCGCGGAATTTCAGTTCCGCTATAATAACCGCGCCAATGCGGACATCTTCGGCGCGGTGATACGCGGATGCTAAAGCGGCTGAATCCCGAAATTTCATTGGGATTCTTGCTCGCCACGATCCTGTGGATTGGCGTGCTCGGCTGGTCATTGTCCTATGCGCCCACAGACGTAGAAAAACAGGATTGTCAGCAGGCCGCCAAAGCCGCCGGCCACAAGACAGAGGAGTGCAAAACCCTGTGGGAGAGAACGACGAGCGATCCCGTCGCCTTCTTCACCTTCGTACTGTCGATTTCGACTATCGCCTTGTTCGCTTCGACTGCTGCCCTCTGGTTCGTCACTAGAAGGTCTGCCAATATCGCCGAGCGCGCTCTGACTGACTTGGAACGACCCTATATTTTCTTCGATGCAATCCAAACCAACCTGACAAGTTTTTTTAACTTGCTTTTCGATCCATACCGAATGACCCCGGAATTTTGGTTGGACATCGTCAACTACGGGCGCACGCCGGGAAACTTTGAAGAGGGTGCCATTTTTTATGAAGTTGGCAGATTCCTTCCCGACGAATTTGTCCCGCCAGAGCAGATTAGTCTTGCCTCGCCGCATTCCGAACTCGCCGAAATCATCGTTGGACCCGACAAAACCTATCGCTTTCCAAGTCAGCGCATTCGGCACATTTTTACGAAAGCCCATGCGCGAGGTGTTGAAGAGGAGACGATGTTTGTCTATTGCCACGGCTTCATTACCTACAGCGACATATTCCGCAGGAAGCACACGACCAAGTTCTGCCGCCGATACGACGCTAGTCGTGGCGAATGGTTGCCCGAGGGGGGCCGTGAAAGAAATCGCGCCGATTAGCAATATAAGGCGAGCAAAGCAGCGACCAACGTGAAGACCGCGACGGCCAATATCGCGTAGTCGTACCAATCCCGCCGAAATCCGTCCCCAAATCGACAACCTCGACGTTTTCGGTTGTGCTGACGAGACGCCACACCCCGCAGCCCGGAACGCTTTGATAAATCGCGCATAAATGCCCGAATAACAGGCATTTTCTACTTCTGTCAAGAGGCACATAATCGCCCTCGCGAAGGCGTCCTTCACGAGCGGGATTCTGATTCGGGGACGAATGTAACGGATGTGGAGACGACTGTCAAGGGTTAGTCTCTTATGCCGGGACCTGTACAAGACACTCGCGTTTTGTGGATTGAGCATGCCTATCGATGCAACCTACTTG
>JBAQHW010000250.1:0-3494 GCA_049288525.1 Xanthobacteraceae bacterium
GCTGCCCGGTGAGAATGAGCCTACCGGAGCCGGGAATGCGGGTCGCCTCGATGAACAAAATATCGCCACCGACGGGCGTCCAGGCGAGCCCGGTGGCGACGCCGGGCACACTGGTCCGCATCGCCACCTCATTCTCGAACCGCGGCGCGCCGAGGATCGGCAACAGGTCGTCGCGGGCGATGCGGATTGGCCCGCTATCCCCTTCGGCAATGCGCACGGCCGCGTTGCGCAGCGCCTGGCCGATCTGGCGCTCGAGGCTGCGCACACCCGCTTCCCGGGTGTAGCCCTGGATGATGTCGCGGGTGACGTCGTCGCCGATCTCGACCTGACCGGGCTTGAGCCCGTTCGCCTCCATCTGCCGCTTGACCAGATAACGATGCGCGATCTGCAGCTTCTCGTCGGCGGTGTAGCCGGCGAGGCTGATGATCTCCATGCGGTCGCGCAGCGGCCCGGGAACGGTGTCGAGCATGTTCGCCGTGGTGATGAACACCACGCGCGACAGATCGAACGGCACCGCGAGATAATTGTCGCGGAACGTGTTGTTCTGCTCCGGATCGAGCACTTCGAGCAGCGCCGCACCGGGATCGCCGTGAATGCCGGCGCCGAGCTTGTCGATCTCGTCGAGCATCATCACGCAATTGCGCGAGCCGGCCTTGCGAATGGCCTGGATGATGTTGCCCGGCAACGCGCCGATATAAGTGCGGCGGTGGCCGCGGATCTCGGCTTCGTCGTGCACCCCGCCGAGCGACACGCGGACGAATGTGCGATCCATGGCGCGCGCGATCGACTGGCCGAGCGAAGTTTTGCCGACGCCCGGCGGACCGACGAAGCACAGGATCGGCGCCTTGCCGGCCGGCGCCAGCTTGCGCACGGCGAGATATTCGACGATGCGCCGCTTGATCTTGTCGAGATCGTAGTGGTCGTCGTCGAGGACCTTACGGGCTTCTTTGATGTCGATCGGTTTCTCTTCGGGCAGCTTCCACGGCAGTTCGATCAGCCAGTCGAGATAAGTGCGGACCATGCCGTATTCGCCGGCAGCCTCCGGCATTTTCTGCAGCCGGCGCAATTCCTTGCGCGCCTGATCCTCGACCTCCTTCGGCATGCCGGCGTCGGTGATCGCCTTGTCGAGCTCGGCGATTTCGGCCGCCTTGCCCTCCTCGCCCTCACCGAGCTGCTTCTGGATCGCGGCCATCTGCTCGCGCAGCAAAACCTCGCGCTGACGCTCGTCGAGCGCGGCCTTGGTCTGCCGGCCGATTTCCTGCGACAGCTTCAAGATCTCGATGCGGTGCGCCAACAGCCGCAAGACCTTATCCATCCGGGCGGAGACATCGACAGTTTCCAGAATCTCCTGCTTCTCGTCCGGCTTGATGTCCATATAGGCGGTGGTGAGATCGGCGAGCGCCGGCGGCTCCTCGATCGACTGGATCGCCGCCAGCAGCTCCGGCGGCGCCTGCGGCAGAAGCTCAATCGCCTGCACGGCTTGCGCCTTCAGATTGACGAAGCGCGCCTCGATCTCCGGGCCGCGCGTATCCGGCTCGGCGATTTGCGTCACCCGCGCCACCAGGAACGGCCAGCCGTTCAGATACTCGACGATCTGAAAGCGCTGCTCGCCCTGGCAGACGAGATGATGCGTGCCGTCCGGCGCGGTGACGAAGCGCAGGATATTGGCGAGCGTGCCCATGCGATGCATGTCGATCCCGGCGGGATCTTCGACATCGGCGGCGCGTTGCAACAGGATGCCGACCTGACGCTGGTCGCGCACGGCCTGCTGGGCGGCAGCCGCCGATTTCCGCCGGCCGAGCGCGATCGGCAGGACGAGACCGGGAAACAGCACGGTGTTGCGCACCGGCACGATGATGAGCGCGTCGGGCGGCAAAGGCGGCAGAGCGCCGCTGCCATCACCTGAGGAGGAACTGCTCTTTGCGAGGATTTCTTCAGCCACAACAATCACACTTTCCGTAAACTGATCACGAGACATCCGGCGACGGCAGAGCGGCGTACATCGCTGTAGCGGCCTGCCGGCAGGCGCAGCCGGCGGTAAAAGCGCCCCTGCGGCAGCTCGAGCCGGTGGATGACCGCGGTGCGCAACTGCTCCGGCAGCACGCGAGTTCCGGCGATGACCAGATCGCCATCCTCGATCACCGCCTGGGCGCTGTCGGCATCCACGCCGGGCAACGCCACCAGCGCCAGCACCTCAGTTTCGGTCTCGAGAATATCGACCGGCGGCTCCCAGGCCGGCATGCGTGCCTGCGACGACGCCGGACGAAACAGCTCGCGATGCAGGCGTTCGGCGCGCGCGAGCATTTCGCAGGCTTCCGACCACATCCAATCTTGAGCCGAGTCTCGGGCCACGTCTCGGGCCATTGCGTCGTCCCTCCAGCTTCGGTTTGGATATGTGTGACGCGGGGCGGCAAATTTCAACGTGCCGGCGCGGGGTTAGCACCGGCCCATTGGCAAGCCTATCTAATGAGTGCCGGGCGGAACGTTACGTGCCGTCGACAATTTCCTGCTGGGAGAGCGGCGCCGTCCCGTCGAAAGTGTCGACGATCCGACGCAAATAACGACCAAAGCTTGAATGCCTGGACATTCGGAGGTGCAAATGGCGCCGAAAAACGCAGGCCGGCCGCTTGAAAAGACCGTTCCGGTCCCGGACAAGATTTCCATCACTCTCACGGTCAATGGCGTGGAAAAGCCGCTGACGGTGGCGCCATGGACGACGCTCCTTGATGCGCTCCGCGACCACCTCGACCTGACCGGCACCAAAAAGGGCTGCGATCACGGCCAATGCGGTGCCTGCACGGTGCTGGTCGACGGCCGGCGCATCAATTCCTGCCTCACGCTGGCCGTCATGAAGGACGGCGCCAGGGTGACCACCATCGAGGGCTTGGCCAAAAACGGCGCGCTCCACCCGCTGCAACAAGCCTTCATCGATCACGACGCCTTCCAATGCGGCTACTGCACGCCGGGGCAAATATGCTCCGCGGCCGGGCTGATCGCCGAGGGCAAAGCCAAGACCGCCGACGAGATCCGCGAACTCATGAGCGGCAACATCTGCCGCTGCGGCGCCTATCCGAACATTATCGCGGCCATCCGCCAGGCGATGGAGCACCCATGATCAATTTCCAATATTCGCGGGCCGGCGACATTGCCGACGCGGTCCGCCGGATCGCCGCCGAGCCGACCGCAAAGTTCATCGCCGGCGGCACGAACCTGATCGACCTGATGAAGGAGAACGTCGAGCGCCCGACCCGGCTGATCGACATCTCCCGCCTGCCGCTCACTGCCGTCGAAGAGACCGAGAGCGGCGGGCTGCGCATCGGCGCCATGGTGCCGAATTCCGACCTCGCCTATCACCCGCTGGTTGCCGAACGCTATCCGCTCTTGGCAAGCGCGATCCTGGCCGGAGCGTCGGCGCAATTGCGCAACATGGCCTCGACCGGCGGCAATCTCCTGCAACGCACCCGCTGTTATTACTTCTATGACACCGCGACGCC
>JBAQHW010000251.1:0-11754 GCA_049288525.1 Xanthobacteraceae bacterium
GGCCTCCCGCCCTGCGCCGGGCCGGCGGTCCTTCCGCAAATAGATCCGCACGCGCTTGATCCGGCGCGGATCGGCATCGAGCACCTCGGCCTCGAACGGCTCCGGGCCGGGCACCAGTTCGCCGCGAACCGGGAGGTGGCCCGCTTTGGTCACCAGATAACCGCCGAGCGTGTCGACCTCCTGCGCGACTTCACCGACGTCGAACTGTTCGCCGATGGCCGCACGGACCTCTTCGAGGCTGGCGCGGCCGGTGGCCATGAATGAGCCGTCGGCTTGCCGCGTCACTCCAGAGACCTCGTCTTCATCGTGCTCATCGGCGATATCGCCGACAATGAGCTCGACCAGATCCTCGATCGATATCAGCCCGTCGCTGCCGCCATATTCGTCGATAACGAGAGCGAGGTGGATGCGCGTCGCCTGCATTCTTGCCAACAGATCGAGCACCGGCATCGACGGCGGAGCGTACAGGATCTCGCGAACGATCTTGGCCGCGCTCAACGACAAGGACAGGTCGATATTGGCAAAATTCAAGTCTGCGGCCGTCGCCGCATCAGGCTCGCCTTCGGCGGGCTCTGCGGGCGTCGCGCGCGCCGCCATGAAAGCGACCAGGTCGCGGATATGAACCATGCCGGTCGGATCGTCGAGCGTGTCGTTGTAGACGACGAGACGCGAATGCGCGGCAACCTGAAAGACCTTGACCAGATCGCCAAGCGCGATGTCCTGCTGCACGGCGATGATGTCGGCGCGCGGCACCATGATGCGTTCGATCCGCGTTTCCCGCAGGCCGAGGATGTTTTTCAGCATCGCCGCTTCTTCGGGGGAAAAGTCCGATTGCGGCTGCTCGGCGGTGAGCACATGCTCCAGATCCGCGCGCGTCGACGCCGCCTTCCAACCGAACAGGTCGCGGATGGCGCGCGTCAGCCGACCTTCCGGCTGCGGGCCCGCTTCCGGCATCGTCGGCAAAGGTCGCTGGTGTTTGTTCTCGGCCGGCACGGTGGGTTGAGTCGATTGAGCCATGGAAGTTTCGGTGAAGTTTCGGCGTCAGCGGCAAAGTTGATACACGAGCCGTCCCGTCTCAGGAATGCCGCCGATGCTTCGCGGCGCCTTCGACTCGCTTGAACTTGCGTATTGCAGCCCGGGCTTTCGGGACTGCCGTCCGGTACGGATCGGGAATGGCGATTTCACGGAGAATTTCACGCTCGGTCCGTTCCATCGCAACTGCGTCTTTGCTCCGTTCGTGATCGTAGCCGACCAAGTGCAGGAAGCCATGTACGGCAAGATGGGCAAGATGATGAGCAAACGGCTTTCGCTCGCTGCGAGCCTCGCGCGCAATGGTCTCGAAGGCAAGAACGACGTCGCCCAGATGGTCCGGGGCGTTTTTCGCTGGGAATGACAGCACATTGGTGGCCTTATCGATGCCGCGCCAATCCCGGTTAAGGGTGCGGATTCCCGAATCGTCGGTCAGAACGATCGCAAGCTCTGCCCGCTTTATTGACGTCCGGGCGGCGGCCTGTGCGACGGCACGCCGCACGATGGATTTGGATTTTTCGGCCGGTTTCCACCGGCCGCTGACGACGAGCACGTCAATCGCCAGCGCGAAGGGCGCGGTGCGCGTCATTCGCGGCGCTCACGCTTCTTGACTGCTTCCCTGTCATAGGCTTCGACGATGCGCGCGACCAGTTCATGGCGGATGACGTCGGCCGCGGTGAAGCTGATGTGGCCGATGCCCTCGACGCCTTGCAGAAGCCGCACGGCATCGGCGAGGCCGGAGGCCTGGCCCGCCGGCAGATCGACCTGACTCGGGTCGCCGGTGACGATCATTCGGCTGTTCTCGCCAAGCCGGGTGAGCAACATTTTCATCTGCATCACGGTGGTGTTCTGCGCCTCGTCAAGAATAACGGCGGCGTTCGACAGCGTGCGGCCGCGCATGAATGCCAGCGGCGCGATTTCGATCTCGGCGGTCTGCATCGCCCGCTCGACAATGCGCGCATCCATCAGGTCGTACAGTGCGTCGTAGATCGGCCGCAAATAAGGATCGACCTTTTCACGCATGTCGCCCGGCAGGAAGCCAAGCCGTTCGCCGGCCTCGACCGCCGGCCGCGACAGGACGATGCGGTCGACCTCCTTGCGTTCGAACAGCTGTACAGCATGGGCCACCGCCAGCCAGGTCTTGCCGGTACCGGCCGGCCCGGTTGCGAAGACCAGCGCATGCCGCTTGAGCAGCCGCACATAGGCGTCCTGCGCGGCAGTGCGCGCGCGGACCCGGCGCTTGCGCAGATTGATTTCCTCGAAATTCTCTCGCGCCGACGTGGCGTCGAAATCGAACAGCGACCCTTGCGACAGGACCAGCCGGATCGTGCCGTCGACGTCGCCGGTCGCCAGTTCGTCGCCCCGCTTCAATCTTTCATAAAGACCTTCCAACACCCGCCGCGCCTGATCGCAGGCATCGCGGCTGCCCTCGATGTTAACGGTGTTGCCGCGGGAGGTGGCGACGACGCCGAGCCGGCGTTCGACCAGCGCGAGATTTTGGCCGTATTGTCCGAACAGCGCCGAGGCGAGACGATTATCGTCGAAGGTCAGGGAAATTTGTGTCGCTTTTTCCGGTGCGGCGAAAACCGATTGGTCCGTTTCTCGTGCTGCCAAGTCAGGCTCCTGCGGCGAGCAAATCGCGCTCCTGCGCGACTGCCTGCGCCTCCGACGTGAGAACCCCAAACAAGCTGTTGCTGCTGATTTCGACCACGGTGACGGCGGCAATTTTGCCGATCAGCGAGACCGGCGCCGTTACCTGGACCGGCTGCAGATACGGCGAGCGGCCGACGAGCTGGCCGGCGTGGCGGCCGGTCCGTTCAAACAGCACATCGACACTTCGGTGCAGGCAGCGGCGATTGAATGCCGCCTGATGGCGCTCGATCGCTGACTGCAGAAGCGCGAGCCGTTCCGACTTGGTGTCGTCGTCGATCTGGCCGTCCATCTCGGCGCCCGGAGTGCCGGGCCGCGGCGAGTACTTGAACGAGAATGCGCCGGAAAAGCCGACCTCCTCGATGAGATCGAGCGTGGCGGCGAAGTCGACAGCGGTTTCGCCGGGAAAGCCGACGATGAAATCGGAGGTGAGCGCGAGATCGGGGCACGCGTCGCGCATGCGGCGGACGAGATCGAGGTAGTCGGCGCGCGTGTGGCGCCGGTTCATCGCCGCCAGAACATGGTCGGAGCCCGATTGAACCGGCAGATGCAGTTGCGGCATGAGCTCAGGCAAGTTTCGATGCGCCGCTATTAGATCGTCACTCATGTCACGCGGATGACTGGTGGTGTAGCGCAACCGCTCGATACCGCCGATCTGGGCGATGCGATGGAGCAACTGGGCCAGCGACCACCGCCCTCCATCGGGCCCTTCGCCGTGATAGCCATTGACATTCTGCCCGATCAGCGAGAGTTCGCGCACGCCCGCCGCCGCCAGATGCTCGGCCTCGGCGACGATGGTCTGCACCGGGCGCGAGACTTCGGCGCCGCGCGTGTAGGGCACCACGCAGAAGGTGCAGAACTTGTCGCAACCTTCCTGCACCGTGACGAACGCGCTGACGCCGCGCGAGCGGATTGCCGCGGCGCTCGGGGCCGCGAGATGGGCGAATTTGTCGTCGATCGGAAATTCGGTATCGACGGCCTTGCCGTTACGCGCGGCGCGCCGCAAAAGTTCCGGCAGGTGGTGATAGCTTTGCGGACCGACCACGACGTCGACCGCCGGCTGACGGCGGATGATCTCCTCGCCTTCCGCTTGCGCCACGCAGCCGGCCACCGCGACAACGACGCGGCGGCCGGCTACTGCCGCGGTTTCCTTCAGGCGGCGGACGCGGCCAAGTTCCGAATAGACTTTCTCGGCGGCCTTATCGCGGATATGGCAGGTGTTGAGAACGACGAGGTCGGCGTCCTCGGCGCGAAGCGTCTCGCCATAGCCCTCCGGCGCTAACATATCGGCCATACGACGGGAGTCGTAGACGTTCATCTGGCAGCCGAACGACTTGATGTAGACGTGCTTGCGGGATTCGTTCATGCCGGGTGACGTCGAGGCCTAAGTCCTTATCTCAACTTGCAAAATTGACGCCTTGCAGAGGCGGCAAGAGGGCCGGCAAGTGGCCGCTCAAGCTTGCCTGTCTTAGCGATATTCCCGGCAAAAGGGAATGCTGGCCAATTCCGAAGTTCGCAGCATCGTGGAGCGCTAATCCATCGGTTGGATATTGGCGTCCTTGATGACTTTCGCCCATTTGACGACTTCGGACTTGATATAGGCATCCACTTCGTCGGGCGTTGTGCCGCCGTCACTGCTGACGGTCATGCCGAGGTCGGCATAGCGTTTTTTGGTGTCGGCGCTCGCCAGCGCCTGCAGCGCCGCTGCATTGAGCTTGGCGATAATGTCATGGGGCGTACCCGCCGGCGCAATGAGGCCGAACCAGGTTTCAGCGGCAAAGCCGGGCAATGTCTCCGCAACCGTCGGCACGTCGGGCGCCAGCGGCGAACGCTGCGGGCTGGTGACGGCAATCGCGCGCACCGTGCCGGCTTTGAGCTGGCCCATGATCGCCGAAAGATTGGCGAACATTGCCGGAATTTGCCCGGCGACAAGATCGTTGATCGCACCGGCTTCGCCGCGATAGGGCACGTGGGTCATCTTGATACCGGCGGCGTGTTGAAACATCTCCGATGCAATGTGGGGCGTTGTGCCGACACCGCCGGTGCCGAATATGATCTTGCCCGGACTGGCCTTGGCCATCGCGATAACGTCGGCCGTGGTGTGCGCCGGAAAAGACGGATTGACCACCAGCACCAGTGGCGAGGCTCCGCAATAAGCCACCGGCGTGAAGTCCTTGATCGGATCGACCGTCGCCTTGCGATAGAGCTGCGGTGCAACCGCGAGCACGGTCTGGCTCGCCATCATCAGCGTGTAGCCGTCCGGCGGCGACTTGGCGACATCTTCGGCGGCGAGGAGTCCGCTCGCGCCGGCGCGGTTCTCGACCAGAACCGATTGGCCGAGAATCTCCGACATCTTCTGCGCTACGATTCTAGCGGCGACGTCGGTACTGCCGCCGGCGGCGAAGCCGACGACCATCTTGATCGGATGGTCGGGAAATCCGGGGCCCTGGGCGCGCGCGAAGCCGGCGAGCGAAGAAACAATGAGCAAAGAAACGACGAGCGCCAGGGCAGGCGTCTGCACGCCGCGCCAAAATCGCGTGGCCGTCATGGCTATTCCTCCCGTGTGGCCCGATTTTTCGGGGCCGGCCTTAATCCTAGCCGAATTGTGAGTGGTGCGTCAGCCAAGATATCGGCCAAAGATCGCAGCTAAAATCTCAGCCAAGATCGCGGCGTAGCACCAGCGCCGCAGCGCCGCTCTCATAATAGCCGCGGCGCCGGCCGACCTCGCGAAACCCAGCGCGCCGATAAAGCCGCGTGGCCGGCGCATTATGCTCGTCGACCTCAAGAAACACCGAAGTCACGCCGAGCCCGGCGAGCCGGCGCAGATGCCGGTCAAGAAGCGGCCGCGCCAGCCCGCGGCCGCGCCAACGGGCCGCGATAGCAACCGAAAGAATCTCGGCTTCCCCGGCGGCCCGGCGCGACAAGATAAAGCCGATCAATCCGCCGCCTTTGACCGCACGATCGGCGACGACATTGCTTTCGATCAGAAGCCGGTAGATCTCATCCTCGCCCCACCCGCGCTGGAATGATGCGGCGTGCACGGCGGCGATCACTGCAGAGTCGGAGGGGTGCGCGTCAACGAAAGCAGGCGCGCCGCGCGCGAACCAGCGGGCGACGAAGTTCATCATCGGCGCGGCAGCGAGGCGGCGTGCTGCGGTTGCGCGTCGGGAGCACGCAAATATTGCGGCTTCGGCGGCGTCGCCGTTTCGGGTGCGATGGCGCCGATCTGCGCCACCCAATGGATGTCCGGCGCGGCGGTGTCATCCACGGTCAGCGGCTTCGGCGCAGTGCCGGACAATGCTTCGGCGATCGCTCTGGCCGCCGAGCCGACAATGCAGGCCGGCGACTCAGAGGCCGCGCGGACGGCGTCCTGCAAGGGTGCAAGCCGCGGTGCGATAACAGTCCGTCCACCGGCGTCGAAAATTTGCAAATAGGCATGCGCATGCCGCGCATCGATCGCGACGATGAGCGGGGCCCTGCTATTGGCGCCAAGATAGGGCGCGGCGTAGGCGGACAGCGTCGATACGCCGATAGCCGGAATCTTGGCGGCGAGCGCAAATCCGCGCGCGGCCGCAATGCCGACCCGCAGGCCGGTGAAACTGCCCGGCCCGGTCGTCACTACGATGCGGTTGAGGTCGCCGACCGCCAGACCGCAGCTTTTCAGCACCCGCGCGATCAGCGGTATTAGCGCTTCGGCATGCCCGCGCGTCATCGGCAGGCTTTCGCTGGCGACGATGCCGTCGTCATGAGCGCTATGAGCCGTGTCGAGCACAGCCGCAGAGCAGGCTGCCAGCGCCGTATCAATGGCGAGAACGCGCATGGCCAGTCATTTCATGCCAGCCTTGCATTTCATGCCAGCCTTCGGCCGGCCGGTCGCGAAGCGGTTAGACGGGCCGGACCTCGGTGATGTCCGGAATGAAATGGCGCAGCAAATTCTGGATGCCGTGACGCAGCGTTGCGGTCGACGACGGGCACCCCGAGCAGGCGCCTTTCATGTTGAGAAATACTACGCCGTCCTTGAAGCCGCGGAAGGTGATGTCGCCACCGTCATTGGCGACCGCCGGGCGCACGCGGGTTTCGATCAGCTCTTTGATCGTTGCCACGGTCTCGGCATCGGCGGCATCGAAAAACTCCTCGCCATCGCTTGCTTCCGCGCCGCCGCCGTTCACCAGCGGCGCTCCAGACATGTAGTGTTCCATGATGGCGCCGAGAATCATCGGCTTGAGCTGCTGCCATTCACCATCGCTCTTGGTCACGGTGATGAAATCGGAGCCGAAGAACACGCCGCTGACGCCGCCAATGCCGAACAGCCGTTCGGCGAGCGGCGACTGCGAGACCTGGGCGGAATCGCGAAAATCGAGGGTGCCGCCCTCCAGCACCGTCTGTCCGGGCAGGAATTTCAGCGTCGCCGGATTTGGCGTTACTTCGGTCTGGATGAACATTTTGGCGTCTCCATCACGTAGGGCCCAAAATAGTATGGCCCAAAGCCGCTCTTGCGGCCACCGGAGCTATTTCACAACTATCCTAATACGTGGCGAATTGCCTTGGAAGTTCAAGGGCCGGTCACGAGCGCACGAAACCGACCACGTCCTTTACCGCATTCATGGTCTGACCGGCGATTTTTCGCGCCCGCGCCGCGCCATCCGCCAGCACGGCATCGATGGCGGCGGGATCGGCGAGCAGCCGCTTCATCTCCGCGCCGATCGGGGCGAGTTTAGCCACCGCGAGATCGGTCAGCGCCGTCTTGAACGTCGAAAACTGCGCATTGCCGAATTGCGCCAGCACGCCGGCGCGACTGGCTCCTGCCAGCGCCGCATAGATGCCGACGAGGTTATCGGCTTCGGGGCGCGTCGCCAGGCCCTTCTCCTCGCTCGGTAGCGGCTCCGGATCGGTCCTGGCGCGCCGCACCTTGAGCGCGATGGCATCGGCGTCGTCGGTGAGATTGATGCGTGACTGGTCGGACGGATCCGACTTCGACATCTTTTTGGTGCCGTCGCGCAGCGACATGACTCGCGTCGCCTCGCCGGTGATCAGCGGTTCGGGCAGCGGGAACAGGGCGTCGCCGAAGCCCTTCTGCCGGATCGAGTCCGCATAGTCTTTGTTGAATTTCTGCGCTACGTCGCGCGACAGCTCGAGGTGCTGTTTCTGGTCTTCGCCGACCGGCACATGGGTTGCCCGATACACCAGAATGTCGGCCGCCATCAGCGTCGGATAAGCATATAGACCGACCGAGGCATTCTCGCGATCCTTGCCGGCTTTCTCCTTGAACTGGGTCATGCGATTGAGCCAGCCGAGACGGGCGACGCAATTGAACACCCAGGCCAGCTCGGCATGCTCGGCGACCTGGCTCTGATTGAAAACGATGTGCTTTTGCGGGTTGATGCCGCAGGCGATGAAGGCGGCGGTCACTTCGCGAATGGTATGCGACAGCTCGGTGGGGTCCTGCCACACAGTGATCGCGTGCATATCGACGACGCAATAGATGCACTCGAACGTGTCCTGCAGTTCGACAAACCGCTTGATGGCCCCGAGATAATTGCCGAGGTGCAGGTTGCCGGTGGGCTGCACCCCCGAGAAGACCAGTTGTTTGAATGCCATGAAGGGCCTCCGCGCCGGTCCAATGCCACGCCCGCGCCTTGCCCCGCAAGAGGCGGCCGCTATAGTGCGCGTCCCCGCCGCGACATAGGCCGGACTCGAACATGGGCCAAACGCCAACATGACATCCGCCCGCTACGACGTGCTTGGAATCGGCAACGCCATCGTCGACGTGATCGCTCGCGCCGAGGAAGGTTTTCTGATCGCGCAGGGCATGCACAAAGGCACGATGGCGCTGATCGACGAGGCGCGGGCACTCTCGATCTACGACGCCATGGGGCCGGCCGTCGAAACCTCCGGCGGCTCCGCGGCCAATACCATCGTCGGGCTGGCTTCGCTGGGCGCCCGCACCGCATTTATCGGCAAGATCAAGGACGATGGGCTCGGCCGCGCCTACAGCCACGACATTCGTGCTGCGGGCGTGAGCTTTCCGACCACGCCGGCCGCCGCCGGGCCGTCGACCGGACGCTGCTATGTGCTGGTCACTCCCGACGGCGAACGCACCATGAATACCTATCTCGGCGCCGCCCAGGACCTGCAGCCGGCCGACATCGACGCTGACACGGTCGCCGCGAGCGCCATCCTTTATCTCGAGGGCTATTTGTGGGATCCGAAAAACGCCAAGGAGGCCTTCCTTAAGGCGGCGAAGATCGCCCATCAATCCGGGCGCAAAGTGGCCCTGTCGTTGTCGGATGCGTTTTGCGTCGGCCGCTGGCGCGACGAATTTCTGCAATTGATGCGCTCGCACACGGTCGATCTGATCTTCGCCAATGAGGCCGAGCTGCACAGCCTTTACCAGACCTCGGATTTCAACACCGCGGTGGCGGCGCTGCGGGCCGATATCGACGTCGCGGTGGTGACGCGCAGCGCCGACGGTTGCGTGGTCGTCGGCGGTGATGCCGCCGAAGCAGTGTCGGCATTCCCGGTCGCGCGCGTCGTCGATACCACCGGAGCAGGCGACTTGTTCGCGGCCGGATTCCTGTTCGGCGTGGCGAGCGGCGCCGACGACCGCACCTGCGGCCGCCTCGGCGCGCTGGCCGCCGCCGAGGTCATCCAGCACATGGGCGCGCGCCCTGAGGCGTCGCTGCGCGATCTTGCGCACGAAAACGGCCTGCTCTGAATAAACTTTGGCCTGAAGAATCTCGGCCTAACGCAGCCAGTCTTGAACTGGCCGCACCGAGCGGCGAGCGGTAACCAAACGCTAACCAAACGCGCTTAACGACTGGTCAACCGTAACGCGCGGAGATCGATCGTGGCCGAGAACCCAAGCGAGCCTGCCGACGACAATGACAAGGCGCGCGTTGACGCCGCCAGTCAAAGTGGGAGCGAAGCCGTGATCCGTAATCTGCCGATGGTGCTGGCGCCGAAACTTGGCGCAGGGGCCGAAGACGTTGACGAAGAGGTTGTTGACGAGACGACGGGTGAGAGCACGCACGAAGCCGCCGCCCCGGCGCCGCTGCAGCACTCCTCGCGTTTTTTGATGCTGGCGGCCTCGGTCGCTTTTGCCGCTGCCTTTGGGTCATTCGTCGGTTCGCTGTCAGGCACCGGCATGGTGCGGTTTCTGTCGCCTGCGGCGCAACCCGCGGCGGCTGGCGTCGGACTGTCGACCGACGCGATGCGCGAGATGAAGCTGCAACTGACCGAGCTCGCGTCGATCAAGAGCAATCTCGATACCACGACGAGAAGCACGTCGACGCAATTGGCCAAGCTGTCAGATCGGTTCGACAAGTTCGATCAACGCGCCGCGGCGAAAGAGGTTACCGGTTCGATCGCGCCGGCGCTGGCGCCGGCGGTGGTGCAGGCCATGGCGGCACCGAAAATTCCGGACCGGATATTGCAGGATTGGATCGTGCAGGACGTGCAGAGCGGCCGCGCCCTGGTGCAGAACCGCTACGGCAGCATGTTCGACGTCGGTGAAGGCAGCACGCTGCCAGGCATCGGCCGCATCGATTCCATCAAGCGCCAGGACGGGCAGTGGCTCGTTCTGACCGAGCGCGGCACGATCACGTCAGGCCGCTGAGATTTTCGCCGCCCGCTCAGCCAACCGGCAGAAACGGCACCAGCATCGGCACGCGCCGGCGGTACGCGCCGTAAGCCTCGGCGCCGAGCTCGGCGGTCAGAAAATCCTCTTCGACCCGTGCCTTGAGCCATAATCCGAAGGCAATCAGCGCCGCGCCGATCAGGCCGGTTACGGTTGCTTGCGCGGCCGCGCTCGCGACGATCGCGGTTATCAGTCCGGTGTAAATCGGATGGCGAACCAGCGCGTAGGGGCCGGTGTCGACCACATGATGGCCTTCCTTGCGCGTGATGGTGCCCGACCAAAGCCGGCCAAGATGAATCCGCGCCCACCAGGCAAACAGAATGCCGGCGAGCGTGACACCGGCAAGTGCATAGGCGCCGTCATAGCCCACGTGCCAAAGCCTGGGCTCGTGCATAAGCCGGCGCGTCGAATGCGCGAGCAGGACCGCACCGGCAACGACCGCCACGCGGGAGACCCAAACCGGCAAGGTGGCGATGCGCTTCTCGGTGCGCGCCGACCAGAATGCCGCGGCGATCCAACTGACGATCCAGCCGATCCAGATGACGGCGAAGACGAGGCCCGGACGCATTGTCGTCTCCCTTCCGATTGCCGGTTCCGCGGCGGCGGCGCTTCCGGCGGGGCGGCGATCATCGTATAGGTAGATAATGCGGCCGAGGCTTGGCCGCGCCCAGCTAGTGCCGCCGACGGATTACCACCGATGCTCAGCGCCGAACAAAATGAATTGATCACCCGCTCTGCGGCCAGCACCCCCGTAGGCCATCTGTTGCGGCATTACTGGCAGCCGGCGGCGCTGGTCGACGAACTCGCCGGCAATCGGCCGGTCAAGCCGGTGCGTCTGTTCGGCGAGGATCTCGTCGCCTTCAAGGACGATCAAGGCCGCTATGGCCTGATCGGCCGCCACTGTCCGCATCGCGGCACCGATCTCGCGTTCGGCCGGCTCGAGGACGGCGGACTGCGTTGCGCGTTCCACGGCTGGCTGTTCGACGTCAAGGGCCGCTGCCTGCAAACACCGGCGGAGCCGGATGACAGCAACCTGTGCGCCAATATCCGGCAAAAGTCCTATCCGGTCGTCGAGAAGAGCGGCATCCTGTTCGCTTATCTCGGCCCGGGCGAGCCGCCGCCGATGCCGCATTTCGACTGCTTTGTTGCGCCGTCGACGCACACCTTCGCCTTCAAGGGCATGATCGATTGCAACTGGCTGCAATCGCTCGAAGTCGGCATCGACCCGGCGCATACCTCGTTCCTGCACCGTTTCTTCGAGGACGAAAATCCGGACAAAGGCTACGGCAAGATGTTTCGGGACAAGTCCAACGATTCGGAAATGCCGATGACGCGGATCATGCGGGAATTTCCGCGGCCGCGCATCGAGGTCGAGCCGACCGATTACGGCTTTCGCCTGGCCACGCTGCGCCAGATCAGCGCCGACAAGGCGCACATAC
>JBAQHW010000252.1:0-23027 GCA_049288525.1 Xanthobacteraceae bacterium
GTGCCAATCCCTGCAATGGCGATGGAAACTATTATCGGTCCAGCAATGGCCCCTGCTGATCGATGGGCCCCAAAACGGCTTGCCCCAAACCGCGCCAACGACGCCGCCGACCACCGCGCCGGGCGGCCCAGCGATCAGAAGCCCGGTACCAGCACCCGCCGCCGCACCGACCATGTCGGCGTGTGCGCTCGGCATCGCGAAAGCCGTGGCGGAAACGATAGCTGCAGCCATAAGAATCTTGCGCATGTCTTTCCTCCTTGTCGCGACCCGCTGGCCGCATCGGTGAGGACTTTGCTGTGTGCTGAAGTCCCCCACCCCAACCGCTTAAAACGCAGCGATCGCAAAAGTTCCATCTGGCCGCTTCATAAATTCATAAGGTCGGCCGGTGACCAAACAAGGTTCACGGCCGGTTAATCAGGCCGGGAACGCAACAGCCTTACATCGCGGCGATCACGCGGCGATCGATGTCGGCGATACTGTTGATCCCCATCAGCGCCATGGTGATATCGAGTTCGTTGCGGATGATTTCGATGGCGCGCGCCACGCCCGCCTGCCCGCCGGCGCCGAGCCCGTAGATATAGGCCCGCCCGCTCATGCAGGCGCGGGCGCCGAGCGCCAGCGCCCGCATCAGATCCTGACCGGAACGGATGCCGCCGTCGAACATCACTTCGATCTGCGACCCGACGGCGTCGGCAATCGCCGGCAGCACCGATATCGAAGACGGCGCACCGTCGAGCTGGCGGCCGCCGTGATTGGACACCACCAGCGCCGCCGCCCCGCTCTGCGCGGCGATGCGGGCGTCCTCGACATCGAGAATGCCCTTGAGGATCAATTTTCCGGGCCACAGGCTTTTGATCCACTCGACGTCTTTCCAGTTGAGCGTCGCATCGAACTGATCGGCGATCCATTTCGATAGCACCGTCACGTTCGACATGCCGGGGTAATGGCCGGCGATGTTGCCGAAGGTCTTGCGCTTGCCGCGGGCAATGCCCACCGCCCAGGCCGGCTTGGTGGCGATATCGAGCAGATTTTTGATGCGGATCTGGGGCGGCACGCTCATGCCGTTCCTGATATCGTTGTGACGCTGGCCGATGACCTGGAGGTCGACGGTGAGAACCAGGGCGCTGCATTTTGCCGCCGCGGCGCGCTCGATCAGCGCGCGAATATAGCCGCGATCCTTCATCACATAGAGCTGAAACCAGAACGGCTTGCCGACGGCGGCGGCGACGTCCTCGATCGAGCAGATCGACATCGTCGACAGCGTGTACGGAATTCCCGCCTGCTGCGCCGCGCGGCAGGCCAATATCTCACCGTCGCCGTACTGCATGCCGGTCAGCCCGACCGGCGCCAGCGCCAGCGGCAACGATGCCGGCTCGCCCAGGATCGTGGTCTTGGCGCTGCGGCTGGCGACGTTATGCAAGATGCGCTGGCGCAGCCGGATGCGATCGAGATCGGCGCGGTTGGCGCGCAACGTCTCCTCGGCATAGGACCCCGACTCACAGTAGTCGACGAAGGCGCGCGGCACCTTGCGGTGATAAGTCTGCCGCAAATCTTCGATGCAGGTCATCGTCTTTGTCATGATGGTCATGAGCGTTTCCCGGGCATTGCCGCCGGGAATTGATAACACAAAGCCGGCCGTCGTCCTTGGCCCGGCAAGGAACTGCCGCCGGCTCCAACCGTTATCCAACGAAACGTCGGGTTTTGTTGCCGTGCGCGTGTGGAGGCGCGGGCCATGGACGAATCGAGCAGGAATCGATCGCTGCAGGCAGACCGGCGCCAGACCGGCGAGGACAGGCGGAGCGAAGAAGAGCGGCGCCGACAACAGCGCAAAGAGAAGCTCGACGACGCTTTGGACGTCGGCCTGGAGGAGACCTTTCCGGGCTCCGATCCGGTGTCGGTCGTTCAGCCTCCCAGCAATGTGCACGATAAGAACGAGTTGCAAAAGCGCTGAGCCGCTTGAGCGAAAGTGTGTATCCGCTTGATCTGGCAGGCGAATATTGTGAATAGATAATTATCCGGATCGGTAAGATTACCAAACATTTTTTGAAGCGGTTGCGACCGGGAACGGGCTAATATCGCTTGCGTGGAGCGAGGCGGTTGGGGCCCTTTATCATGGTTCGCAAGTATTTCGGGACCGACGGGATTCGGGGCCTCGCCAATGGCGTGATCACGCCGGAATTGGCGCTTAAGGTTGGACAATCGGCCGGCCTCGTGTTCCGCCGCGGCGAGCACCGCCATCGCGTCGTCATCGGCAAGGACACCCGGCTCTCCGGTTACATGATCGAGACCGCCTTGGTCGCCGGCTTCACCTCCGTCGGCATGGACGTGCTGCTGCTCGGACCGATGCCGACGCCGGCCGTCGCCATGCTGACGCGCTCGATGCGGGCCGATCTGGGTGTCATGATCTCCGCGTCGCACAATCCGTTCGACGACAATGGCATCAAGCTGTTCGGACCTGACGGCTACAAGCTGTCCGACGAAGTCGAGCACAAAATCGAAGAGCTGATCGACGCCGACATGACCAAGCGCCTGGCCAGGAGCGCCGATCTCGGCCGCGCCAAGCGCATCGATGGCGTGCACGATCGCTACATCGAATTCGCCAAACGCACCATGCCACGCAACCTATCGCTCGAAGGCTTGCGCGTCGTGATCGATTGCGCCAATGGCGCCGCTTACCGCGTTGCGCCCGACGCGCTCTGGGAGCTTGGCGCCGACGTCATCGCGATCGGAGTCGAGCCCGACGGTTTCAACATCAACCACGAGTGCGGCTCGACCGCGCCGGATGCCCTGTGCCGCAAAGTACGGGAGATGCGTGCCGACGTCGGGCTCGCGCTCGACGGCGATGCCGACCGCGTGGTCATCGCCGACGAGCACGGCCATCTGGTCGATGGCGATCAATTGCTGGCGGTGATCGCCGAGAGTTGGGCGGCGGACAATCTTTTGACCAAGCCCGGCATCGTCGGCACGGTGATGTCCAATCTCGGTCTCGAGCGCTACTTGCAGTCGCTGAAATTGTCGCTGGTTCGCACGCCGGTCGGTGACCGCTATGTGCTCGAACACATGCGCCAGCACGGCTACAATGTCGGCGGCGAGCAGTCCGGGCACATCATTCTATCGAACTACACGACCACCGGCGACGGCTTCATCGCCGCGCTGCAATTGCTCGCGGTCGTAAAGAAGAAGAACAAGCCGGTCTCCGAAGTCTGCCACCGCTTCGAGCCGCTGCCGCAGATT
Organism: Xanthobacteraceae bacterium; assembly: GCA_049288525.1. GTDB lineage: Bacteria > Pseudomonadota > Alphaproteobacteria > Rhizobiales > Xanthobacteraceae > BOG-931. The sequence continues at coordinate 3,235 of JBAQHW010000252.1, forward strand.
TTACGCAACGTGCGCTATCGCGGCGGCAAACCGCTCGAACATGCCAAGGTGCGCTCGGCGATCGCGGACGCGGAAAGCCGCCTCAACGGCCACGGCCGTTTGGTCATCCGGCCGTCCGGCACCGAGCCGGTAATCCGCGTGATGGGCGAAGGCGACGACAAGACCATGGTCGAAGAGGTCGTCGACGGCATTGTCAACGCGCTGACGGAGCAGGTGGCGTAAGTCACCACCCGCTGATGCCCGCGCAAGCGGGATCCAGTTCAATCCAGCTATTTATCAAAGCGTTCCGGACTCCCGCTTCTGCGGGAGTGAGCGGATGAGGAAATCTTCACTCCCGACCCTTCAGAAATTGTGCGAAGGCTTTCAGCGTGTTTTCCGAGACGTAATGCTCGATGCCTTCGGCGTCGGCTTCCGCGGCTTCGGTCGGTACGCCCAGCGCCAATAAGACGTCCACCACCAGCCGATGGCGTACGCGGACCCGGTTGGCCAGCGCGTGGCCCTTTTCGGTCAGGAACACGCCGCGATAGGGCCGCGCCGTGGCGAGGCCGGCGCGCTTTAGCCGGGCAATGGTCTTGATCGCGGTGGCGTGAGAGACGCCAAGCCGGCGGGCAATGTCGGTCGGCCGGGCCTCCCCTTCCCCGTCGAGCAGATCGGCGATCAACTCGGCATAATCCTCCAACAGCGCGGTCGACTGCGCCGACCGCGTCTTGCCGAAACGGCGTGCTTGGGTCCCTTCCGCAGGAAGCTTGCCCATCTGCAATTACACCCGGCCTGCCCGTGTCCGCGCAACGATGCGCTCCGGGCCTGCCGAGACCACATTTTCCTTAAGGTGTCAAAGTGTAGTATTGGCTACACTTTATAGCCGTTGACTATCAGGTAAGAATGCCTATACTGTAACCAATGCTACATTTTCGTGTTAGTGCTGCATGAGGCCGGACGCGGTGACTGACGCCACGGCAAATCGCGCCACGGCAAATCGCCCGACAGCCGCTGGTCCGACGGCGAATGCTGCGGCCGGCCGGCCGGCGTCGCTCACCGAGCGCACGGTCGCCACCGCGCGTGCGGCCCTTATCGGACGCGGCGGTGTCGGCGCGGTACTCGCCTTCGCCGGGCCGGCGGTTGTCGCCTCGATCGCCTATATGGACCCCGGCAATTTCGCCACCAACATTCAGGCCGGCGCGAAATACGGCTACGGACTTTTGTGGGTCGTGGTTGTCGCCAATGTCGTGGCGATGCTGTTCCAGGGGCTCTCCGCCAAGCTCGGCATCGTCACCGGCAAGAACCTCGCCGAACACTGCCGGGATCATTTTCCGCAGCCGGTGGTGGCCGCGATGTGGGGCGTGAGCGAAATCGCCGCCATGGCGACCGATCTTGCTGAGTTCCTCGGCGGCGCAATCGGCTTGTCTCTGCTGCTGCATCTGCCGCTGCTCGCCGGCATGGTCGTCACGGCGATCGTCACCTACGGGCTATTGATGTGCGAAAAATTTGGCTTTCGGCCGCTGGAGCTCATCATCGGCTCGATCGTCGGCGTGATCTGTCTTTGCTACCTCGTCGAGATGTTCATCGCCCCGGTCGATTGGGCGGCCGCCGCGTTCCACACCGTAACTCCGCAAATTCCCGACGCCGAGGCGCTCCTGCTCGCCGTCGGCATTATCGGCGCGACGGTCATGCCACACACGATCTATCTGCATTCGGGTCTCACCCAGGCGCGCGTGCCGGGTCGCGACGACAAAGAGCGCCGCGCGATCTTGCGGTTTTCGAATTGGGAAGTAGTCATCGCCCTCTCCGTCGCCGGCCTGGTCAATATGGCCATGGTGATGATGGCCTCGGGCGCGTTCCATGCCGGCCATCCCGATGTGGCGGAAATCCAAACCGCCTATCACACCTTGACGCCGCTCCTCGGCTCCGCCGCGGCCGGCGTCTTTTTGGTGTCGCTGATCGCCTCCGGCATTTCCGCCTCGGCGGTCGGCACCATGGCCGGCCAGATGATCATGCAGGGCTTCATCGGATTTCACATTCCGGTCGTCATCCGGCGGCTCGTCACCATGGCCCCGGCTTTCGTCGTTGTCGCGCTTGGCGCCAATGCGACGAATGCTCTGGTCATCAGCCAGGTGGTCTTGAGTCTGGCGCTGCCGTTGCCGATGATCTCGCTGATCCTCTTCACCAGCCGCACCGACATCATGGGATCTTTCGCTAACAGCGGATTGACGCGCGCCGCAACCGCGGTTGCCGCCGCCGTGGTGCTCGGCCTCAATGTCGTGCTGATTGTGCAGACGCTGTCTTAGTCGGCGGGCGGACGTCCTGAGCTTAGAAACGACAGCGGCCCGGCCTGTTTCCTCAAGCGTCGGTTCACGCCCGAGGTTGCAGCAAATCGAAAATGGCAATGAAAAGCCCGGATTGCACTGCTGCCGTCCGGGCTCTCAGGTTACATGGTCTTCAGATTTTCGGCGGCCGACTTTCCGGTCTTGCGGTCCGTCACGACTTCGAAGGATACGCGTTGGCCTTCCCTCAACTCGCGAAGACCGGCGCGCTCGACGGCGCTGATATGAACGAATATGTCCTTACCGCCGCCTTCGGGTTGAATGAATCCATAACCCTTCTGCGCGTTGAACCACTTCACGGTACCGTTATCCACGGGTCTCTCCTCATAGGCATGTCAATATGAGCCGGGCGAATGTGCCCGGCTCGGTTAGCTCGAGATTTTGGTGAAAGATCGTCAGTCAGGCGCGTTTATCAGTCGCTGCAAGGCCAAGTCATTCGGCCGAAAACTCGATCCACTTATTTAGCGGCAAGAGGGCTGCTTCGCAAGACCGGGCCCGGCCGATTGTGACGGCGAGCTGACAGCCTTAACAAATGGAAAAGCCGGCCCGCCGACGCTGATGCCGCGCCGAGAATCAGTTGCTGATAGCAACGATCTTGCCGTCCCTGGCCGATTCCACCACAGCATCAAACACCGCCATTCCGTGCAAGACCTCGGCAATCGGTATTGGATAAGGCCGATTATCGGCGATCGCACGGGCGAAGGCCGTCATCTCGGCGTGCAGCATGTCGACTCCGGTGAACTCTAAAATCTCGTCCGTCGGCGCCACAACGGTGCCGGCGGGGGCGCGCGTCGAACCCGGCACAAAACGAAACTTTGTCAGATCGTAGCGGGAAATCTCGGCCAAGCCTTCGGTGCCGTAGGCGGTGAACTCGAAATTGGTCGCGGTCGCCACCGAACAAAACAATAAGCCACTTGCGCCGGATTCGAAGCGCAGCATCACCGTCGTCGTATCGTCCGATGGGCCCGGATAATTGCGCGCGGTAATGCAGCGCACGTCGCGCACGCGCCCGGCGAATTCGATCATGTGGTCGAGCGAATGGACTCCGACCGCGGTGAACGCGCCAGCGGGCGCCTCATCGGCCGACGCCCGCCAATTATCCGCGGCGACGAATTGGGCGGTCGAGGTGGTGTGCTGCGCCACCATGGCGACCACTTTGCCGAGCCGGCCGGCGCGCAGGCGCGTTCGCAGCTCGCCGATGCCGGGATGAAAGCGCCGGGTGAAGCCGACGGCGAGCACCAGTCCGGCGTTGCCGGCAGCGTCGGCCACCCGCCGGGCACTGGCGAGATCGAGCGTCAGCGGCTTTTCGACGAAAATATGCTTGTTCGCGGCAATGGCGGCGAGCGCCTGCGCCTCGTGCCGACTGTGCGGCGTCGCCAACACGACGGCGTCGATATCCGGCGCCTGCAGAAGCTCCTCGTAGCTGTCCGCCAGCACGATGCCGCGCTCGCGGCAAAAATCCTCGGCCATTGCGCGCGTGCGGGTCACGGCCCGCACGAACCGAATGTCATCGCTCTTGCCGGCAACGGCGTCGACCAGCGAGCGGCCCCAGCGGCCGAGCCCGACGATTGCGGCACGGATCATTGTCGGCACCGAAAACATGTCATCGCAGCAGCATAGCATGGCGATACGCCCTTGCCTCAATCGCCGCTCGCGCTTGCCCGGGCGCGCCGGCAATGCAACAACACCGCGGTCATTGGAGGAGACCGCCTATGCGTACCGTCGCACTTGAGGAGCACTTTTCAATTCCGGCCATGGCCAAGCGCATCGATCCGAAGGTGATCGGTGCGCGCGGCTTCCGGCCGCGAAATATAACGCCCGGCGCGGTCAATCCGATGGAGCTGTTGCCGGAGATCGGCGAGCGCCGCCTCAAATCGATGGATGAAACCGGCATCACGGTGCAGGTACTCTCGGTCGCCGGCCCCGGCGCCGACCTCGTGCCAGGAGCCGACGGCGTGGCGATGGCGCGCGAGACCAACGACCACCTGGCAAAGGCGATCGCCAGCCATCCGGATCGCTTTGCCGGCTTCGCCAATCTGCCGATGCAAAACCCGGACGCCACTCCTGTCGAGTTGCGCCGCGCGGTCAAGGAGCTCGGCTTTCTCGGCGCCATGGTCAACGGCACCACCGAAGGCCGCTTCCTCGACGATCCGCGCTATGACGGGCTGCTCGCTGCCGCGGTCGAGCTCGACGTTCCGGTCTACATTCATCCGCACATCCCGCCGGAGCCGGTACGCCTCGCCTACTTCTCCAGCCTGCCCGAGGGCGCCGCGCGCGTGCTGGAAACCGCCGGCTGGGGCTGGCATTCGGAGACCGCCGTGCATCTGTTGCGCATGGTGGTCGCCGGTACGCTCGACAAGCATCCGAAGCTCAAACTCATCGTCGGGCATATGGGCGAGATGCTGCCGATGATGATGGCGCGCATCGACGACGTCTTTCAGCACGACGTCGGCCATTTGCAGCGGCCGATCACACGCGCCATTCACGATCAGGTCTGGTTCACCACCAGCGGAATTTTCACCCAACCGCCGTTCATTGCCGCGCTGCAGACTTTCGGCATCGATCGCCTCTTGTTCTCGGTCGATTATCCGTTTGCGCCCAATGCCGCGGGGCGCAAATTCCTTGACGAGGCTGCCTTGTCGCCGGCCGATATGGTCAAGCTCGCGCACGGCAACGCCGACGCGCTGCTCAAGCTGAAGGTAGGAAAGAAATAGACGGAGAATTCCGTCATCCGGCGGCGGCAATCCAGCGCGCTATCGAAGGCCGGCGCAGCGACCGGGCCGGCGAGAATGGGCATCCAATAAAATATTCCGCGCCAGCAATTTTGTCGCGCCATCGGCGCTTGACCAGGCGCGAGACTATTCGGACGATAACACAGGCGTACGCGAGCGTGACGAAATGCAGTATGATGCGGGGTTGAAGTTTGATCCGTTTCAAGGCTTGGAAAAGTTGTCCTGCAGGATTCATCCGGCCCGCTGTGGAGATTGTGATGAGCGAAGAGAAGGGAACATTTCGAGATAAGTTCCGCGAGCTTTTTGACCAGCTGCGCCCTCCAATAGATTCCAAGACCAAAAAGGATTCCAAGGCAAAAATGAATCCCAAGACCACATTCAATATTTGGTACTTCGTGGCCGCTTTCATCGCATTTTCGCTGATTCAGGGCTGGTACCAGCAGCATAAGGAATATACGACGATCCCCTACAGCCAGTTCCAGACCCTGCTTGATGCGGACAAGATTGACAAAGTCTGGATCGAGCAGAACACGATCGAAGGCACGCTGAAGGAGCCGGAGAAGGGCGGGCTGAAGCAATTCGTCACCACCCGCGTCACTCCCGATCTCGCGACTGCGCTCGATAAGCACCATGTCATCTATTTCGGTGAAATCCCGAGCACTTTGCTGACCGATATTCTGTCCTGGGTTCTGCCGACCGCCTTGTTCTTCGGGCTATGGTTGTTCGTCATCCGGCGCTTCGGCCAGCAGGGGCTTGGCGGCGGCCTGATGGCGATCGGCAAGAGCCGGGCAAAAATCTACGTCGAGAACAACACCAAAACGACATTCGCCGACGTCGCCGGCGTGGACGAAGCCAAGGCGGAACTGAAGGAGGTCGTCGACTTCCTCAAGGACCCCAAGGCTTACGGGCGCCTCGGCGCGCGCGTTCCCAAGGGCATTCTCCTTATCGGTCCGCCGGGCACCGGCAAGACGCTCCTGGCGCGCGCGGTCGCCGGCGAGGCGGGTGTCAAGTTCTTTTCTATCTCCGGCTCGGAGTTCGTCGAGATGTTTGTCGGCGTCGGCGCCGCGCGGGTGCGCGACCTGTTCGAGCAGGCGCGCAAGGAGGCGCCGGCGATCATTTTCATCGACGAACTCGATGCGCTCGGCGGCGCGCGCGGCGCGTTCGCCTATGGCGGTAATTCCGAGAAGGAGCAAACGCTCAATCAGCTCTTGGTGGAACTCGACGGTTTCGATCCGTCAATCGGCGTCATCCTGCTCGCCGCCACCAACCGGCCGGAGACACTGGACCCGGCGCTGTTGCGCGCCGGCCGCTTCGACCGCCAGATTCTTGTTGATCGCCCCGACAAGAAGGATCGGATCGCCATATTGCAGGTGCACCTGAAAAAAGCGGTGCTTGCGACCGACGTCGATCCGGTGCAGATCGCCGAACTGACGCCGGGCTTTACCGGTGCCGACCTTGCCAATCTGGTCAACGAGGCGGCGCTATTGGCGACGCGACGCGGCGCCGACAGCGTGCATCTGACCGATTTCACCGCCGCAGTGGAACGCATCGTCGCCGGCCTGGAGAAGAAGAACCGGCTGCTCATTCCCAAAGAGCGCCGCATCGTCGCCTATCATGAGCTCGGCCACGCCATCGTCGCCATGGCGTTGCCCGGTCAGGACCCGGTGCACAAAGTCTCAATCATTCCGCGCGGGGTCGGCTCGCTCGGCTACACCATTCAGCGGCCGACTGAAGACCGCTTCCTGATGACGGAGGAAGAGCTGGCCAATCGCATGGCCGTACTGCTCGGCGGGCGCGCCGCCGAATACATCTTCTTCCAACACCTTTCGACCGGCGCCGCCGACGATCTGGTCAAGGCCACCGATACCGCGCGCAGCATGGTGCTGCGCTACGGCATGGACAAGAAACTCGGTCACGTCGCCTACGAGCGCGAGCGGCCGCCCATGATCGGTACGCCGACGCCGCAGCCGTCGTATGCGCGGGAGTTCAGCGACGAGACGGAGCGGCTCATGGACCATGCCATTCGCGGGCTCGTCGGGCACGCCTTCGACCGAGCCATCGAAATCGTCAATGCGCACCGGGCGGTACACGAGCAAACAGCACAAATACTGCTGCAGAAGGAGACGCTCGAAGAAGCGGATATCGCGGCATTGCGCGCGCAAATCGTCCCGGCAGACGCGCCCGCTACGGCGCCGGACAAACCGCTGGCGACAGCCGCGCATTAGCCGATTGGCCTTGACGAAATAAAGCCTACTGCTCCGCTTTATCGCCGGCTGGGCAGTCCAATGGACCGATGGGGAATTGAGACCGTGGCTGGCGGCATGATTTATCTGGCGACGATCTGGGCCCTCCCGGTGATCATCGCCGTTACTTTTCACGAAGCGGCGCACGGTTTCGTCGCCTATCTGCTTGGCGACGATACGGCATGGCGGCTCGGCCGCGTCAGTTTCAATCCGCTCAAGCACATCGACCCATTTGGGACGATCGTGCTGCCCGGCATTTTGCTTTTGACGCACTCGCCTTTCCTGTTCGGCTACGCCAAACCGGTACCGGTCAATTTTCGGGCGTTACGTTCACCACGACGCGACATGGTGCTGGTCGCGGCCGCAGGTCCGGCCATGAACATTGCGCTCGCCGTTCTTGTTGCGTTGTTATTCCACATTGTCGGCTATTTACCGGCGACGAGCGCGCAATGGCTGGCGGACAATTTGAGAAACGCGCTGATCCTCAACGTCGTCTTGGCGCTATTCAATCTGTTTCCGCTGCCGCCGCTTGACGGCGGGCGCATCCTGGTCGGCATTTTGCCCAGAGCGCTCGCTGCGCCCGTCGCCCGGCTGGAGCCATACGGGCTCGTCATCCTGATCGGCCTATTCATCGTGTTGCCGTTGCTGGGCGCTCAGTTGGGGCTCAACCTCGGCATCGTTTCCCGATTCCTCGCCGTCGCGGCCGGAACGGTTATCGACGTCATCCTGCATTTCACCGGAAACATTTAGCCGACCGGAGTTGTGATGCTGGCCCAATCCGCGCCACCCTCCCTGCCGACGATTTCAGCGGCCAGTAACCATGTGTTTGCCGCCCAGCCGCATAGCCGGATCATTCGCCAACTGCGCGATTTCGTAATTACGCGCCAGCAATCGAGCCCGGGTCGCCGAAGCCGCGTCGTATAGCGGCCGATATGGCGGCCAGTTGCCCCTTTGCGGCACTCCAAAATCTTGCTAATCTCGAAAACGACACTGACGCGCCGTAAGCGCGGCTGCATTGCTTTGGAACGCCCCTCCGGAGCTTGTCCTTCGCAAATCATTGACCGCAATGCGCGAGGGTTTTTCGCGCGTGGCAGCTATTTTGAGGGCGTTCCATGAAATTAAGCGCACGCAATCAGATCAAAGGCAAAATCCTGGAGGTCAAAAAGGGGGCGACGACCGCGCATGTGCGGGTCGAGATCGCGCCCGGCCAGGTCATCACCTCATCGATCACCAATGAGGCCGTCGACGAGCTCGGACTCAAGGCCGGCGGCGCGGCCATCGTCGTCATCAAGGCCTCCGACGTCATGATTGGCGTCGCTTAGACACGCGCCATGATCAGAACCGTCCTCATTGCCATGGCCTTGCTGGCCGCTGCGCCAGCATTGGCGCAAGAGCCGGTCGGTTGCGACAAATTCAAATGGCCGCTCGACCACGAGCGCGCGTTGCTGGCATCGCCGTCGCAAAAACCTTCCGGCGCCGACCTGACGCAGCCGTTTGCGGCGGCGGTGGCGGTCGGGCTTGTCCCCTATGCCGAGGCCAAGCTGCCGGCGCCGCCGTCGCGCACGCCCAAAGCCGCCGACAGCTATGCCGGCTTCATCAAAGCCGCTGCGGTACCAAAATCGGGCGCCTACCGGGTCACGCTCTCGGCTCCGGCCTGGATCGATGTCATTCAAAATGGCCACACGCTGCAATCGACCGCATTCAGCGGCGCCAGCGGCTGCGCCGGTATCGCCAAAAGCGTGAAGTTCGAGCTCGCCGCGGCGCCATTCACCGTCGAGCTCAGCAGCACGACAGCACACGCTCTCACCTTTGTCGTGACGGCAGACTGAAACCATCGAAAGCTAATGAAGGAGAAGCCCATGCGTCCCCTCGTCAAGCCCGTTCGCCGATTGTCCCGTCTCGCTCTGGTGCCAAGCGCGGCACTGCTTGCGGCCGGCCTATCGCTCCTGCCGGCTCCAGCGGCGTTCGCCGCCGGCAAGGTTTCGGTGCTCTACGCCGGGTCGCTGGTGAACCTGATGGAGCATGGCGTCGGCCCGGCCTTCGACAAGGCAAGCGGCGACACATTCCAGGGCTTTGCCGGCGGCTCCAGCGGGCTCGCCAATCAGATCAAAGGCAAGCTTCGCCAGGGCGATGTCTTCGTCAGCGCCAGTCCCAAGGTGAATGACAATCTTATGGGCGCGGCGAACGGCGACTGGGTGAATTGGTACATCACGTTTGCGCAATCGCCGCTGGTCATCGGCTATAATGCATCGAGCAAATTTGCCGCCGATTTGAAATCGAAACCGTGGTATCAAGTGCTGCAGGAGCCGGGAATCAAGATCGGCCGCACCGATCCCAAGCTCGATCCCAAAGGCGCTCTCACGGTGACGCTGATGAAACAGGCCGAGACGTTCTACAAGAGCCCGGGGCTGTCGGAGAAGGTCATCGGCGCGCCGGACAATGCGGCGCAGGTCTTGCCGGAAGAGACGCTGCTGGGCCGGCTGCAATCGGGCCAGCTCGACGTCGGCTTCTTCTATTCGACCGAGACCGCCGACGCCAAGATTCCGACAATCACGCTGCCTCCGCAAATCGCCCCCAAGGCGGTCTACACCGTCACGATCCTGCACAATGCGCCCAATGCCGACGGCGCCGACAAGTTCGTCGCATTTCTCTTGGGCAGCGATGGCCGGAGCGTGATGAAAGAGCACGGGCTTGGCGTGCAGAAACTGACGTTGACCGGCGACGCCGCGAGCGTGCCGAAGGACGTCCAAGCGCTCGTCAATCAGGCCAAGTGAATCGGGACCAGTGAAGCCAGGCAGCGCGACACGTCGTATTCCCGTCCCGCTGCCCTGGCTTGCCGGACTGCTTGCGATCTACCTGATTGCCCCGCTTGTTGCCGGCGTGCAGCAGGCGGGGATGGCCGATTGGTCGACGGTCGATACCGCGGCGCTGACGCGCGCCTGCCTGACTTCCGTCGCGAGCGCCACGCTGGCGACTTTTGTCATCGCGCTTGGCGGCATCCCCCTCGGCTATTTATTGGCGCGGATGTCGAGCCGCGCCATGGGAATGGTGGGCTTTCTGGTCCAGCTGCCGCTCGCGTTGCCGCCGCTTGCCAGCGGCATATTGCTGTTGTTTCTGGTCGGCTACACGACGCCGCTCGGCCGCCTCACCTCAGGCGCGCTGACCGACAGCTTTATCGGCATCGTCCTGGCCGAAGTCTTCGTCGCCGCGCCGTTTCTGATCATCGCCGCGCGCTCGGCTTTCGCCGCGATCGATCCGGGGCTCGAAGGTGTCGCCGCGACACTCGGGCGCGGCCCGCTCTACGTGTTCTTCCGCGTCAGCATGCCGATCGCGCGTCCGGCGATCATGTCCGGGCTGTTGCTGGCCTGGCTGCGCGGCTTCGGCGAATTCGGCGCAACCGTCATGGTCGCCTACCATCCGTATTCGCTGCCGGTCTACACCTATGTCGCGTTCGGCTCGCAGGGCTTGCCGGCGATGCTGCCGGTGCTCGTGCCGACATTGACGCTCGCCGTATTGGTCATGGCGCTTAGCACGCTCGCCGGCCGGCGGACGCAAGCGCGGCCGGCCGCGGCCGCATCTTTGAGCGCGCTGCCGGCCGTGCCGGTGGACATCCCGCCGCGTCGCCAGGCCGCTACGCCCGTGGCCGATCTGAAGCTGCGGCTGGAGCGACGGCTCGGCGAGTTCGATCTCGAAGTGGCCTGGGCGCCGCAAGCGCGCCGTCTTGCCATCGTCGGCCCGTCCGGTTCGGGAAAGTCGCTGACGCTCAAGATGATCGCCGGCATCGAGCGGTGCGATCGCGGCAGCATCATGCTCGATGGCCGGGAGATTTCCGCGCTCGAGCCCGCGCTGCGCGGCGTCGCCTATGTGCCGCAGAATTATGCGCTGTTTCCCCATCTCACAATCGCCGAGCAGCTTGCCTTTCCGGCCGGAGCCGATCCCGCCCTGGCCCGGCGCTGGATCGATCAGCTCGGGCTGCGCGGGCTGGAGCGACGGCGGCCGGAGGCCCTGTCGCTCGGCCAGCAGCAGCGTGTGGCGCTGGCGCGGGCACTCGTGCGCCCGGCGCGGCTGTTGCTGCTCGACGAACCGTTCTCGGCGCTCGATGCGCCGCTGCGCACGCGGCTGCGCCGCGAAATGCTGGCGCTGCAAAGCGAGCTGACGGCCACGACCATCATCGTCACCCACGATCCGGCGGAGGCGGCGATGCTGGCTGACGAAATTCTTGTCTTCGAGCATGGCCGCGTGCTGCAGTCCGGCGCGACCGACGCAGTATTTCGTCGCCCAAGCAACGAAACGGTGGCGCGGCTGCTGGGCGCCGATCATGCAGCCGAGGGTATTGCCGTTGGCGGCGATGCCATCGCGGTCGGCGCCGGCACGGTGCTCAAGGTCGCCGGTCCGGTGCTCACATCCGGCGCGCGCGTCGGCTGGACCGTGTCGCCGGCGCGCGTACGGCTGAGCGACAGCGGCGGTTACGAGGGCGTGGTCGAAGCCGTCACCCGTGTCGCTTCCGGCCATCAGATCGCGCTCCGCTTCGGTGACGCAGAAATCGAAGTGGCGGTGGGTTACCTCGATCTACCCCGCGGCAGCGCTTGCCGCTTCGACATCGATGCCGACGCCGTGCGCATCTGGCCGCTCGGTTGATGGTAAACAATTTCTCATCGCACGACTGTTAGGAACTTCCTAAACGGCATCCTAACCAAATCTTCCAAAGTGGCCGCCATATTAAGAAACCGGCATGCCGCCCTCGGCTAGGGTGCTGAACGGTCTGAAATTTTCGCCTGACAGCAAAGTCACAATGATCGCCAGCAACGAGCAAGCTAAAATCAGCGCGCCCGCCTCCGCGCCGCGTGTGCGCGAAGCGGTCGGGCGCGTCACCGCCATATCCGGGGCAAAGGCGACCGTCGCGCTGCAAGCCGCCAAAGACGCGCAGGGCGCGCAACACACCGATTATGCGACGGTGGGGCGGTTTCTCGGCCTGATGACCGACTCCACGCTGATCATCGGCGTCGTCTCGGAAATCAATGAAACGCTGGTTTCGGGCCTCGACGCCGGACGCTCCCGGCAAGGCATTGCCCGCCTCGAACTGCTGGGCGAGATCGGCGCCGGCGCCGGCAATTCAGTGCAGTTCAAGCGCGGCATCGACAATTATCCGAAGATCGGCGACAGCGCGATCCTGATGACCGAGCAGGAATTGCGCGTCGTCTACGGCGCCGTCAACAACGACCGCGCCCATATCGGTGATCTGCAGCAGAATCCCAAGATCGGCGTGCATATCAACATCGACGATCTGGTCAGCCGGCACTTCGCGGTGCTCGGCACCACCGGCGTCGGCAAATCGAGCGGCGTCGTTGTCGTCCTGCAGCAGATCATCGCGACGCGGCCGAACTTGAGAATCTTCCTCATCGACGCGCATAACGAATTTGCCACGTGCTTCGGCGACAAGGCCGTGGTTTTTTCCCCAGCCAATGTGCGCCTGCCGTTCTGGCTGTTCAATTTCGAGGAAACGGTCGAAGCGTTTCTCGGCGGCCGTGCCGCCACCGACGAGGAACGCGAAATCCTGTCCGACATCATCCCGCTGGCGAAGACGCTCTATCTGCAATACCGCGCCAATGATCGCCAGGGGGCGGTCAAGCGGCGCGATCCGAAGAACAGCGGCTTCACCGCCGACACGCCGGTGCCGTATCGCATCGAAGATCTGCTGGTGCTGCTCGACGAGCGCATGGGCAAACTGGAAAACCGCTCGACGCGGGCCGTCTATCACAAGCTGATCGCGCGCATTCAGGCGCTGCGGAGCCACCCGCGCTACTCCTTCATGTTCGACAACGCCAATCTCGGCGGTGACGTCATGCCGGAGCTGTTGAGCCAGTTGTTTCGCCTGCCGCCCGACGGCAAGCCGGTCGCCATCATGCAACTCGCCGGCTTTCCGGCCGAAGTCATCGACTCGGTGGTGTCGGTGCTCTCCCGCATGGCGTTCGACTTCGGTCTGTGGAGCGACGGCGCCATGCCGATGCTGTTCGTATGCGAGGAGGCGCATCGTTACGCGCCCGCCGATCCCGAAGCCGGCTTCGGCCCGACCCGTCGCGCGCTGTCTCGGATCGCGCGGGAGGGCCGCAAATACGGCGTCTATCTCGGGCTGGTCACGCAGCGGCCATCGGAGATCGATCCGACGATCATCTCCCAGTGCAGCACGCTGTTCGTCATGCGGCTGTCGAACGATCGCGACCAGGCCTTCATCCGTTCGGCGGTGTCGGACGCCTCCGACGACATGCTGTCTTTCATCCCCTCGCTCGGCACCCGCGAAGTATTCACCTTCGGCTACGGCGTCGGCATACCGACGCGCATGCGCTTTCGCGAGTTGCCGGTGGCCATGCGGCCGCATAGCGAGGCGGCCGGCAATACACGCGCCGATGCCAGTGCGCCGATGCAGCGCGACCTGATCATGTCGGTGATCGAGCGCTGGCGCGGCGCCACCACCGGCGGGCGCGGCCAGGACGGTGAAAGGGCCGACGAGCAAAAACCGGAAGTCGCCGCCGCGTGGCCGCCGTCGGCCACCGAGACACCGACGCCGTCCTTTGCCGATGCCGCGCGGCAGGAATTGCTGCGCCGTTCGTTCCGCGGCGGCAACCTCGCCGGCGCGGCGGCTCCGGCCGGCGGTCCGCCCAACGGCATCGAACGGCGTTCGCCGCTATCGGGGCGCTGAAGCAAGCTCCAACGATCACGCTCGAAGGGCGCGCACGCACCGCCTGCGACTTGGTGCGCGCCCCGTTTGCCGCCCGCTTTGGCGATCAGACGAGATCGAAGCGGTCGGCGTTCATCACCTTGGCCCATGCCGCCACGAAGTCCTTCCCGAACTTCTCCTTGGCGTCCGCGCACGCATAAACTTCCGCGAAGGCGCGAAGCTGCGAGTGCGAACCGAAGATCAGGTCGACACGGGTGCCGGTCCACTTGACCTCTTTCGTCTTGCGGTCGCGGGCCTGGTACACGCCCTCGGCATTCGGGGCCTGCCATTCCGTCCCCATGTCGAGCAAGTTGACGAAGAAGTCGTTGGTCAGCGTCCCCGGCTTCTGGGTCAAGGCGCCGTGCTTCGACGCTCCGGCGTTGGCGCCGAGCACGCGCAGGCCGCCGAGCAGAACCGTCATTTCCGGTCCGGTCAGCGTCAAGAGCTGCGCCCGATCGACCAGCGCCTCCTCAGGCGCCAGGAACTGCTGCTTGCTGCTCGTATAGTTGCGGAAGGCATCGGCGCGCGGCTCAAGCGGCGCGAACGACTCCACGTCGGTTTGCGCCTGGGTCGCGTCGCCGCGCCCGGACGTGAACGGCACCTTCACGTCGACGCCGGCGTCTTTCGCGGCCTTTTCGACCGCCGCCGAGCCGCCGAGAACGATCAGGTCGGCGAGCGACACCTTCTTGCCGCCGGCGCCGAACTCCTTCTGGATCGCTTCGAGCTTTTGCAGCACCGTCGCCAGTTGCTTCGGCTGATTCACCTCCCAGTCCTTCTGCGGGGCGAGCCGGATGCGCGCGCCGTTGGCGCCGCCGCGCTTGTCGGAGCGGCGGAACGTCGACGCCGACGCCCAGGCGGTCGAAACGAGCTGCGACACGGTGAGACCCGACGCCAGGATCTTGGACTTGAGCGCGGTGACATCGGCATCGCTGAGCGATGCTCCGACCGGGATCGGGTCCTGCCAGATCAGCGTTTCCTTCGGCACTTGCGGGCCGAGATAGCGGGCGATCGGCCCCATGTCGCGGTGCGTGAGCTTGAACCAAGCCCGCGCAAAAGCGTCCGCGAACTGCTCCGGATGCTCGTAAAAGCGCCGCGAGATTTTCTCGTAAGCCGGGTCGAGGCGCAGCGCCAAGTCGGTGGTCAGCATGGTCGGCACATGCTTTTTCGACGGGTCATGCGCGTCCGGGATCGTCGCCTGCGCGCCTTTCGCCTTCCACTGCTTGGCGCCGGCCGGGCTTTTGGTCAGCTCCCATTCGTTCTCGAACAGGTTCTTGAAAAACAGGTTGCTCCACTTGGTCGGCGTCTGCGTCCAAGTGACTTCGGGACCGCCGGTGATGGCGTCGGCGCCGAAGCCGGTGCCGTGCGTACTCTTCCAGCCGAGACCTTGGTCCTCCAGCGCGCCGGCCTCGGGCTCCGGTCCGACCAGCGACGGATCGCCCGCACCATGAGTCTTGCCGAAGCTGTGACCGCCGGCGATCAGCGCCACGGTCTCCTCGTCGTTCATCGCCATGCGGAAGAATGTCTCGCGGATGTCTTTCGCGGCTGCGACCGGGTCCGGATTGCCGTTGGGGCCTTCCGGATTGACGTAGATCAGGCCCATCTGCACGGCGCCGAGCGGCTCGGCTAGCTGGCGTTCGCCGCTATAGCGCTCGTCACCCAGCCACGTGCCTTCGGGACCCCAATAGAGTTCTTCCGGCTCCCACACATCGGCGCGGCCACCGGCGAATCCGAATGTCTTGAAGCCCATCGACTCCAGCGCGACGTTGCCGGCAAGCACCATCAGATCGGCCCACGACAGCTTGCGGCCGTATTTCTGTTTGATCGGCCACAACAGGCGGCGCGCCTTGTCGAGATTGGCGTTGTCGGGCCAGGAGTTGAGCGGCGCGAAGCGCTGCTGGCCGGCGCCGGCGCCGCCGCGGCCGTCGGTGGTGCGATAGGTGCCGGCGCTGTGCCAGGCCATGCGGATCATCAGTCCGCCATAGTGGCCGAAGTCCGCCGGCCACCACGGCTGCGAGGTCGTCATCAGCGCCGTCAGGTCCTTGATCACGGCGTTGAGGTCGAGCGTCTTGAATTCCTTAGCGTAGTCGAATGCCGCGCCCATCGGATTGGACAATGACGAGTTGCGATGAAGCATCTCGATGTTGAGGCCCTCCGGCCACCACTCGCGATTGGTCCGGGCTGCGGTACCGTGCATTGGGCACTTGGTGACGTCATCCATGGCGTGTCCTCTTTGAGGTTGTTGTGCGTGTTGCGGAGAGGGGCTTGGCAGCAGTTTAGCGCAATGCATTCCATCAGGTAAAATTGACTTTAATGATGGCTGCCATAATATATTCTTATGATAGAGCTTTCGCTGCGGCAGCTGCATTACTTCGACGCGCTGGCCACTCATAGCCACTTCGGCCGCGCCGCGGCCGCCTGCGCGATTTCGCAGCCGGCAATGTCGATGCAGATCAAGGACCTCGAAGAGGCGCTGGGCGCCGTGCTGATCGAGCGCGGTGGACGGCAAGTCCGGCTGACGAAGTTCGGCGAGGAGACCGCGGCTCGCGTCCGCCACATTCTGCACGCGGTCGACGAATTGGGCGACTTCGCGCGCGCGTCGCGCGAGCGGCTCACCGGCCGGCTGCGCATCGGCATGATCCCGACCATCGCGCCCTATCTGCTGCCCACCGTCATCGGCAATCTGACGCGAACCCATGCCGATCTCGAAATCCACGTGCGCGAGGCGTTGACGTCGAAGCTCATTGAAGAGCTCGCGGAAGGTCGGCTCGACACCGCCATCGTTGCCTTGCCGGTGTCGGAGCCCTCGCTGACCGAGGTCGCGCTGTTCGCTGAGAATTTTCTGTTGGCGCGGCCGGCCAAAGATGCGGACACGCCCGTGCCCAACGCCGAAATGTTGCGCGAGATGCGGCTGTTGCTCCTGGAAGAGGGCCATTGCTTCCGCGATCAGGCGCTGTCCTTCTGCAATATAAAATCGTCGCTGCCGCGCGAGGCGCTGGAAGCAAGCTCGCTGTCGACCCTGGTGCAAATGGTCAGCGCCGGCATGGGCGTCACCTTGATCCCGGAAATGGCGGTGGCGGTGGAGACCCGCTCCGCGCCGGTCTCGGTGGCGCGTTTCAAGGAGCCGCAGCCGTCGCGCACCATCGGCATGGTCTGGCGCAAGACCAGCCCGCTCGCCGGGCAGCTTCTGCAGCTTTCAAAAGTGGTTGGCCGCTCGGCCGATGCGCTGCGCGTGCAACGGCGGCGCGGAAAACGCGATGTCGGCAAGTAAAGAGACGCGGCGCCGGGGGGCGGGTTTATGCGAAAGACTTCAAGGACGATTGCCGCGTGCGGGAGATT
The DNA here is from genome assembly GCA_049288525.1 of Xanthobacteraceae bacterium. GTDB lineage: Bacteria > Pseudomonadota > Alphaproteobacteria > Rhizobiales > Xanthobacteraceae > BOG-931. Next base: position 20,582 of record JBAQHW010000252.1, read on the forward strand.
TATTGGCGCTCCCAAGGGGAGACGAAGGGCGATTTCAGAAAGGCCGATAAAACCGAAGCAAATCAGCTTACCTGCGCAGCGATCGATACCATCACGTTTCCCACCGCACTCAACTCGCAGCTGTTGGCAAATTCACATACGAATGCCAACGCCGCGGTTGTTAACCCCACGCAGTAAGATAGGACCGGTTGAACCAAATAGACTTGCTGTTCAAAAGCCGAAATGGGCGGCAAGTTTGCCAAGAAACGCCAATAGCGCAATAGCAGCGTCACCGTTCACCAGGACTAGTGTCTTCAAACAACCAACCGAAACGGTGATCAAACTCCTATAGGTTTATTGCAAATGCCATTGGTTCGCGGGGTCGGCAGGCGTCATGTCGGATACCCCCTGACAGCCAGTGACACGCGGGCCTGCTGCAAATCTTACGTGGCTCTATTTAAATACTTCTGCCAGTCATTATGATCCTCAAGCACGCCTTCTGTCCTGAGCAGAAGCGCCCTAATGGTCGTCTTTTCCTCCAGACCGTTTCTAGCCGCCATGAGTAAGTTGTAGAGCTGTAAACCAGTTAACGCACATACACGTGCGAGCTTGATTTTGTTCTTTATATCTCCAGGGAAACTATCTCCCTCATTTCTATCAGGCACCGGCGTGAGTCTAAAGGTGCCTATAACCATGATACCCTTGCATTCGCACTCATGCTCTCCGTCGACGTCAAGCCCCAGGTCTGCTAGTTTAGAGGCATAATTACGCAAGGTGGCATCACGCTCAGACGGCAAACTCGAAAGCGTATGCAGGACCTCCGACTTCCAAGTCTCAACTTGTCGGAGGTCCCGCTCTTTAGAGGAGCCTTCAAGACCTTTGGCTTCTATTGCCGCGACCACGCTCCCTTCCAGCCCCAAAATGTCTGCACGTGGGTGTGGGCCGCCGACAACGCGCATACCCAATTCAGTAAGTGCCGCAATAACCGCGCCGCAGAACTGATCACCCGTCGTGAACAGCAGTTCCTTGCTTTTCATTTCATCGAATATCTTTAGTTTCCGTTCGGCAATCGTATTATTAAGACTGGCGATCTGAGCAATCGTGGCGGTCACAGCCTTGTGAGCCTCCGACTCCGGTCGGGTCCAAATGTTTTCTATCCAGACAGGGTATTCAACTTCTCCGAGGTTTCTAATCCTCTCCGGTAGGCCAACCATGGTGTCGAGATAGCTTGTTTGCCGCTTCGCGTCTCCCTGCTGAAGCGGGGGCACCAAGAGAACAACGCCCTCCCCGTGGTGAAAGTAACCACCGATGTTTTGCTGCACCCCAGGTCTTGCCTGAACCACTCGAAACAGCGGTTTAATATCCTCGCTCAGAAGGACTGTTTCATAGCGCAGACCTGCAGAAAATAACGAAAGGAGGGGTTCCAACTCTTTTGGCCCACAGTACTCTATCCGACGGCCTGAGGCCTCTTGGTAGGCACTGAGATTTAAAGGGAAGCTACCCTCTAACAAACGACTCTGACTGAGCCCTTGAATGTTTAAGAGTGGCAATGAGGTAACCAATACGACGAGGGAATGTCCCGTTGTGACCCACTCACTTAGTTCTTCTAGCCGAGCTATCGCACCGTATACATATTCAAGGGACGTTTGTTGCCGTGCGCCCTGCAGTTCACTTACGAGATGCTGCGGAGAATAGATTAGCGTATCAAACTCCGAGAGATTAACGGAGCTAAGTAAGCTGATCATGTTGAATCGCGTAGGCCAACCTGTAGAAGCTGTTCGACTGTCATCCATGCTGATATCACGTTAAAAAAAATCGCTGCTACCCTCGATATCCACGCCTTACTACAGGTCGGCACAGCGCCTCCATCCCTGTTCGAAACGCGACGAGCTTTACCCCAATGCGATCTCCGCCATCTACCGCCGATGCCTCGGCCCAATCAATATCTTCCAGCTGTTCCTTTCGGAGCTTCTTGGTGTCCGGTGTTAGCTGTCTGCTCTTTTCCTCGTGGAAATGTTGGTAGAGGAGGCCAGCAGATACTTCGATTTGCCGCCGCGCTTCGTGCATCTGCCGAAAAATCTCTTCCGTTTCAGTCCCGAAAAGCGCCATAGCTCGCGGCTGGATGTCCCACGCCGCTTTAAAGAACTCGCTGTTGCGCTCGATGCGTCGCATCACAGAAAAATATTTGCCACGAATGCTTCGCTCATCTTCGCTCTCACCGGAGCGTCCCGGCATCTCATCGTACTCATAAGCATAAACGATTGGCCCGCGAATATTTTCGAAGACCCATTTTGACTGATACGCGAGCGAGAGGACGTCCACAGCTGCATCAATTCTTCGCGCTTCAATCGTTTCACGTCGCCATTTGCCGAACGTTCGCAAGCCAAGACCTGACACGACGCCTGTCAGCATGAGCCCTAATATCGTGAGTAGTTGGGTCCAGCCGAAAGCCCATGGATCGCTCATC
>JBAQHW010000253.1:0-9429 GCA_049288525.1 Xanthobacteraceae bacterium
GGTCCTTCAGCCCGTTGATCGCCGGGCCCGCAATCTTGCGTTCCTCGGGCGGCAGCGTGCCGAGCGTCTTCAGGAGCGCCGTGATCGAGCCATTCTTGCCGAGCGCCGCCACCCGCACGCTTTCCAGGCCCGCTTCGTCGCCGGCCGCGGTGAGCGCGGCGAGGATGTCCTGCTCGACTTGCGCCGCATCGGTCATGGCGCCGATCCCGGCGCCTGATCCGGCATGAATGGCAGATCGGTGTCGGACGGACGACCGCCGGCCTGCGTCAGCATGGCGTGAACCTGGCCGCGGTGATGGGTCTGGTGGTTGAACATATGGGTGACCAGGACCCAGCGCGGCCGCGTCCATTCGCGCTTGGTGGCGCCGGAATAATAGGTCTGGTCGGCGGCGAGCCAATTGTCGTCGACGCTATCCGCCCAATCAAGGAGCTTGCGATCGAAGGCGACGCGCTCGGCCTTAAGCTCATCCCAGTCGGCAACCAGCGACACCGACTCCGGAATGCCGCCGGCCGGCCGCGGCAGGTCGGTGAAGCGGCTCATCCAGCTTCGGTCGCCCCATAAAATATGGCTGAGCGTCTTGTGGATCGATCCGAACCATGCGCCGCGCTCGCGCTGCCGTTCCTCTGCCGGCAGCCGCTCAGCGACGCCGTACAGATTTTCGTTCTGCCAGCGATTATAGCGCGCCATGTGTTGAACGTAGGACCTGTTTATCATGACACGTCCCAGTGCCCGTCATGGCCAGGCTTGTGCCAGGCCTGACGGAAGCATTATGCCAATGCCGATTTTGCCTGTCCGACGATCGCCTCGAATGCCACGGGCTCGCGAATGGCGAGATCGGACAGGACCTTGCGGTCGACGACGATGCCGGCCTTGTCCAGCCCGGCGATGAAACGGCTGTAATTCAGTCCGAATGGCCGCACCGCCGCGTTCAGGCGCTGGATCCAAAGCGCGCGGAAGGTGCGCTTCCTTCGCTTGCGGTCGCGGAAGGCATATTGGTTCGCCTTCTCCACCGCCTGCTTGGCGACGCGGATCGTGTTCTTGCGCCGGCCGTAATAGCCCTTGGCGGCCTTGAGCACCTTCTTGTGCTTGGCATGCGATGTGACGCCGCGTTTGACGCGAGCCATGACCTAATCTCCTTTAGTAATCTGAAACCTTGATATCGAAAGCGCCGCGCAGGGCGCGCGTCAGCCGTTCGGCAAAAAGTACTTCTTGATGTTGTCGCCATCGGTCTTGAACAGCACGTTGGTGCCGCGCAGCTGGCGAATCTGCTTCTTGGTGCGCTTGATCATGCCGTGGCGCTTGTGCGACTGGGCATAGAGGACTTTGCCGGACCCAGTCACCTTGAAGCGCTTTTTGGCGCCCGATTTGGTCTTAATCTTGGGCATTTGGCTCTCCTTTGGCCGCGGGCGCGAATGCCTGCGAGCCGAAAATGCTCGAAAAATGAGCGAGTTGTGCTTGAAGCACGTCGCCGCCACGGCAGCCCTGATCAGCCGGGCGGCGAGAGGGCCGCGTTATGGCAGAGGGCAAGCATAATGGCAACCGCAGCGATACCAGCGATCGGGCCGCCGTGGCGCCGCTTAACGCGGCGCCAGCACCATGACCACTTGGCGGCCCTCGAAGCGCGGTTCCTGCTCGATCTTGGCGAACTTGGCGGTGTCAGTCTTGACCCGGTCCAGGAGCTTATAGCCGAGCTCCTGGTGCGCCATTTCCCGGCCGCGAAAACGCAACGTCACCTTGACCTTGTCGCCTTCTTCGAAAAACCGCTGCACCGAACGCAATTTCACGTCGTAATCGTGATCGTCAATCATCGGCCGGAGCTTGATCTCCTTGATCTCGACGACCTTCTGTTTCTTGCGCGCCTCGGCGGCTTTCTTCTGCGCCTGATATTTGTATTTGCCGAAATCGAGGATTTTGCAGACTGGCGGCACCGAATTCGGCGCAATCTCCACCAAGTCGAGCCCGGCCTCCTGGGCCATGGTCAGCGCGGTCTCTATGGGAGTGGCGCCCAAATTGGCGCCGTCTTTATCGATGAGTTGGACCTCGCGGACGCGGATCTCGTCGTTAATGCGCGGCCCTTCCTTGGCGGCGGGCTGCGGCAGCTTCATGGGGCGGCGAATGGGTCATATCTCCTATGGTCGTTGCGACGATCGAGCGCAGAGAATCGAAAGTTTTTGGCTCCAAGTCAACGGCCAATGTTGACCGCCAAAGTCGACGGATAAGGCACCACGCCTGGCAAGGCACGGATAGGCCGCTTGCCTGTCATGATTTATGGTCCGTCACTGCAATTTGCGAGTGGCCCCGGTGACCGACGATAACGGCCTGAAATTCCTCCACATTGGCGACGGAGCGGAGCGCCGCGCAATCGCCATGCGCGTGCTTGCTGGCGCACCGCCGGGGCTGTTCTGGCTCGGCGGCTATAAGTCCGACATGAAGGGCACCAAGGCCCAGGCGCTGGCCGATTGGGCGGTGCGCCAAGGCCGCGCCTGTGTGCGGTTCGACTATTCGGGTCACGGCGAATCTGAGGGCGCCTTTACCGACGGCACTATCGGCCGCTGGCTCGACGAAAGTCTCGCCGTGTTCGAGGCCTGCTGCCGCGGCCCGCAGCTTCTCGTCGGTTCGTCCATGGGCGGCTGGCTCGCGCTTCTTCTGGTGCGCGCGCTGCGGCGAAAGCGTCAAGCCGCAACGGCGGGCGTGGCCGGCCTGGTGCTGATCGCGCCGGCGGTGGATTTCACCGAAGAATTGATGTGGAAGCGGTTTACATCCGAGATCAAACGAGAGCTGGAGACGAAGGGCGTGTGGGCAAGGCCGTCGCAATATGCGGCGGAGCCTTATCTGGTGACGCGGCAATTGATCGAAGAAGGCCGCAATCATCTCTTGCTTGGCGACATGATCGAGTGCGGCTGCCCGGTGCGCATCCTGCAAGGCGTCGCCGATCCCGACGTGCCGTGGCAGCATGCCAAGGCGCTGGTCGCCCGGCTGGCCTGCGACGACGTAGTGCTCACGCTGGTCAAGGACGGCGATCATCGGCTGTCGCGCCAAGAAGACATCGAGCGGCTCATTCGTGCCGTGGCGGAACTTTAGCCGGCAACTCCTGCCGCGGGTCGGTGGCGACAGCGACATCATCGCCTTCGAACGCGACGCCAAGCAGGTCGGCGGTGCACCATATCACCCGGCATGCGCGCCGCGTGCGGCCGTGCTCGAAGGTGAGATCGAAGTTTTCCGGCATGCCGTAGGTATTGGCAAGCTTCAGGCAAGCACCGCCGGACGTGATGTTCTGGACGGTGCAATGGATGACCGACGAGCGCGCGGGCACGATGATCTTGGCATTGCGCAGCACTTTGGTGCGCGCCACATCGCGCCGATCGCCCGATTCGTCGTCGGTAGGAATTCCATTCATGACCGCATGCCCTATCCGCCGAAGCCCTGGCAGGCTTCGGTCCTATCGGACGACGGTTACCGATCGTCGAACGATAGGCGACCGGAAAAGTTAATGCTCGCCAACCGGCTGTGAATTTTCCCGGGCGCGCTAACGCTTTGTTGAGGCTGGTTCGCGGCAGCTCACTTCGCCGACACGGTCTCCGAGTAGCGCGCGTAGAACATCGCCAGCCGCTGGCGCCACATCTCGGTAAAGGCGGCGGAGGTGAGATTGTCGACCGACTTATAGGCGTGTTTGATGTCGGGCAGCGTATTTTGCCAAATGGCGCGCTTGCACCATTTCTCGCCCTTTTGGTGGCCTTCGTCGGTCGCGCACATGGATTGCCAAGCGATCCGCTGGGGATGGCTGATGTGCTCGGCCGCGCCCTGCCAGCCTTGCTGGTGAATCAAATAAAGGTCCAGCAACGTCGCCTTGACGTGAGTGTCGATTTCGAACAGCGCCGCCTCGGTGGCGAACTTATAAGCCGCGGCAATGGCATTGTCGCGCGGACTGATGATCTCGCCCGATCCCTACCGGTCGAACTCATAATGGCTGAGCTGGAAAAGCCCGATATACGACCCGGTGCGCTGTGTCGGATCGAAATCGGACTCGATCCTGGCTACCGCTTTCATGAAAGGGAAATCGAGACCGAAGGCGTCGGACGCTAGTTTGATTTCATCGACCGGCGGGCCGATGGGAATGTCTTGCAGCGATTCACGCACCACGTCGGCGGGCTTCTTGTCCGGCGGGGTTTCGGAATAAGCATAATCGGCGAGGTAGCTGAGATCCTTTGGGACGGCCGGCGGCACTATCGCCTCGTCGGACCGAAACTGCGCCAGCGCTTGCCGGAGAGTGGCGAGCGCCCCGTCGATGGCCGCAAGCGATTCCCTATCACCGCGCCGAAACGGATTCGATTGAATAATAGCGGAGTCCGGCAATTCCGGCGGCTGCGTTGCGGGGACGATGGCGGCGGCACAGATAAATCCTGCGAACAGCAGAATCGTCCCCGTCGTGCCGCTTAATAATTTGCGCCGACTCATGTCCCGTCCCCCGACGGCGAGCAAAACTCTAACAGATCCGGCATCCGGGAGCGAGAAAAGACTACCCTCTCGTGGCGGAACTCGGGCCCCGAAGTTCGATTGCCATTCAGAGTCCTGCGTGCCGGCTTGAGAGCCCGCTGGCGCACTCCTCCGGAAGGCGCCCGGGTCAGAAACGAGATTGTAATGTCCGGGGCTTTGGCTCGCCGGATTTGCGGACGGTCGAACAGCTTCTTACGCCACTTCGGTGGCCGGGAACCGCGCGAGGCTCGGAAGACGAACTGGAGTGAAAAGGGATTAATGGCATGACACGCATGAGCGCGCCCATGTCCTATTCGCCATTGGTCGCGACATATGGACGGACCATCTTCAGTGAATCGGCCGCACGATCCAACTCAGCCTCGCCGACACCGAGGCGTTTTCGATCGCAGTGCGTTTTATGGCTGCTGCTTCTGTTCAAGCGGCTTAATGAGCCTTCCGACGTAGTCGCGAAACTCAGGAGAGAAGCCGAACGGATTTTCCGCCCACCATTCTTTCACGCCCCCCGACGAAAAGACGGTCTTAATGCCATTCTCTTCGGCCGTGACGATACCGAAATCGCCGGCACCCAAGTCCGCTTGCGTGTACATGGTCTCGCAGACGTGCAGGTAGGCTCGCACCGTTGAGTCAAAACGCCATCGCTCTTCCGGCGTCAGCGCGCGTCTATCACTCATTCCGGAAAGCCAAATTCTGGTCACCTCGCTGTTTCGCGCCCATAGGAGGTTGAGCCGATTTAGCGCCTCGGAGACTGCGTGATGAGACGCTGCCCGCGTGGCTTTCGTGTTTTGACGGATTTGAAAGCCGACGAAGATGAGCGACGCGACGACCGCAGCTGAGCCCAGGGTCTGCGAAATTTGCGAAATCTCAACGAGGTTCATTACACATCTTCCTTTCCCCTTGACCTCGGTTCGGCCAAGGGGTGACGTGTTGGCCCCGCCCTCATTTCAGGAAATTACGGATGCTGTCGGCAATTTCCCGGGCGTGGGTTTCCAACGCGAAATGGCCGGCATCGAAAAAACGAACGACCGCGCCCGGAATGTCGCGTTTGAAAGCTTCGGCTCCGGGCGGCAGGAAGAACGGATCATTCCTGCCCCACACCGCCAAGAGCGGCGGCTTATACATGCGAAAGTAATTCTGAAATTTCGGATAGAGTGACACGTTGCTCTTATAGTCGCCAAACAGATCGAGTTGAACCTCATCAGCGCCCGGACGGGCTAAGTAAAAATTATCGAGGTTCTGCCCGTCCGGCGACACTGTCGTCGCGTCGGGTACACCGTGTGTGTATTGCCAATGGGTCGTCTCTGCGGTCAGAAAGGTCCGGAGCGCCTCGCGATTCTTTTCCGACGGATCTTCCCAGTAGGCACGGATCGGGGTCCAGCCGTCGCTGAGTCCCTCCTCGTAAGCATTTCCGTTCTGCGAGATGATTGCGGTAATACGTTCAGGATGGCCAAGCGCAAGCCGGAAGCCCGTCGGGGCCCCGTAATCAAATACATAAATGGCGAAGCGTTCGAACCCGATAACTTCCGTGAAGCGTTCAATGATGCGGGCAAGATTGTCAAAGGTGTAGCTGAACTCGCCGCGAGGCGGCATGTCGGACTGGCCGAAGCCTGGAAGATCCGGTGCGATCATGTGAAACCGATCGGCCAGCAGCGGAATTAGGTCGCGGAACATATGCCCGGCGCTCGGAAAACCATGAAGCAGCAAAAGCTTAGGGGCAGCCGCATTCCCAGCCTCGCGATAAAACACCTTAAATCCGTCGACCTCAGCCATGTGGTATCTAATAGACGCCATTAGATTTTCCCGTTTGGTTCAATATTCCCAAGAGCGAGTATCTTCAGGCGGAGACCGCTTGGACTGCTTCGCGAATAATGTCGACTACGGGCCCGGGAGCCGTAACGATCGGCGCGTGATCGACGGCATGGGACCTGATCTTCGCGTTCATGCGCTCGGCCATGAAGCGCTGCGTGTCCGCAACAATCATGCGATCATGCTCGGCGATTAGGTACCATGTCGGAACATTCCTCCAGAGCACGGGCCCCGCCGTCGGAGTTGTCATACAGGAGAATCGCAGCGGCCGCTGCGTGGCAGCAAGCACGAGGAGATCGTCGGCCGACGCATTGGGTGCAAATGCTGTTGGAAAGGCGTCGTCGGGAAGCCAGAGCAGATTGTCGCTGTCTGGTGCGAGTTTCGGAGCCTGCGGATGCGGCTCGGCGCGGAAGAACAGGTCAGTGAGTTTTTCGCCGTCGTCCGGGGCGAACGAGTTTACGTAGACCAGCGCCTTCACACGCGCGGCGCGCGCAAGGCCAATTACCGCGCCCGCATACGCATGCGCCGCCAAGACGACCAGACCCGGCACACGCTCGATAGTGCGGTTGAGTGCCGCGACATCATCTGCCAGGTCGGTCAGTGGCAGCGGCGCTGCGACCGCTTTAATACCGTGTGCCGCGAGCCCTGTAATAACACGCGCCCAGCTCGACCCGTCCGCCCAACCACCATGGGCCAGCACAACGGACACATCCTTCACTGCCATCTCTTTGCCTCCTTGTCCTGCCACCAACCCGTCGCGATCAGCCCAACGTCTTCATCCAGTTGGCGACTGCTTCCCCAATCTCATCCGGCGAATCTTCCTGGACGAAATGGACCCCTTTGACTGTCACTTCGGTCTGCGCGGGCAGGCTTCGAGCGTGTTCGAGAACCTTGCCGCCGGCCAGAATGCCGCCGGGCTCGGCCTTCAGAAACAGCTTCGGCACGCTGCTCGTCTTCAGCCAGTCGGCGTAAGCGTCGACGATCGCGCTCACGTCGGAAGGGTCGCCCTCAATCGGGATTTCGCGAGGCCACGTCAGCGTTGGTCGCCGTCCCTCGCCCGGCTCGGCGAAAGGCCGACGGTACTCCGCCATTTCCTCATCCGAAAGCTTGCGAAGGATGGCGCCTGGCAAGACCTTCTCGATGAAGAAATTTTCTTGGAGAACCATTTGCTCGCCGGCGTCGGAACGCAAGGCTTGCAATACTGGGCGCATTCCGAACTTGTCCCAGTGATCCCAATACTGCCGCCCCACCATTGCTTCCATGTACGCGATAGCTTTCACGGCATCGCGGTGACGATTCGCCCAATCGAAGCCGAGAGTCGAACCCCAGTCGTGGATAACTAATGTCACGCGCTCGCGAACGCCGAGGGCCTCAAGCAGTGCGTCAAGGTAACGGCGGTGCTCGACGAAGCGATACGAGCCAGGGCCGCTGTCCGGTAACTTCTCGGAGTCACCCATGCCGATCAAGTCTGGGGCGATGCAACGGCCAAGCGGCTGGAGGTGCGGAATGACGTTGCGCCAAAGATAGGATGACGTCGGATTACCGTGCAGTAGAACGATGGGGTCGCCTTCCCCCACCTCTACATACGCCATTTCGCGGCCGAGTATCTGACGCTTCTGCTTTTGGTAGGGAAACGCCGCGGAGACCATATCCACTACTCTCGATGCACCGATGGACGCGCTGAACGGCTCGCAGCGACCTCATCAACTTTCGCCAGCTCCACGCCGGGCACGTGAAATTCGCGGAACTACTGCGCAGCGATCCCGCTCACGTTGGCGATTCTACTTGCCCCGTGAAGAATTAGCGCGCCGGTCGAGCTGATGGAAATGCCGACTGGCTAACGAATCCATGCCTTCCGGCTATGGATAGCGCCTCATTGGGCCATATTCCTGATCGCTGACATAGGATCGCTGACATAGTTACGCGTGCTTCAAGGGCGTTGACCCGGAACTCCGCTTAAGACCAGTCCGCAGCTCGCAACATATTCAACAGCGCAACAGAGGCGTTTCCACGCTGCCGGCGGGCGACCGTATACGCGGATACAGTGAGACGAAGATCGAGTTGCCTCAAAGGAACATGGCTAAGCGCATGCATTTCTGCCCCGGGGACGGTTACGATCGCGACACCGAGGTTCGCCTTGAGCAACGCCAACTGGTCCTCCCGCCTCGTCACGTAATGGATAGCGGATTCGAGGATGCCATTGGCCTTCAGTCTGGCTCGAAATTCCTCGGTTAACTCACAACTGGTGTCGATTACCAAGGTCTCTGAAGTTAAATCCGCGAAGTCGACGTAGGCTTTGGTCGACAAACGGTGATTCGGACACGCACCGACCTCACATGGCTGATCAAACATAGGAAAGGCATCAAGACGAGGCCAGACGTCGCCAAGGGGGCCAGCAATGGCAATTTCCGCCGCCCCGGATTTCAGGTATTCGACAACTTCGTTGCGCGATCCCCGTAGCAATTTTAGTTGTACACCAGGGAAAACGCGCAAAAGCTCTTGCAGCATTGGTTCGAAGGGTTTGAGCCCAATCGTGTGCGAAAGCGCCAGTGACAGCGGGACCACGTCCCCATTCCGCATGGATGCGGCGACCGATTTGGCTGAAACTGCCGTTTCGTAGCACTGGCGGAGCATAGGCAGGACCCGTTGGCCGAGTTCCGTGAGATGCGATAGGTTGCGTTCGCGGCATATGAGCTCACCGCCTAACTCCGCTTCGAGCGCCTTGATTGCGCGCGTGAGAGATGGTTGGGCGACGTTGCAGCGCTCGGCCGCCTTGGTCAAATTCAGCGTTTCGCTAACCGCCAGGAAATAGCGGATTTGATGCATTTCCATCTGTTTTAGGTAATCCTCGCCCGTGCCGAAGCGCCGCCGTCTGCGTCCGTAGTGGTGTTACTTTGTGTGCAACGTTTCGTTGCACGAAATCAGCCACCAATTGCAGGTACCTGCAAATCAAATTACCGGCGACCGATCCTACCAACACGTTCAGAGGAAGGCATTTAGCAGGCACCTGCTAATCCAGCCCCCGCGGGCAAGCACACACGCATTCTCGCCCGCCGTGAACGCCTGGGAAACGCGGTAACGCGGACGCAGGCGCTTCCTTGCTGCTCCGAGTTCGCGGTAATATTGAAAATA
>JBAQHW010000254.1:0-12979 GCA_049288525.1 Xanthobacteraceae bacterium
GCGGGATCAGCAATTCGGGCACCATTTTGGCCGGCGGCGACGGCATCCTCATCGGCGGCAATGCCAGCACTCCCGGAATGAGCAAGGACGCGTTCATTACGGTCTCGACCTTCGCGGGCGGGATCGGCAACTCAGGCATCATTTCGGCCGGCGGCAACGGCATCTTCATCGGCGGCAATGCAAGCGGAACCGCGCACATTACGATTGAGACCTTCGCGGGCGGGATCAGCAACTCAGGCACCATTTCGGCCGGCGGCGACGGCATTTTCCTTGGTGGCGCCGCCACCGGCATCCACGCGTCGGTCACCATCTCGACGTTCTCCGGCGGCATCACGAATAGCGGCACCATTAAGGCCCAAACCGGCATCGCGGTCGGCTCGGTGGTGCAGACCTTTCTCGGCGCCATCGTCAATTCGGGCACTATTTCCGGCAGCGGCGGCACCGCGATTGATGTGAGCGAGGCCAACAACGCCATCACCATTGATCAGACCGGCGGGCTTATTTCCGGCGCGATCAAGCTTTCCGCGTATGCCGACGTGCTCAACATTTCCGGCGGCACGATCGCCGGCAACATCATCGGCGCGGGCTCAAGCGATACCATCAATTTCAATCTCGGTTCCGGCAGCTTCACCTATGGGGCGGCCTACGGCTTCACCGCCATCAACCAGGTCAACATCAATTCCGGCACGGTGGTGCTCGCCGGCACCAACAATGCCACCAACGTCGATGTGCTTGGCGGCACGCTCGCCGGCACCGGCACGCTCGACCCGCTGATAGTGACCATCCATTCCGGCGGCACGCTGGCGCCGGGCACGCCGGGCGGCTTCGGCACGCTGACCATCGACGGCAACCTCGCTTTCAACGCCGGCAGCTATTACGCCATCCAGATCGCGCCCGGCGCCGGCAACAATTCCGCGACCCTGCTCAACGGCATCGCGACGCTGGGCGGCAACGGCACGGTGGTGGTCACGCCGCTGCAGTTCGGCCACTACGATGCGGACTATGTCATCCTCTCGTCGACGACACGCGCGGGCACCTTCGCGGGACTGACGGTCAACGGCGATTTCTCCGGCAGCATCGCGCTCGACTATTCGATCGCCAACGAGGTGCTGCTCGATGCCAACGGGTTCGATCTCTTGGCGACGCCGTCCGGCGCCAATCAAAATCAGCAGAACGTCGTGGGCGGCATCAGCAACGGTATTTTCAACCTTCCGGCCAATACGACACTGCCGCCGCAATTCGCGAATCTCGGTAATCTCTCCGGACCGGCGCTGCTCAACGCCTTGACCCAGCTTTCCGGCGAGGTCGGGACCGGCGCCGAGCAAAGCGCCTTCCAATTGACCACCGAGTTCCTGGACCTGATGCTCGATCCGTTCGTCAACGGCCGCGGCAACCTCGGCAGCGGTCCGGGCGGCGGCGGCCCGGCGCTCGGCTTTGCGCCCGATCAGCAGGCGAACCTGCCGCCGGATATCGCGCTCGCCTACGACGAAGTCTTCAAAGCGCCGCCGAAGACCAATTTCGATCAGCGCTGGAGCGCCTGGGGCGCAGGCTTCGGCGGCAGCGGCACCAGCAATGGCGATCCCTCCGTCGGATCGAACAACGTCACGACCAGCACCTACGGCTATGCGGCCGGCATGGATTATCACGTCTCGCCCGATACGGTGCTCGGTTTTTCACTCGCCGGCGGCGGCACCAACTGGAACCTCGCCAATGCGCTCGGCACCGGAAGGAGCGATGCGTTCCTCGCCGGAATCTATGGCGTGACACACAACGGTCCGGCCTATCTCGCCGGCGCACTCGCCTTTGCCAACAACTGGTTCACCACCAGCCGCACCGCGTTGGGCGACCAGCTCGCCGCGAGCTTCCAGGGCCAGAGCTATGCCGCGCGGCTCGAGGGCGGCTACCGCTTCACCGTGCCGGTCTCCCCTGGCGCGGTGATCGGTCTCACGCCCTATGCGGCCTTGCAAGCGCAGGACTTTCACACGCCGTCCTACAGCGAGGCCGATCTCACCGGCGGCGGATTCGGATTGGCCTACAATGCGCTGAGCGCAACCGACGTGCGCACCGAACTCGGCGCCCGCTTCGATGCGCCGACGCTCGCTTACGGCAAGCCGCTGGTGCTTTACGGCCGGCTTGCCTGGGCGCACGACTTCGTCAGCACGCCTTCGCTCGGCGCCACATTCGAAACGCTGCCCGGCTCCGGCTTCACCGTGTTCGGCGCGCCGATCCCGCACAACTCGGCGCTCACCACCGCCGGCGCCCAGCTTTTCCTCTCCAGAAACTGGTCGCTCATCGGCACCTTCAACGGCCAGTTCGCCAACGGCTCGCAGACCTACGCCGGGTCCGGCACCCTGCGCTACACGTGGTGAGCGAAGCCGCTTCGACGTCGCTTATCGGCACAAAACGGACATGCCATTCGCATTGCCGGATGTCTGTGTTCGGGAATAGTCCGGACATAAGCACTGCTACAGAGTGAAGAAATCATTGGGCCGCGCGGGCACCGCGCTGGGGCGATTTTGCCCACGCGGCTTGGCTCTCATGCCGCGGTGCCCACCCTGCGCAACGGCTTCTTAGAAAAACCCCAGCGACTCACAGCCGGTGCCGGCTTGAAATTGCGCCTTGTGGCGCTTGCCGGGAATGTCGACGATATGCACCGAGCCGTCGCCCTGGCAGGCGCCCCACTTTCGATCTTAGTGGATGTTCCGCAACACCGTGCCCATGAACTGGAGCATCGCCCGCTGCTGCTGTATCTGCTGAACTTGCTGCTGCTGCAGCTGCTGCGCTTTTGCAAGCTCCGCTTGATAGCCACGGACCCCGTTTTGATTGCCGAGGTCAGCCGCTCTTTTGTACAACTCGATTTGATTTTCCTGGGGACCCATCGGCTCGACCCGGCCATCTCCAATCAAGTCGCCCAAGCTAACCATAGAATCCGAATCGCCGAGATCGACACCCTTGCGGAATAGGATTGCGGCGGTGTTGATGTCGCCGTGATCCCGATACATTGAGGCAAGGTTGTCGAAGGCTGCGGCATAGCCGGCTCTGACCAGCGACTGCTCAAGCTCGAAGGCGCGCTGTCGATTCTTGACATGCTCCGCGCCGTCACCGGAAAGTTCCAGCGCGCGCGCAAGCTGATACTGAAACCGCAATGTATCGGGACTTTGCTTGAACGCGGCATCGCAGGCTTCCACGGCCTGTCCCGCCACGGGCTTCAGATCAGCGTAATATACGCCTTGCCCGACTCGATTGGCATCATTGGGATTGGCCGCCAAGTCGTCGCACTGCTTGGCAAGCTCGCTTGCCTTTTCGGCCTCGGCGGCGCGCTGGCGCTCGTCGTCGGCCTCCTTTTGCTGCAGTTCCGTCTGCTGGCGCGCCTCGGCGGCTTGTTTCGCTTTCTGCTCGGCTTCGATCCGGTCCTGCTCGGCCTGCAATTGTTTCGCCTTTTCGTCGACCTCCTGCTGATACTGCGTCAGCGCCTCCCTGGTGAAGGACTGTAACTGCTGACCATTCTGTGGTTCAAACCCGGGACCGTCGAAAAATTCGTACTCGCCTTTGTCCTTGTGCCAGAACCAAAGGCGTGGATTTCCGTTCACTGGATCGAAAAACACAGTGTCCGCGGTAACGGTAACCTTGTTAGGGGCACGCTGCGGGATTGTCGGGGTCTTTTGCCGATCCCGCCAGCGATTAAGTACGTCTCGCGTGACGATATCGAGCTTATCCCCAGTCTGAGGCTGGTATCCGGGAGCATCATAGAACTCGTACCGACCGCCGGACGAAAGCCAGAACCACGCACGAGCCTGGCCGTTCAAGGGGTCGAAGAACACAAATTTGTCAGGGTCGAAGATCAGTTTCGGTGCCCGCCGTCTCTTTTGTTCGCGCCACGCCTCCGCGATCTCCTTGGTTACCGGCAAAAGCTCTTCGCCGGTATCGGGATGGAAGCCCATGAGGTCGAAGATTTCGATGCGGCCGTCCTTAGCCTGATAATACCAGACGATCGGTTCGCCGCTGCGCGGATCAAAAAATACCGGATCGAGATCAGTGATCCGCTGCGGACGTTTACCCGCCTCATACGCCTTGAGCCGCTCGATCAGTTCCGGCTTTACCGGCCTGCACTCGCGGCCCGTCGCCGGGTCGATGCCGGGATGTTGGCGGTAAGTAACTGTGCCGTTCCGACTGATAACATAACACTGCAATGCGTTTCCCCTGATATCAATGGTTTGATTTCTCGTCGCCAGCCACATAGCGAGCGAGTGCAGGACTAACAGACCAGACAGGCCAACAATGCCGGTGAGGCGCTTGCGCTTGGAGAAGGACCAGATGTTGCCGGCAAAAAAGAAGGCCGCCAAAAATGTCAGCAGGACCAGCGCATTAGTCAAATGCGGGTTCAGATCAAGGGCGTTTGCGAGCGCGTCGACATAACTTCGCGCGAAGAAATAAAGAACCGCCTTATCGACAAGCCACAATAGGACGGCGGCGCCGACGACCGCACCAATGGCCCACAAAATTATCCGCGCCGTCCCGTTCGAGGCGGTCAATGAGTTCAACAAACCGGCGAAGGTTTGGCTTATGCGGTCCGCAATGCCGGACGTCTTCTTGCCGTCGCCGACATTTTTTTCGGGTTCGGCATCAGCCGCGGGCGCATGTTCGCCTTTGACAGGTCCTTCGGCGTTTTCCATTTGCCCCTCCCACGATCAGACACCTAATTAAAGGTCGGCCGCTACGACCGCCCCTCACTAGGGTCCACCCCCACCGGATCAGTTGAATTTAGCCAGGCTGCCGCTACACAGGCAAGTAGTGAAAGGCTCCTCACATCGTCTCTTGGTTGATTAATCGAATGGGGGTAATCGATCTGGTATGAGCTGCCGCGTTGGCCGCAACGCACGAGTTCTGGTACGGCGACACGCGCACGCATTTCGTATTGCCCAACTCGCCGGTCAGTCCCCTTAACTTACCCCGAGAATGTCGTTTCAGAAAAACCCCAGCGACTCGCAGCCGGTGCCGGCTTGAAATTGCGCCTTGTGGCGCTTGCCGGGAATGTCGACGATATGCACCGAGCCGTCGCCCTGGCAGGCGACGAACAATTCGTCGCCGCGGAACGTCATGTCCATCGGCTGCGAACCGACCTTGATCGCGGTCTGCTCCTTGAACGACGGATCGATCAGGCTGACGGTGTCGCTGTTGAGGCTGGTGACGGCGAGCAAGGAATTGTCCGGCGCAAAGCGCGCGATCTGCGCCGCTTTCGGCACGTCCTTGAGGACAAGCTCTTCGCGCACTTTGCCGGCCGCGGTGTCGATCAGGAATAATGTCGGCTGCGCGTCGTCGACGGCAATGACGGTGCCGCCGTCGGGCGTGATGGCGATGCCGGCGAGCGGCCGTGGCGTTGCGATCTTGCCGACGAGCTTGCGCGTGCGCAGATCGATCACCGAGACGGTGGCATCCTCCTCGTTCTCGGTATAGAGCCGCGCGCCGTCCGGCGCGATGATCAGGCGGTGGCCGTTGGTCGAGCCGGAATCGATGGCATCGATAACCCTGTTGGCCCGGCGATCGATCACCAGCACCTTCGCCGAG
Organism: Xanthobacteraceae bacterium; assembly: GCA_049288525.1. Taxonomy (GTDB): domain Bacteria; phylum Pseudomonadota; class Alphaproteobacteria; order Rhizobiales; family Xanthobacteraceae; genus BOG-931. The sequence continues at coordinate 5,566 of JBAQHW010000254.1, forward strand.
TTCTCGCAGGTGATGTAGATGTAGCCGTCCGGCCCGAGGCGCAGCGTATGCGGCGCGACATAGGGCGACAGATCGATGGTGGCGACGTGGGCGCGCTTGTGCAAATCGAACACGCACAACTCGTGCTGCGGATTGGGATTACGGCCGTGCACGCCGTCGCCGAAGATCGGCACATAGGCCATACCTGTTTCTTGCACGATCAGGAGCTCATGCACGGTCTTGGCGAAACCGTCGATCACGACCTCGGTGGCGAAAGTCTGCGGATTGAGAAACAGCACTTTGGTGCCGATCTTGTCGACCGCGATCATGCCGTGTTCAACTTCTGCCATCGTTTTCTTCCTTTGCACGCGAATGCTTAGTCGAGCGAATGCCTAGCTCAGACTGTATACTGGAGCATGAGCTTATCGGAAAACCGGCACCCACCCTCGGATCAAGTCCGTGGGCAGGCATTTTCCGGATCACGCTCTGCGGCCGCAAGCGCCTTGCAATTTATAGCGGCGGCGACAAGATGGCGCAAAAGCCTGCAAACAATGAGCGCTCGCGACGCGCGCGCAGAGGGAGTGAACACGATGCGTGCTTGCCCAACAAGCCACTTGCGCCGCCGGCAGACCGCCTCGCTAATCGCCGGCGCGGCCATGGCGGTTGCCGCTGCGCTGCCGGCGCCGGCGCGCGCCGCCGATCCGATCACCATCGGCTTTTCCATGGCGCAGAGCGGACCGCTCGCCGTCAACGGCAAGTCGGCGTTGCTCGCCATGCAAATCTGGCAGGATGACGTCAATGCCGGCGGCGGCTTGCTCGGCCGTCCGGTGAAGCTCGTCTATTACGACGACCAGAGCAATCCTTCGACCGTCCCCGGCATCTACACCAAGCTGCTCGACGTCGACAAAGTCGACCTGGTGGTGAGCGGCTATGCGACCAACATGGTGGCGCCGGCCATCCCGGTCGTCATGCAGCACGGCAAGGCCTTCATCAGCCTGTTTGCGCTCGCCGCCAACAGCATGTTTCATTATCCGCGCTACGTCTCGATGACGCCGAACGGGCCGGATGCGAAGGCGACCATCTCTTCCGGCTTCTTCGACGCCGCGATGGCGCAAAACCCCAAGCCGAAGACAATCGCGATCGTCGGCGCCGATGCGGAATTCTCCAAGAACGCCATGGAAGGCGCGCGGGCGAACGCCAAGGCCGCCGGATTGAAGATCGTCTACGATCAGTCCTATCCGCCGACCACCACCGATTATTCGCCGATCGTGCGGGCAATCCAGGCCGCCAATCCGGACGTGCTGCTGATCGCCTCGTTCCCGCTGGACTCGGCCGGCATGGTGCGCGCCATCAATGAGATCGGCTACGCGCCGAAGCTGGTCGGCGGCGCCATGGTCGGTCCGCAGTCGCCGGCAATGCAGATGCAGCTTGGTCCGCTGCTGAACGGCTTTACCGATTTCACCTTCTGGCTGCCGGCGAAAACCATGCAGTTCCCCGGCGCGCTGGAATTCGTCAAGCGCTATCAGGCCAAGGCCGCGGCGGCGGGCGTCGATCCGCTCGGCTACTACATCGCGCCGTGGGCCTATGCCGATCTGCAGGTGCTCGGCCAGGCCATCACCGATACCAAGAGCATCAGCGACGCCAAGATCGCCGAGGATTTTCACAGCGCCACATTCCACACCGTGGTCGGCGACGTGAAATTCGGCAAGGACGGCGAATGGGCGGTGCCGCGCGTCATCCAGACCCAGTTTCACGACATCGCCGGCAACGGCATCGAGCAATTTCGCGACGTCGCGAAGACGCAAACCATCGTGACTCCGGACAAATACAAGACCGGCACGTTGATCTACCCATATAGTGCGGCGAAGGGCACGCATTGACCGGTGTGCGCTCGCGGCCGGGCCGGTCGCGGCGGCATTAACAATCCCGCCATTCGTGGTTATGGATTCCGGGGCCGCCGCGTCCCCGGTGTGAATCTCCGCCAAGCCTCAGCGCTTTTTCCGTTCAAAAGACTTGGCAGGCTGTGCTAACATTGCTGGCAGTTAAAGGAACCGCGCATGGCTCGCCCCATCGTCATTCACGCCGACTGGGACCCGGAAGCCGCCGTCTGGGTGGCGACGACGAATGACTTGAAAGGCCTCGTCACTGAGGCCGATACGATGGAAGCTCTGCGGACGAAATTGCCCGGCATGATCCTCGATCTTCTTGACGAGTATGGTGTCTCCGATCCGCCCGCTTCGATCGAAATCGTCGCTCGCGCCAGCGATCGGCTGATCGCCGCCGAGTAGCCGTGGCGGATTATTATCGTGACGTAATCCGTTTGTTGATCCGGTCTCGATTCAGGCGCACCCGGTTGCGGCAAGAGGTTCGCGCAGTCCATCCTCCAGCGCCGCCGGCCGGGTTCAGGTGGCTTTCGCCCGCGTCCCGGAATGACTTTGCAGAGTACGACATTGGGGAGAATGTTTCATGACCGCCGTCGCGTCGCATAACATGACGTTCCTCAGCCACAGCGATCAGGGCGGCCGTGGCGACGGCGTGCAGATCATGATCGAGCGCGGTTACGCCTATATCGGCCACGGCTTTTCCAACGGCATCACCATCATCGACGTGCGCGATGCCAAGAACCCGAAGACGGTCAATTTTCTCCCCTGCCCGCCGAACACGCGCGCCCATCACCTGCAGACGCACGGCGGGCTGCTGCTCGCGGTCAACGGCCCGAGCGTGTGGACGATGCAGGTAAGCCCGGAATCGTATTTCACCGGCACGTCGGGCGATACGCTCAAGGACCAGCAGTTCACGACCGGCTTGCGCGTTTACGACCTCGCCAAGCCGGAAGCGCCGCGCGAAATCGCCTTTCTGCCGCTCGGCGGTCTCGGACCGCATCGCATCTGGTATGTCGGCGAGCGCTACGCCTATGTGTCGGTGCATCTGCCGGAATTCTCCGACCATATGCTGGTCATCGTCGACATGAAGGACCCGACCAGGCCGGAAGTCGCCGGCAAGTTCTGGCTGCCGGGCATGAACAAGGCCGCCGGCGAGACGCCGAGCTGGCCCAAGGGCAAACGCTACGCGCTGCACCATGCGCTGGTTGCCGGCAATCTCGCCTACTCGGCCTGGCGCGACGGCGGGCTCGCCATCGTCGACGTCGGCGATCCGGCCAAGCCGGCCATGGTGGCGTATCGGAATTGGGATCCGCCGTTCGGCGGCGGCACGCATTCGCCGCTGCCGTTGCCGGACCGCAACCTCTTGGTCGTCGCCGACGAGGCGAATTTCGCCGACTGCAAGCTCGGGCTGCGCTACATCTGGGTGTTCGACGTGCGCGAGCCGGCAAATCCAGTCAGCATCGCCACCATGCCGGTTCCCGACGACATCGACTATTGCAAGAAGGGCGGCAATTTCGGCCCGCATAATCTATGGGAAAACCGGCCCGGCGCGTTCCAGAGCTCGGAGATCATTTTCACCACGATGCACAATGCCGGCGTGCGCGCCTACGACATCAAAAATCCGTTCCGCCCCGAGGAAGCCGGTTATTTCGTGCCGCCGAAGCCGGCGCGCATGGTCGACCCGCGGCCGAACCGGCCGCAGGTGATCCAGTCGGCCGACTGCTTTGTCGACAAAAACGGTGTCATGTATGTCACCGACAACAACGCCGGCCTTTACATTCTGCAGTTCGAGGGCTGACGTCATTGCGAGCGCCAGCAAAGCAATCCATGCGGCGGCGCGGTGCTGGATTGCTTCGTCGCCTTGGCTCCTCGCAATGACGATAGTGCCGCATCCGCATTGACAGTGGGCGCGCGCCCTTCCAATACTCTTGCGCACAATAATGGACCGCGTCGGCGGTCTTGGGGCTTTTAGGGGAGGAAGACATGGCTGCAACAGTCACGGCAGCGCAAATGGGCGGTGGCGCCCAGACCGTCGAAGCGTTCGTCGGTAATGCGCTCGATGAAGCGAAGATATCGCCGCTGCACCGCAAGATCGTGGCGCTGATCGCCGCGGGCTATTTCTTCGACGTTATCGATTTCACGGTGTTCGGCTCGCTCGTGCCGTATCTCCTTCATTCCAAGTTCGCGACCGGAGCCGAAGTGGCGGCCATCGGCAGCGCCACCGTGCTCGGCCTGTTCATCGGCACCGCCGGCCAGGGCGAGTTCGCGGACCGGTTCGGGCGGCGCTTCATCTATCAATTCAATCTGCTCATATTCGGCGTCTTCACCCTCCTGGGTGCGTTCGCCCCGAGCGTCACGCTGCTGATCGTTTGCCGCTTCATCGCCGGCGTCGGCCTGGGCGCCGAGCAACCGCTCTGCTTCGTCTATGCCGGGGAATATTCACCCAAGCGCATCCGCGGCCGCATCCTGTCGATCATTCATTTCATCGGCGGCGCCTGCGTGTGGCCGATCGGCACGGCGCTTGTGCTCATTCTCGGCAGCACCGTGTCGGTACCCGAAAACGTCTGGCGCGGCGTCTGGGTGATCGTCGGCGTCGGTGCGCTGATCGTCTGGGTGCTGCGCTTTTCGCTGCCGGAATCGCCGCGTTACCTGGCGACCCATGGCCGCGGCGACGAAGCCATCAAGGTGCTCGGCCGGCTCGGCATTGCCGGGCCGACGCAGCCGCTGTCGACCGACGCCGCCAGCAATACCAAGAGCGACCCGTTCGCCGTGGTTTTCCAGCAGTTCCCCAAGCGCGTCATCGCCGGCATGATCTGCTTCACGGCGTTCTTTGGCGTCGCCATCGGGCTGGGCGCCTGGCTGCCGAACATCATGGCGTCGAAAGGGTTCTCAATTACCCATTCGCTGCAATACACGCTGGCGATGAATTTCGCGGTGCCCTGCGCCAGCCTGTTCATGATGTACGCGCTTGACAAGTTCGGCCGCAAGATCACCTCGGTCTGCACCTTCGCCGCCGCCGGACTGATGGCAATTGTGTTCGCCAATGCCGTGACCGCTGTCGAGCTCATCGTGGCCGGCTTCATCATGATCTTCTTCGTCCAGGTCGCCGGCAATTCGATGCAGATCTTCGCCTCCGAGGTGTTCCCCACCAATGCACGGACGTCCGGCTTCGGCTGGGCGGCGGGCGTCGGCCGGCTGGCGACGGCGTTCATCATGCCGGCGATTCTATGGGTGCAGAACGGCTTCGGCCTCACGACGGTGTTCGTGTCGCTCGCCATCCTGCTCGTGATCGCCGCCGTGGCGGTGACGCAGCTCGGACCCGAGGCGCGGCAGAAGAGCCTCGACGAGATCGCTCCGCCGACGGGGTGAGTTAAGCCAGCAAAGACGTGGATGGCCGGGTCAAGCCCGGCCATGACGGAAATGGAAATGAAGCGGCCGCGAATTTCGCGGCCGCTTTTTTCTATCTTACCGCAGGTTGCCGCAGAAGCGTTGGATGCGCGTGCAGGCTTCCTCGAGCGCCGAGGTCGCCGTCGCATAAGAGATGCGGAACGCCGGCCCGACGCCGAACGGCGTGCCCTGCACCACCGCGACACCTTCGGCCTCCAGAAGCTCGGAGACGAAATCCTCGTCGGTGGCGAGCTTCTTGCCGGTCGGCGCCGTCTTGCCGATGGTGCCGGCGCATGACGGATAGACGTAGAACGCGCCTTCCGGCTTCGGGCACTGGATGCCGTTGGCCTGGTTGAGCATCGACACGCAGAGGTCGCGGCGCTCCTTGAAGATTTTGTTGTGCTTGGGGATGAAGTCCTGCGGCCCGTCGAGCGCCTCGACTGCGGCCCATTGCGCCACCGCGGTCGGATTCGACGTCGACTGCGACTGAATCATCGCCATCGCCTTGATCAGATTCTCCGGGCCGCCGGCATAGCCGATGCGCCAGCCGGTCATGCAATAGGCTTTCGAGCAGCCGTTCACCGTCAGCGTGCGCGCGTAGAGCCGCGGTTCGAGCTGCGCCGGCGAGGAAAACGCGAAATCGTCGTAGACCAGATGCTCGTACATGTCGTCCGCCATGACATAGACATGCGGATGGCGAACCAGCACGTCGGTCACCGCCTTCAGCTCGGCCTTGGTATAGGCGGCGCCGGTCGGGTTCGACGGCGAGTTGAAGATGATCCACTTGGTCTTTGGCGTGATCGCTTTCTCCAAGTCCTCGGGACGCATCTTGTAGCCGGACGCCATCGAGGCCACGACCTCGACCGGCTCGCCACCGGCGAGCAGCACCATGTCGGGATAGCTGACCCAATAGGGCGCCGGAATGATGACCTCGTCGCCCGGATTGAGCGTCGCCATCAGCGCGTTGTACAGCACCTGCTTGCCGCCGGTGCCGACGATGATCTGTGACGGCTTGTAGTCGAGCGCGTTCTCGCGCTTGAACTTGCGCGCTACCGCGGCCTTCAATTCGGCGAGACCGTCGACGGCGGTATATTTCGAGGTCTTGCCCTCGCGAATCGCCCGGATCGCCGCCTCTTTGATGTTGTCGGGCGTGTCGAAATCCGGCTCGCCCGCGCCGAGCCCGATGACGTCGCGGCCGGCCGCTTTGAGCGCGCGCGCTTTATCCGTGACGGCAATGGTTGCCGACGGCTTTACGCGTGCGATCCGGTCCGCGAGGAAGGCCATTTTCGAGTCTCCGATTTCGAGGGCGGTGAAAGCGGGTCGGTTGTTAAAGCCCCGATCATGCCGAGGCAAGCGCAAAACCCGCGTCCGACCCTCACATCTGCGGCATTTCGCGCCGGCCGTGCGCCAATGTCACCGGTCCGGGCGCCCGGCGCAACGGTTCATTAAGCCGGAACCGGCCTCATCGGTAGAGCGATGTTCAGCGCCGCGACGCAATTCTATGGCCGGCGCTGCCCGCCGTATTTTTTGTTCGTCGCCGCCGCACTGGCCTCCACAATCACCGAAGATAAAGGACAGACCCGCGATTTGATTCTGTCAAAGCGTGGTCATGGATTCCGGATAGCCGCTTCGCGGCTTGCGGGATGACGGCGCAATGGCTTTTGCTCGCGTTCGCCTTGCCGGTGGTGCCGACCAATGTCGGTTCGTCACCAGAGACGGTTTGTATCGCGGTTTTGCGCCGTGGGAGAAAACCTTGCTGGCGGCATTGTGGATCACGCTTCTCGTCGCCCGCGGCATCGCACATAGCAACCTTGTACCGCTCGACGTGCCGGCCATGATCGCCGTCTTTGTTCTGATATTGCAGCGCAGCGGGATTTTTCGCGGCGCGAAAGCGGCGCCGCGGTTGAAAAGCCATGACATCGCCGCGTTCAAGTCGTAAGACCGCAATACTCGCTCGCTAGTGATCTGATTCTAACATTCGCATCCCGTTTCGGCGGGCCACCGTGCGAGTGTTGGAATCATAAAGACCACCAGCAAACAACAGTGCTAGTGGAGCTTTGGATTTGACATTGGCTTCATGAGCGCGGGCTTCATGAGCGCGGGCTTCATGAGCGCGGGCTTCATGAGCGCGGGCTTCATGAGCGCGGGCTTCATGAGCGCGGGCT
>JBAQHW010000255.1:0-3619 GCA_049288525.1 Xanthobacteraceae bacterium
GCAGGCCTCATGGAAGCGAACGACGTGGCGGCGACACGCACTGTCTGGGCGGCCGATCGTGACGACTTCGTTCGCGATCCTGACAATCATCTTCACCTGCTTCGTAAGCGGACCCTATTGGTGGAATGACACACGCCAGCCGCACTGAACGAAATCGAGCGGATAGGAGATTCTGATGGACGTGGAAGTCGCGCTCGATGCCCATGCGATTATCGGCGAATCTCCGACCTGGTCGGCTGCCGAGCACGCGCTTTACTGGGTCGATATCAAGAAGCCCGCGTTGTACCGCTACAATCCCCGCCTCGGAAGCTGCCAGAGCTGGATGTTGAGCAGTGATGTCGGCGCATTCGCGCTGATCGACAGCAAGTCGGCTATCGTTGCGCTGCGCTATGGGATGCATCGTCTGGATCTTACGACGGGCGCGCTTGAGCTGTTGGCGCCGCCGCCTTTCGACCCGAGTCTGTTTCGCTTCAACGAGGGTCTTTGCGATCATACCGGGCGCTTTTGGGTCGGTGTCATGTTCGATCCGCTGCAAGGTTCTCCGCCGCGCCGGCGCGCGCCGTTGCACAGTTTCACCCTCGGCGGTGGGCTGAGGCGGGAACAAGATGAAGCCGAATTGCACAACGGAATGGCCTTGAGCGAAGATGGCAAGCGTTTTTATCTGGCGCATAGCTATGAAGGCTCGATCTACGTGTTCGGATTCGATGGCACAATCGGATCGCTAGGTCCCCGTGAACTGTTCGCGCACATTCCGAAGAGCCTCGGGCTGCCCGATGGCGCCGCGGTCGACGCCGAAGGCTGCTATTGGTGCGCGGTCCACGGTGGTGGTCGACTATATCGCTACACGCGCGAAGGGAAAGTTGAGCGCGAGGTCATGCTCCCGGTAAGCCAGCCTACCATGTGCGCCTTTGGCGATGACGATTTGGCGACTCTGTACGTGACCAGCGCTTCGGACGGACTTAGCGCGGCCCAACGAAACGCCGAACCTCTCGCCGGCGCGCTGTTTCGGCTTCGCCCAGGCGTTAAGGGAATTGCGCGTCCCCATACAGTGAGTTGAGAGAAGCCGTATGCCGACGTCTGCGAGCTTCGGTCGGCTAGTCAGCCTTTGTTTTGCAGGTCAGACTGGCAGGCCGGCACACAAACTTCTACAAGTCCCGGCATGAAGTTCGCGCATTTCTCCCACATCTGGGCCAAGCCCGGCTTGACGCCGCATCAGCGCTACGAAGAGCTGTGGCGCGAACTCGAAACCGCCGACGCGCTCGGCTTCGATTATTCGTTCTGCGTCGAGCATCATTTCCGGCCCGACGAGAGTTGGATGTCGTCGCCGAGCCTTTATGCGGTCGGCGCCGGGGCGCGCACTAAGCGTCTGCGCATCGGGCCGATGGGCTATATTGTGCCACTCTATCATCCGCTGCGCCTCGCCGAGGAAATCGCCATCGTCGACCAGATGCTCGGCGGCCGTATGGAGCTTGGGCTGGTCCCCGGGATCAATCCGGATTATTTCCGCCCGTTCGGCCTGGATTACGGGCAGCGCAAATCGCCGACGCTGGAATTCGTCGATTACCTGCGCGCGGCTTTCGGCGCAACGCAGCCGTTCTCATTTCACGGTCACGACTTCCACACCGACCAGGCGCAGATTTCGGTGTCGCCGGTGCAACGCCCGCATCCGCCGCTGTGGATGATGAGCCGCGATCCGCAGACGCTCGAATTCTGTGCCAGCAACGCCGTCAATCCCGGCTATTTTCTCGTGTATCCGCGCGCCGACGCGGCGCCGCGCTACCGCAAATTCTTGCGCGACTGGCAGGCTGCGGGCCATGCGCTCAAGCCGCAGATCGCTTATTGCACGGTCGTTTATGTCGACGAGACCGACGACAAGGCGATCGAGACCGCGTTATATCGCGCGAGCCGCGCTTATGAAGGTTTTCTGAAACCGGCGCAGCCTGGCGAGACGTTCGAACAGCGCGCCAAGGAGCACGCCAAGATGTTCGTCGGCCGCGGCGAGCCGGGCGCCTCGGAAATCATGCAGCATCTGTTCGATGGCGACTATCTGCTCAACAACGATCTGGTCTTCATCGGCTCGGCGGAAACGGTGGCGGCGAAAATCCGCGCCGCTGCGGAAGGCGGCGTGTTCAACGTTTTCATGGGCGAGTTCAATTTTTCCGATCTGCCGGAGGATGCGCTGCTGCGCTCAATCCGGCTGTTCGGCGAGCAAGTGATTCCGGCGCTATGCGGTTACGAGCCGTTTTGAGCGCGCTGCGCCCGGGAATTGCGATATTCGCCGCAACCGGTCCGAACGGCGTCTCCCCAGGGCGGCCTCGGGAGCCATTTGGAGAACCGTTCGCCCATGCCGTGTAGCGGTGTCCACACCGCAAAAAACGGTTAAATCATACCAGCCATTCGACTAATGTCTGGAGCAGAGCGGCTAGACCCGTTGGTTGCAATGGGTCTATTCTCGCATTGCTGCAGCTTCTCGTTGCAGCGGCGCGGAGGTCTCTCTTGGACGATACTCCGACCGTAATTCTTCTGGCTCTCGCCTCGACGCTCGGTTACGGCGTCTCCTTCGTTCTCGCTCAGTTCGGACTACGATGGATGTCGCCGCGGCTCGGTGCCGCGTTCAGCGTGCCGACAGCAACGCTGCTATTCTGGCTGGCGGCCCCGTTTTCAATAAATCTCGGCAGGGCGGACGCCGAGGCCGCCGTTCTCTTCACCTGTGTCGGCTTGTTCTTTCCCGCCGCTGTCACACTGTTGAATTTTGAATCCAATCGCCTGCTGGGTCCGAATGTGGCGGGAGCGGTGAGCGGGCTGGCGCCACTCTTCGCTGTGCTGTTGGCGCTCGTTCTGCTCGATGAGCGGCTGCGTCCGCTGCAGATCTTCGGCATCGCCGGAATTGTCGGCGGCGTGATGCTGATGTACCGAGGCCAACGGCAGAACCTGCCGCCATGGCCGCGGTCTTTGCTGTTTCTGTTGCCTCTGGCCGCGGCGGTCGTTCGCGGCGGCGTGCAACCGATCGTCAAGCTGGGTTTGACACGCTGGCCCGACCCGCTGGCGGCGCTGGTGCTCGGCTACACGGTATCGTCGGCCGTGCTTATCGCCGCCGCATTCCTGCACAATCCCGGAGTGACGCGGCGGGTGAACCTCCGCGGCGCGCTGTGGTTTGCCGCGCTCGGCGTTTGCAACGGCTCGGCCGTTCTTTTGACCTATGCGGCCCTTAACCGCGGGCCGGTAACACTGGTGTCGCCGCTGATCGCGAGCTATCCGCTGGTCACTCTTTTCTTCAGCTTTGTTTTCCTCAAGCACGAACCGATCGGTGCACAGCTTTTGGCCGCGGTCGCCGCGACGGTGGCCGGAGTCGCATTCGTTATCGTCGGCTGAAGCGCGAGAAAGAATAAGCCGGCCTCATGCGCGGCTAGTCACTGCGCCTTGGCCAAGTCCGGACGCGCGGCGAGCCGCGCTTTATTGAGCGCATAGATGATGAACGTCACCACCGCACCAACGGCGAACGGCAGCGCCGACCAGACGTAAAGGTGCTCGACCGGTAAGCCGACGAACAGCGCGCCTACCAAGGGACCGACAATGGCGCCGAGCCGGCCGATGCCGAGCTGCCAGCCGGAACCGTTGG
>JBAQHW010000256.1:0-1535 GCA_049288525.1 Xanthobacteraceae bacterium
CCGCCTTGGCGCGATACAGCGCCAGATCGGCGTTCTTCAACAGTTGATCGGCTTCATTGCCGTCGGCCGGCGCCAAGGAAATGCCGACGCTCACGCCGACTTGAACCTGATGGTCGCCGATCAGAAACGGCGCGCTCATTACCTCGACCAGCCGCCGCGCCAACGCCGTCACCGCGGTCGGCTGATCCCTGGCAATCTGTAAAACCGAAAATTCGTCGCCGCTGATGCGGCCAATGAAGTCGGATTCGCGCAAAGCGCCGCGCAGCCGTTCGGCGGCGATCTGCAGCAGTCGGTCGCCGCTGTGATGCCCGAGCGTGTCATTGACCACCTTGAAACGATCGAGGTCGAGGCAAAGCACTCCGATGATGTCGCCCCGGTCGAGGCTGACGAGTGATTTTTCGAGTTGTTCCCGAAAATGCGTGCGGTTAGGCAGCCCGGTGAGGCTGTCGTGGCGCGCCATATGGGCGATTTTGTCCTCGGCCTGACGGCGTTCGGTGACGTCCTCGAACGTTTCGACCCAGCCGCCTGTCGACGGCATCTGTTCGTGGGTAATACAGAAAATACGGCCGTCGATGCGCGTGAAAATGGTCTTGCCCGATTTCTGCTCGCGCACCAGGGCTTGCGCCCAGTGCCGGACGGCAAGCCGGCCCTCGCCGGCAATCGGGACCGATTCTTCGGCTAAATCCATCAGGCTATGCATCGGCATGCGCGGCGCGATCCGTTCCGGCGCGATGCCGAACATTTCGAGAAAGCGGTCGTTGACCACCACCACCTGGAAATCCCTGTTCAGCATGCACAAGCCTTGCGACATGTTGTGCAAGGCGGCGGCGAGCTGATCGCTTTTTTCGCGCATGCGCTGGTCGACGAACAACCCGACGGCGCCGATCGCCAGCACCAGTGTCGTCGCGGCGGCGATGAAGAGCGCAAGCACGCTCGGATCGATGGCGGACGGCGTCACCACGATCCTCGGATCGGGCTCGATGCCGACCGCTCCCATCGCGGTGAAGTGGAGACCAAGGATGGCGGCGCTCAAGGCCAGCGACGCGGCGAACGTCATCGCCACATCGGCAGACTGCTTGGCGAGGTATATAGCGGCGATGGCGAACCCGATACCGAACGCAAGTGAGTACGAAACGAGATCGATCGACCAGGTAAGCCTTCCCGGCACTTCGAGCGCCGACATTCCGAGGTAATGCATGCTGCCGATGGCTATTCCGATGACGGCGCCGCCCAACAGGCTTCCCAGCCGCGCGGGCAGGACGACGGCGATGGCAACGCCGGCCGCGACCAGCACCGCGGCGCACACCAGCGACAGCCCGGTCAGAATTACATTATATGCAACCGGGAAACCCGGCTGGTAAGCCAACATGGCGATGAAATGCGTCGCCCAGATACCGCAACCGCCGGCGAGACCGGCGGCCGCAATCCAAATGCAGCGAGAGCGATCCTTGCTCTGATGCGCGCGCTGAATAAGATTGACGGTGACCAGGCTGGTGATGACACAAACAATTCCCGCCAGCGCCACAAGACGGAGG
>JBAQHW010000257.1:0-2413 GCA_049288525.1 Xanthobacteraceae bacterium
GGCAGAGAAGCCTGGCTGGATTGCTTCGCTCCGCTCGCAATGACGGAGGATATTACACCAGCCGCGACTGCTCCACCGCCGCCTCGATGAAGGACGAGAATAGAGGGTGGGGAGCAAAAGGGCGCGATTTCAGCTCGGGATGGAATTGGACGCCGATGAACCACGGATGATCGTCGTATTCGATGATCTCCGGTAACAACCCATCAGGCGACATGCCGGAAAACCGCATGCCATGCTGGGCGAGCCGGTCCTTATAGGCGGTGTTGACCTCGTAGCGGTGGCGGTGGCGCTCGGAAATCTCGCCGGCGTTGTAAATCTCGGTGACCCGGGAACCGCGCTGCAGGATGGCGGGATAGGCGCCGAGCCGCATGGTGCCGCCGAGATCGCCGGTGATGCCGCGCTTCTGCAGTTCGTTGCCTTTCATCCATTCCGTCATCAGGCCGACCACCGGCTCGCTGGTCTGGACGAACTCCGTCGAGTTGGCCGCTTCGATGCCACACAGGTTTCGCGCCGCTTCGATCACCGCCATCTGCATGCCGAAGCAGATGCCGAAATACGGCACCTTGCGCTCGCGGGCGAACTGGGCGGCGAGAATCTTGCCCTCGGCACCACGCTGGCCGAAGCCGCCAGGCACCAGAATGCCGTCGACATGTTCGAGGAACGGCGCCGGATCCTCCTTCTCGAACACCTCGCTCTCGATCCAGTCGAGCTTGACCTTCACCTTGTTGGAAATGCCGCCGTGCGACAGCGCCTCGATCAGCGACTTATAGGCGTCCTTCATGCCGGTATATTTGCCGACAATGGCGATGGTGACGTCGCCTTCCGGATTGCGGATGCGCTCATTGATCAGATGCCAGGTGGCCAGATCGGGGGCTGGCGGATTGTCGATGCCGAAGGCGGCAAGCACTTCGGAATCGAGCCCGGCGGCGTGATAGGCCTCCGGCACGGCATAAATATTGTCGACGTCGCGCGCCTCGATCACCGCGCTTTCGCGCACATTGCAGAACAAGGCGAGCTTCTTGCGCTCGCTCTCCGGAATCGCGCGATCGCTGCGGCACAACAGAATATCCGGCTGAATGCCGATGGCGCGCAGTTCGCGCACCGAATGCTGGGTTGGCTTGGTCTTAAGCTCCCCGGCCGAGGGAATGAACGGCATCAAGGTGAGGTGGATATAGATGGCGTCCCCGCGCGGCAGATCGTTGCCGATCTGGCGGATGGCCTCGAAATACGGCAGGCCCTCGATATCGCCGACGGTGCCGCCGATCTCGCAGAGGACGAAATCGAAGCCGTCGTTGCCGTCGCGAATGAAGTCCTTGATGGCATTGGTGACGTGCGGGATGACCTGGATGGTGGCGCCGAGGTAATCGCCGCGGCGCTCCTTGAGCAGGATTTCCTGGTAGATGCGGCCGGTGGTGATGTTGTCCTGGCGCGTCGCCGGGCGCCCGGTGAAGCGCTCGTAATGGCCGAGGTCGAGGTCGGTCTCTGCGCCGTCGTCGGTGACGAATACCTCGCCGTGCTGATACGGCGACATGGTGCCGGGGTCGACGTTGAGATAGGGGTCGAGCTTGCGCAGCCGAACCTTGTAACCGCGCGCCTGCAACAGCGCGCCGAGCGCGGCAGATGCCAGACCCTTGCCAAGTGAGGAGACCACGCCGCCGGTGATGAATATGTACCGCGCCATGGGACCTATCGCTTAGCCTGCCTTGTTCGATTCGACGAGCGATTTTCCGGAATATCTGCCACGCCCTGGATAGAGGCAAAAAAAGTCCGTTTAAAAGCCATTATTTACATGGAGTTATGTAGGCCTTCTCATGCAATATTGTAACCGACGCGCTGTGGTTAGGTGCGACCGCGGCGCGGAGGTTCTGGCCCTGACGCTGGGCGCTATTTCGACTGCGGCACTTGCGGCCCGCTCGGCGCTTCCGGTTTGAAGTTCGGGTTCGATCCCGCCGGCAGGCTCGGGAAGCCTTTTTCCATCTGATTGAGGAGGCCGCCGCCGGTGCTCAAAGGCGGTGCCGCCGGATTCCCGCCGGGGGCTGGCGGCGCCGGTGCCGCGACACCCCCCGAGGTATTGATGACGCTGACCGGACGGTGCTCGTAGCTGGCGATCCATGACAGCGCGAGGCTGGTGACGAAAAAGCCCGCGGCAAGAAGCGCGGTCGTGCGCGAGAGCACATTGGCCGTGCCGCGACCGGTCAAAAAGCCGCTGGTCGAGCTCACCAGCCCGCCGCCTTCGGATTTCTGCAACAGGACGACGCCGATAAGGGCGAGAACGAGCATTAGGTGAATAGCAACAACGACACTCAGCATCTCAATCCGCCTGCGATCGAGCCGGGGTATTCAACTGCCCGTGCCCTCTAAGCCCCGATATAGGGAGTTGGCGCGGTCTCTACACGATCCGCGGCGGCATTTC
>JBAQHW010000258.1:0-15005 GCA_049288525.1 Xanthobacteraceae bacterium
ATATCTTCTCGCGGTCGGCAGCCGCCATCACTTCATCGGCTTCGGCAATCATGGTCGAGCCGGCCGTCACGGCAAGACCGGCAAGGCCGGCGCGCGCGACATTCTCCACGGTTCGCGGCCCAATCGAGGGCAGATCGAAGCGGCGGTCCTGGCCGGGCTTTGGCGCCTTCACCAGAACGCCAACGCCAGGCGCCGAGGTGACACGGCCAACGCGGCGTAACTCGGCGATCCGCGTGAGAAGATTGTCGGTGCCTTCCGCCGCCTCGACCGCAAGCACGTGATTGTCGGCGACGACGGCCGCCTGCCCGACGTCGAACGGCCCGAGCGTAGCGATCACCTCGACCGCGCGGGCGATGTCGGTCCGGTCGCGTGGCGACGGCTGATGGCGGCCAAGAACGCCTTCCGGCACCAAAACTTCCGGAGCAACATCCTTGACGCCGACGACTGTGAGGCCGCCGCTTTCGGCGATGCGCGCAACGCCGGATATGAGACTGTCATCGCCGCCGCGATAGGCGCGGATGAGACCCGGCATCGCTCTGATCGTCTGCCAGTCCAGCCGCAGTTGCGTTATCGGCGGTCGCAACACCGTGCCGACGAAGAGCACGTCGCGGCACCGCTCGGCGTGCGCCAGACGGAAGAAGCGGCCGGCCTGGCCGATGGCGATCCAATGATAGGCATAGCGTTCGATGACGGCGCTGTCCGCCCAGCCTTTGATGCCGAACATGACCGGCCGCCGGCCGCGCTTGGCCACGGCAGCGGCGACCGCGGCCGGAAGGCTCCCTCCGCCGCATATGATCGCCAGCGGAGCCATGCCGGGCCCCGCAAAATCTGCACTGGTCGCCTCAGGCGACATTGCCGGCGGACGCTTCCGCGCCGCCTCGGACGCGCGGACGCATCAGCGGGCGCTTGCCGCTGGCGCGAATGAAAGCGACGATTTTACCGACCAAGGGATCGCCGGCGGCTTCGCGTTCGACCGCCTCGATGCGTTCCGCCAGGCGGCCCTCGACGAAAAACAGCGAACGATAGGCGCGGCGCAGGCGGTGCATCTCGTCCTTGCTGACGCCGCGCCGCCGCAGGCCGACGATATTAAGTCCGACCAACGCCCCGGTCTGGCCGAGCGCAAAGCCGAACGGAATGATGTCGTCGCGCGCCGCCGACATGCCCGCCATCATAACGCCTTCACCGATACGCACGAATTGATGGATCGCCACATGGCCGCCAAGAAACGTGTAATCGCCGACGCTGACATGGCCGCCGAGCACCGCGTTGTTGGCCAGCGTGATGTCGTTGCCGACGTCGCAGTCGTGGCCGACATGCGCACCCACCATGAACATGCAGCGGTCGCCGACGCGCGTAATGCCGCCGCCGACTTCGGTTCCGGTATTCATGGTCACACCCTCGCGCAAATCGCAGCGCGCACCGATAACGAGGCGGGTGGCGCCGCCGCGATAATGCACGGATTGCGGCGGCGTGCCGAGCGAACAGAACGGATAGACCACCGTGCCCTCGCCGATGGTCGTTACGCCCGTCAGATGAACATGCGCGAGCAGGCGCACGCCGGGGTGCAATTCGACCTGCGGGCCGACGATGCAGTAAGGACCGATGTCCACGGAGCCATCAAGGCGCGCGCCATCGGCGACGCGGGCGGTCGGATCGATAGCCATTTAATCCTCGGCGATAACCGCGCCGACTTCGGCTTCGGCGATCAGCGCGTCACCGACCTTCGCCTGGGCACGATACCACCACATGTTGCGGCGGTGCGCGATCTTGTTGACGTGATATTCGACGGTATCGCCCGGCACGGCAGGCTTGCGAAACTTCGCTTTGTCGATGGTGAGAAAAAAAAGCTTGGCACGCTGCTGCGTCTTCACCTCCATGCGGCGCAAGCACAAGACGCCCGCGGTTTGCGCCATGCCCTCGATCAGCAGCACGCCGGGCATGACCGGATTGTCGGGAAAATGTCCGAGAAATTGCGGTTCGTTGATCGAGACATTCTTGATGCCGATACCGTGGTCCTCGCCTTGAATGTCGACGATACGGTCGATCATCAGGAACGGATAGCGGTGCGGCAACAGCCGCAAAATCTCGCGGATATCGGCGGCTTCCGCGGTCGTCGCGCTCATTCGGCTTCTCCCCCGGATATTTTTTCGGATTGGCGGGCGTTCCGCACCAGGCGGCGCAGCAAGGCAACGCCGCGCTTCCAATCGAGACCCGGCTCGGCCGGAAAGCCGCCCCAGCGCGCGCCGGGTGGAACGTCGGTCATCACGCCGGCCTTTCCGCCCAATACGGCGCCGGCGCCGATGCTGACGTGATCCGCAACGCCTACTTGGCCGGCCAACACCGCAAAATCTCCAATCGTCACGCTGCCCGATATGCCGACTTGCGACACGATCAAACAACCCCTTCCGATCGAGCAGTTGTGTCCGATTTGCACCAGATTGTCGATCTTGGTGCCCTCGCCGATCGTCGTATCGCGCATGCCGCCACGGTCGATCGTGGTATTGGCGCCGATCTCGACGTCGTCTTGAATGACGACGCGGCGGACTTGCGGAATTTTTTGATGGCCGCGTGCCGACGGCAAATAGCCGAAGCCGTCCTGTCCGATCCGCACACCGGGATGGATAATAACGCGATCGCCGATCAGGGCGTGGACGATGGTCGAGCCCGCGCCGATCGCGCAATCACGCCCGAGGCAGACGTCGGGACCGATGACGGCGCCGGCGGCGACGACCGTGCCGGCGCCGATCTGTGCGCGCGGCCCGATGACCGCCAGCGGATCGATGGTGACATTGGCTTCGAGCCGGGCGCTGGGGTGCACGTGGGCCGCGTTGGCCCGCCCGCTCACGCCGTATAGCGACGTCGGGCGCAGCATGCCGGCGAACAATGCGCGCGTCACCGCGACAAAGGACGGATAAGGATGCGACGTTTCGAGAACGACCACGCCGCGCGGCACTGCATGAGCAAAACGCGGTGAGACGAGACACGCGCCGGCGCGGGTACCCGCGAGTTCGGTCAAATATTTCGGGCTGTCGAGAAAACCGATGTCGGTCGCAGTGGCGGTATCGAGCGGCGCGACGTTGCGGATTCGGCGGTCTTTCGGGTCGCCGTCGCGCAATTGGGCGCGCGTCAAGCCGGCGATCTCGCCGGTCGTCAACTCGCAGTCCGGTTTGACAAAGTCGGGCATAACTGTCGGGCCTAAAGCATGTCCCGCAAAAGTGGAAACCGGTTTTGCGAAAAGGACATGCTCAAACAAATAGCTAGGGGCGTATCCCGATTCCGTTGAATCGGGTTACGCTATAGCGTCCCGATTGCGAAGTTCGCAAGTGAATGCGGCGTGCTCTCATGCGAACTTCGAAATCAAACGGACACCAGACCATGATCCGATGAAGATGGATCGGATCATGGTCTAAGATTTTCGATTGGAGCATGATTTTTCGGAAAACCGGCATCCACTTTTCCGGATCATGCTCTTGTTACGTGCGGTTACGCCGCAATCAGAATTGCGCTCCGCCCCCGAACGCGAAGAACTGCGTGCGGTCGTAGGATTTCTTCAGGATCGGATAGGCGAAATCGAAGCGCAGCGGACCGAACGGAGAAGCCCAGATGACGCTCGCGCCCGCCGACATGCGCACGGAGGCGTCGTCGGCGTATTGCATAGCGCAACCACAATTAAACGTCGTGACCGCCGCCGGCGGACCGGTGACAACGAGTCCATTGTTTTCTCCGGTCGCCGGACTTGAGGTTTCGCCCTTATAGCCCCACACCGAGCCGCTATCGATAAAGACAGCGCCGCGGAAGCCGGCATCCTTGGGCAGGAAATAGAACGGATACTGGAACTCGAGGCTGGCGCCCCAATACATCGTGCCGCCCAAGGCATCGTTGCTGGTCCCGGGCGTGATGTCGCGCGGGCCTATGCCGGCCGGTTGAAAACCGCGCACCAGATTGGGACCCATCTTGAAGTCATCGAGCATGCGTACATAGCCATCGGACGAACTGCACTCGTCGGTGGGACATTTGCTCAAGCCGATCATATCGCCGGCTTGCAGATGCAGTATGCCGACGAGATCGGTGACGACCTCATAGTACGCGCGTGTGTCGAAGGTCGAGCGGATGTAAGCGCTGTCGCCGCCGGCGCCGGCGAAATCCTGACCGAAGCTGACATAGAGGCCATTGGTCGGATTTTTGTTGTTGTCGAGCGTGTTGTAGGTCAGCCCATAGCCGAACATGGACGTCAGATAAGACCCGTCGGCGAGCTCGACACGCACTGGCAACGAAGCCTGCCCATAGTACAAGCAACTCGTATAGGCGGAATAATTGGGATTGGCCGCGATAGCGGACGGCGTCGGGAATGTGGTTGCGTTATCTGGATTGATGTTGTTGCAGTCGTCCAAATAGGACGGCAGCGTGATCTTCTGCGTGTAGGCCGAATAGCGTAACTGGAACGCCAGGTCTTCGCGGAGCGGGATACCCCACTTCAGCGTGCCGCCGAGCGATTCCGTTCCGTACGACAGGTAAGTACTGGCAAGCGTCTCCTTGGCGAACAGGTCGATACCCATGCTCGAGCGGGTATTGAGAAAATAGGGCTCCGCATATCCGAGCTCGACGCTGCGGATATATTGACCGTAGGTCGCAGCAGCCCGCGCAAAACGCCCGGTGCCGAGCAAATTGCGCTCCTGGACCGAAACCTGCACCAGCCATCCGTCGGCAGTCGAGTAGCCGCCCATCACCGAGAAGTCGCCGGTCGGCTGCTCCACCACGTCGATATTGAGCACCACCCGGTCGGGCGCCGAACCGGGCTCGTCGGTGATTTTGACGGACTTGAAGAAATTCAGATTCTTGATGCGCCGTTCGGCGCGATCGACGAGCGCCCGGTTGTACGGATCGCCCTCGTTGATGTCCAATTCGCGCCGGATCACATAATCGCGCGTGCGGTAATTGCCGCGAATGTTGATGCGCTCGACATAGGCGCGCTGGCCCTCATCGACCACGAAGGTCACGCCGATCGTGCGGGTCGTCGGATTGCGGTCGCCGCGCGGCCGAACGGTGGCGAACGGATAGCCGCGACGGGCGAGAGAGATGACCATATTCTCCACCGTCTTCTCGATCGCCTCGCCGTTGTAGATCTGGCCCGCCGACATTTGCAGATCGCTTTGCAATGACTGGGCGGCGATGGCGCGGACGTTGGATTGAATATCGATCTTGCCGAAGTGATACCGCGCGCCCTCTTCAATCGTGAAAGTCACGATGAAGCCCTTCTGCGCCGGATCGTATTCGCCGGTCGCCGAGACAACCTGCACGTCGGCATAGCCGTGCTTGAGATAAAAGCGGCGAATCAGATCGCGGTCCGCCTCAATGCGGTCGGGATCATAGACGTCGGTCGTCTGCAGGAAGCTCAACCAGTTCGACTCGGCGGTTTTGATGACCTGCTTGAGCCGCCAGTCGTGGTAGGCGTGATTGCCGATAAAGACGATGTGCTTGATACCGGTCTTTTCGCCTTCGGTGATTTGGAAGACTAGGTCGACCCGGTCATTCGGCCGCTCGATGATTTCCGGCACCACCTTGACGTCGAAGCGGCCATTACGCTGATAAATCTCGATGATGCGCTCGGTATCCGACTGCACTTTCGCGCGCGACAACGCGCCCCGCTCCTTCGACTGGATTTCGGACTGCAGCTGCTCGTCCTTCATGCGGTGATTGCCTTCGAACGTGATCTTGTTGATCACCGGCGCCTCGACCACCGTCACGATCAGCTTGCCGCCGGATTGCGCGATGCGGACGTCTTGAAACAGCCCGGTGGCATAGAGGGCTTTGAGGGCGGCATCGATCTTCGCGGCATCGAGATGCTCGCCTGGCGCCGCCTTAAAATAGGAGCGCACCGTGTCGGCATCGATGCGGCGGTTGCCTTGGACGACGATGGAGCTCGCGGTAACGCCAGTATCGGCCGGCGCTGCAACGGCAACGCCGGGCCAAAACCCGCAAACGACCAGCCCGAGGAGCAAGCCGGCCACGACTAGCCCCCGTTTTACCCGCACACACATGCCCATGCGCAAAGCGCCCTCTACCCTCGTGGCCGCCCCCAGTGGCGGGTTACTCCAAATCTCCCTCAGTTCTTGCCGGTTAGTATCGAATTTGTCTGGATATTTCTGTCACTTCTACCATCCCCGTAGTGTCAAAGCCACGCCCTGGGCCGTTTCACAGACCCCCCTCTCAGGAAGTCCGCAAGTGAACGATGTCATTGAATGTTGCAAATATCATCAACATTACGACGATCGCGAGACCAATCCGAAACCCCACTTCCTGGGCCCGCTCGGACAGCGGGCGGCCGCGCATGGCCTCGATCAAATAGAACAAAAGGTGACCGCCATCGAGCAGGGGAATCGGAAACAAGTTCAGAAGCCCGATGGAGACCGAAAGTACGGCAGCAAGATGGATTAATGCGACAAAGCCGATGGACGCGACCTCACCGGAGATTTGCGCAATCCGGATCGGCCCGCCAAGCTGATCGGCCGCCTCACGGCCCACCGCTACGCCGCCGATGTAATTGAGCGTGCGATCGATCACAAACCAGGTTTCTTGGACCCCCATTAAGAGCGCCTGCGGTGGAGGCATTGGTTTCGGTTTGAGGTCGGTGGCTCCCATCGAACGGGTGATGCCGAGAATGCCGATACGACGGCTATTACCGAAATTGTCTTTGACCTCTTTGAGCTGTGGCGTGGCGGTGAGCTCGATCGGCGTACCCTTGCGGTCGACCTTGATCTGAAGGGTCTCGCCGGCGGAGTCGCTGACGATACGCTGCATGTCCTCGAAATTGTCGATGGCCTTGCCGTCAATCGACAAGACGACATCGCCGGGCTGGAAACCGGCCGCTGCCGCAGGGCTGCCGGGCTGAACCGAGTCGACCCGGGCGCTCATGGTCGGCCGGCCGTAGAGCATGAAAATCGTCGCAAAAATGGCGATGGCCAAGACGAAATTGGCCATCGGCCCGGCGACGACAATGGCTGCCCGCTTGAGCACCGGCTGGAAGAAGAAGCTTTCCGCTCGCTCGTTGGCGTTCATGGCCTCCAGACGAGGCGTATCAGGGACGCTGCTGGCGTTGTCGTCGCCGAAGAACTTCACATAACCGCCGAGTGGAATGGTGGCTATCTTCCAGCGCGTTCCATGGCGATCGTTAAAGCCAACAATTTCCGGGCCAAAACCAATGGAAAACACCAGGATCCGCACGCCGCACAGGCGCGCCACCAGGAAGTGCCCGAATTCGTGGAAAAATACGACGAGGCTCAAGACGAAAAGAAAAGGGACGAGGTAACCGAGCACGCCTCCCCCCAACGCATGCAAATGCGACAGCAAATACGACCCCATGACGCTCGCCTGACGCCCCCTGAAAGACCACGTACCCAATCCTTAACCCTAGGATGCCATTGCGGCAATTTCGGGCAACAGGTCGGCGGCAGTCCTTCTTGCATTATGGTCAATGGCGAGGGCTTGCTCGACCGATTGCGGTTCCGCCATCTCGCCGCGGCGTTCGCAAGCCTGCAAAGTAGCCTCCACAAGCGAGGCAATGCCACAAAAACCAAGCCGCCGATCGACGAATTCGCGCACCGCGACCTCGTTTGCCGCATTGAGGATCGTGGGGGCGGCGCCGCCGGCCGCTAGAGCCCGGCGGGCCAGTGCCAGCGCCGGGAAGCGGCTCGTGTCGGGGGCCTCGAAGGTCAGCGTCGCCACCTTCGCCAGGTCCAGGCGTTGCGCCGGCGTACCCATCCGCACCGGCCAGGCAAGGCAATGAGAAATCGGAATGCGCATATCGGGCGAGCCGAGCTGGGCGATCACGGAGCCGTCGCGGAATTCGACCAGGCCGTGAACGATGGACTGCGGATGCACCACGACATCGAGTTGATCCGGGCCGAGTGCGAACAGGTGATGCGCCTCAATGAGCTCGAGGCCTTTATTCATCAGCGTCGCCGAGTCGATGGTGACTTTCGGTCCCATCGACCAGGTCGGATGTTTCAGCGCCTGCTCGAGCGTGACCTTGCGAATGGCGTCGAGCGGCCAGGTGCGAAACGGTCCGCCGGAGGCGGTGAGCACGATGCGGCGAATGTCCTCGCGCCGACCCGCGCTCATGGCCTGGAAGATCGCATTGTGCTCGGAATCGACGGGCAGGACAGTCGCGCCGGTGGCGGCGGCACGGCGCATGAACAATGCGCCGGCGCAGACGAGACATTCCTTATTGGCCAACGCAACCGTCGCGCCGCGTTCAGCCGCAGCCAAAGTCGGCGCCAGACTTGCCGCGCCGGTGATCGCCGCCATCACCCAGTCCGCAGGCCGAAGCGCGGCCTCGACCATGGCCGCCGCTCCGCCGGCCGCCTCGATACCCGAACCGGACAGTTCAGCTTTGAGCTCGGCATAGGCTGCGGGGTCGGCGACCGCGGCAAAACGCGCATTAAGCTCGCGCGCCAATCGCGCCAGGGCCGACGCATCGCGATGCGCCGTCACCGCTTCCACGCGGTAACGGGCGGGGTCGCGCCGCAATAAATCGGCCGTGCTCGATCCGATCGAGCCGGTGGCGCCGAGCAATGTCACCGATCGCGGCGCCGACGACGGCTCGGCTTGCGCGCGGACGACTTTTGCCGCCGCCGTCGGCCGCTTGTGTTTCATCGGGCTACCCACGACGCTACCATGCCAATAAGCCCCGCGCCGATGCAGCAATCCCCTGGTGCAGCGAGCCGATCAAGACCGCAACGCAGGCGGCGACCAGAAAGCCGTCGAGACGATCCATGACGCCACCGTGGCCGGGAATGAGGTGGCTTGCGTCTTTGGCGCCGAACCGCCGTTTCACCGCAGACTCCAATAAGTCACCGCTTTGCGCCGAGATCGAAAGGATCACAGCCAAAACGCCCGCGACCAGGGGTGCGGTTCCAACGCTCGCATAGGCGACCGCCGTGCCGGCGGCAACCCCCCCGGCAAGCCCCCCAATGGCGCCCGACCAGGTCTTTTTCGGGCTTAAGGCCGGCCACAGCAGCGGACCGCCAATGGCGCGGCCGATGAGATAGGCGAAAATGTCCGTCGTCCATACGATGGCGAACAGGTAGAGAAGCGCCGCAAAGCCCGGTCGTTGCGATCCGCGCAGCAGCGCCGGACCTAAGAGCGCGACGCCGGCATAGATGACGCCACCACCCGCCCATGCCGGCAGGTTGACGGGGGCGAAGCGGCGCGGCGGCCAAGCAGCCACGGCGGCTGCCGCCAGCACGGCGCCCAACACGACCATACCGATCGCGGCGGCCGGCCGGCCGGCCCCGGCAAGCGCCATCGCCAGCAGCAACGCGCTGAGGCCGGGCGCCAAGACCCGCAGCTCGGCAGCGCGAAACGCCAGAGCGGTCCATTCCCAAAGAATGGCGATCGCAGCAATGGCGAATGTGCACACGAACGGCCAGCCGCCGAGATAAGCAATGACGATTGCAACCGGCGCCAGCACCAAAGCGGAAGCGAGACGCCACATGAAATTGTGGGTACCGCCCGCGTCGGCTGTAGTCCCGTCTGCGGAAACGTCGTGGCTGTCCAGTTTGATTACGATCCTGTCTGAGCGATCAGACCGCCAAAGCGGCGCTCGCGCCGGCAATACTCGGCAATGGCGCCTTCGAGCGCCGTACGGTCGAAATCGGGCCAATGGAGCGGAACGAAGACGAACTCGCTATAGGCGGCCTGCCACAACAAAAAATTGGACAGCCTCTGCTCTCCGCTGGTGCGGATGATGACGTCGGGATCGGGAAGGTCGGGAGCATCGAGCTGCCGCGCCAAAAGTTCCGGGGTGATGGCTTCGGCAGCAAGCCGCCCCTGCGCCACTTCAACCACAAGCCGGCGCGCCGCGCGCGCGATCTCCTGCCGGGCGCCGTAGTTGAAAGCCACCACCAGCGTAAGACCGCTATTGCGGCAGGTCAGGCTTTCGGCTTCCTCGAGCAGGCTGCGAATGTCGTGCTTAAGGTCGTCGCGCTCGCCGATGACGCGGACGCACACGTTGCTCTTATGCAGGTCGGCAAGGTCATTGCGGATGAAGCGGCGCAGTAGCGTCAACAGATCGCGCACTTCCGACTGCGGCCGCGACCAATTCTCCGAACTGAAGGAGAATATCGTCAAATACGCGATGCCGAGATCGCTCGCCGCGCGCACCGTCTTGCGCAAGGCTTCGACGCCGCGGCGGTGGCCTTCCAGCCGCGGCAGGCCGCGCGCGGCAGCCCAGCGCCCGTTGCCGTCCATGATGATGGCGACGTGACGCGGCACATCGAAGCCGCTGCGCGTCGCATGCAGCGGCGGTGTCACCTTGCTTCTCGTTCCAGCCGCGTCGCTCAAACCGTCATGATCTCCTTTTCCTTGCCGGCGAGCATCTTCTCCACCTCGGCAATCGTCGTATCCGTCACCTTCTGCACCTCGGCCGCGTGACGGGTTTGCTCGTCTTCGCTGATCTTGTGATCCTTCTCGAGCTTTTTGAGAAGGTCCAAACCGTCGCGGCGAACATGCCGCACCGCCACCCGCGCGCCCTCGGCATATTTGTGCGCGACTTTCGCGATCTCGCGGCGGCGCTCCTCGTTGAGTTCCGGAATGCGCAGGCGCAAGACCTGCCCTTCGGTCGACGGCGTCAAGCCGAGATTGGCCGCCGAGATCGCCTTCTCGACCGCGTGGACCGTGGACCGGTCCCAAACCTGGACAGTGAGCAAGCGCGGCTCCGGCACGCTGATGGTGGCGAGCTGATTGAGCGGCATGTGGTTGCCATAGGCCTCGACCTGCACGTGGTCGAGCAAGGCGGGCGAAGCCCGCCCGGTGCGCAAGCCGGACAGCTCCTGCCTGAGCGACGCGATCGCGCCCTGCATGCGCCGCGTTAGATCGTTCATTTCGAAAGTGGTCGCTGCCATGACACGCACCTCGTTATGGGCACCGGTTGGGAGTAACGCTAACCGACCGTGGTAAAGTGCCCTTTGCCGCGTAGAACGGCCTCGATCGCGCCATGCTCCCGGATCGAGAACACAATGATAGGCATACGGTTTTCCTGGGCAAGCGCGAAGGCCGTGGCATCCATGATTTTCAGGCGCCGGTCGAGCGCCTCCTGGTGGTCGAGGCGCTCATAGCGCGTGGCTTTGGCGTCATGCTTGGGATCGGCCGTATAGACGCCGTCGACATCGGTCGCCTTCAAAACCGCGTCGCACTCCATCTCCGCGGCCCGCAATACCGCCGTCGTGTCGGTGGTGAAGTACGGATTTCCGGTGCCGCCGGCAAACACGATGATCCGGTTTTCCTCCAAATGCCGCAACGCGCTCGCCCGCTCATAGGTCTCGCAGACTTGCGGCATGATCAGCGCCGACATCCCCCGGGCGCTGACGCCAGCGCGCTCGATGGCAGCCACCAGCACCAAGGCGTTCATCACGGTCGCCAGCATGCCCATGGCGTCCGCCGTCGGACGCGACAACCCGTCCTCGGAGACTTTGGCGCCGCGCAACACATTGCCGCCCCCCACCACGACGCCGAGACCGATGCCCAGGCGATGAGCGGCGACAAGATCGGCGGCGAAACGGTCGATTGTCGGCTGATGGATGCCGAATTTTTCCGGGCCGCTCAGCGCCTCACCGGACAGCTTGACGATCACCCGCCGGTATTTCGGTTTCGCCATGGCGCTGTTTCGCCCCTCGCCCGCCCGATTCCCTCGACGTGGTCATAAGGGCTAGCTTATTTGCGGGCGAAACCCAACGGGTGCGGTGGATTAATGCGTGCCGGCGAGCGCCGCGACTTCGCCGCTGAAATCGCCGCTCGGTCGATCGACGCCTTCGCCCAAGGCAAAGCGCTTAAAGCCGGAAATCCTGATCGGAGCGCCGACCTTGGCCTCGGCCTCGGTGATCGCCTGCGCCACACTCTGCTTGCCCTTGTCGTCGAAAATAAAGGGCTGATCGAGCAGGCAAACTTCCTTGTAAAAGGTCTTCAATCCGGACTCGACGATCTTGTCGATCATGGCGGCGGGCTTGCCCTGCGCCTTGAACTTGTCGGCCAGCACGTTCTTTTCCCTTTCGACGGCCGCCGGATCGAGCCCTGACGGCTCGATCGCCTGCGGATTGGCCGAAGCCACCTGCATCGCCACCAGCCGGCCGAACGCCTTGAGCTCGTCCGCATTGCCGGCCGACTCCAGCGCCACGATGACGCCGATGCGGCCGAGCCCGTCGCTCACCGAGCTGTGCACATAGCTGGCGATGAGGCCTTTGCCGACCGAAAGCTCGGCGGCGCGGCGCAGCGTCATGTTCTCGCCGACCTTGGCGATGGTGTCGGCGATAGCGTCGGCAATGCTGATGCTGCCGGCGTGAACGGCCTGAATTTTCTCAACGTCGGGACCGGCGGTGAGCGCGGCATTGGCGATCATCTTGACAAGACCCTGGAACAGATCGTTGCGGGCAACGAAATCGGTCTCGGAATTGACTTCGACCAGAATTCCCTTGTTCGGCGACACGGCGACGCCGACCAGACCTTCGGCGGCGACGCGTCCCGCCTTCTTCGCCGCTTTGGACAGGCCCTTCTTACGGAGCCAGTCGACCGCCGCATCGAGATTGCCGCCGGATTCGGCAAGGGCTGCTTTGCAATCCATCATGCCGGCTCCAGTCTGCTCGCGGAGCTCCTTGACCATGGATGCGCTGATCGGGGTGTTCATGGATGTATCCTTGTTCGTGGTCGCAAGCCGGCTCGCGCCGCCGCGATCGAGGGACCTCTCATGCCGCGGCCCGGATTGCTTGCCGTTGCTTGGCTCCGCGCGGTGACGACGCTTGCGGCCGCCTAGACTTCCTCGGCGGTAAGCTCTTTCGCCTTGGCGACCCAACTCTCGACGCGGCCGGGCAAGCCGACCTCCTCGCCGACATTATGCGTGGCCGTGGGCGACAGCTCGGCAATCTGCTGAAAGTGGAAAATGCCGAGGTCGTTGAGTTGCTTCTCAATCGTCGGCGACACGCCCGGCAGCTTCTTGAGATCGTCGGCAACGCCGCGCGGGCCCGACAGCGGCTCAAACCCGAGCTTGCTGGTTTCGGCCGGCATTTCCTCGGCGACCACAGGCTCGGCCTGGGCGCCGATATCAACGCCGTGCGAGCCTTGCGCCCGCGAAATGCCGTCGATGGCGGCCTTGGCGATCAGATCGCAATAGAGCGTGACCGCGCGGCTGGCATCGTCGTTGCCTGGCACGACATAAGTGATGCCGTCCGGATCGCAATTGGTATCGACCACGGCCGCCACCGGAATGTTCAGCCGGCGCGCTTCCTTGATCGCGATGTCTTCCTTGTTGGTGTCGATCACAAAGATGAGGTCGGGAAGCCCGCCCATATCCTTGATGCCGCCCAGCGAACGGTCGAGCTTGTCGCGCTCGCGTTGCAAGGTCAGTCGTTCTTTTTTGGTATAGCCCTGCCCCTCATTCGACGAGAGCATCTCTTCGAGCGCACGCAACCGCTTGATCGAATTGGAAACGGTCTTCCAGTTCGTCAGCGTGCCGCCGAGCCAGCGCGAATTGACGTAATACTGCGCCGATCGCTTGGCCGCTTCGGCGATGCCGGACTGGGCTTGGCGCTTGGTGCCGACGAACAGGATACGGCCGCCTTGGGCAACCGTATCGCTGACCGCCTGCAAGGCTCGGTGCAGCATCGGCACCGATTGCGTCAGGTCGATGATATGGATGTTGTTGCGGGTGCCGAAGATGTACTCGGACATCTTCGGGTTCCATCGGTGGGACTGATGGCCGAAATGAACGCCAGCTTCCAAAAGCTGACGCATGCTGTAGTCGGGCAGCGACATAGTCATTCTCCGGTTGATCCGCCGCGGACCGCTGAGTCCGGCCTTTTTGGGAGAGTCCCTTTTGGGGAAATCCCCGTCTGGCCGAACACCGGACGGCTGTTTAAGGCCAAGATCCGCGTGTGAAGTTGGCGCCTTATATAGGGATAGACCCTGCCGATGCAACTCGGACCTTGCCCGGCGAGGGCCATAGTCTGGAACCACCTCCATGTCAGAACCGCGCGGGCAGCGCGGAAAGAAAAAGAGGAGTTGGCATATGCGCACGCTTACCGCTTACGGCATCGGCGTCGTTATCGTCCTCGCTGTGCTCAACGGCATAGCCTGGCACGCAGGAACGCCCCGATTACACGGCATAAATGTGTTTTCAACCGGGTTCGTTTTTGGGGTGTTCGGGACCTACCTGGCGGCTTGGCTTTACGGTTATCGCCGGCTCGCCTGAGGTCGAACCGGGCACCCCGCGCCCTTGCCCGGCCAAGAAAGACCCTAAAGGCCGCGCCGCCGGCGTTTCTGCTTGGCCTTTTTGGCCACGAGCCGGTCGGCGGCCGCGGCATCGAAGCCGGGCAGCGCAGCGGCCGCTTCACCGGTGTTGCCTGCGTCGCCTTGCGCCGGCGCAACGCCGGTCCTGGCCCGCTCCAGAACGAAGCGCGCGTAATCGTCCATATCGCCGCCGAACGGCTGGATACGGCCGTCGGCGGTCAGCCACAGCCGGTCGGCAACCAGCTCGATCAGCGAACGGTCGTGGGTGATGAGGATGACCGCGCCCTCATAGTCGTTGAGCGCGTCGAGCAGCGCCCGGCGGCTGTCGATATCGAGATGATTGGTCGGTTCGTCGAGAATCAACAGATGCGGTGCCGCCATGGCGATGAGATTGAGGAGGAGCCGCGCGCGCTCGCCGCCGGACAGATTGGCGACGGTGGTCTCCTGCTTGTCGAAGGACAAGCCGAACTGCGCCAGCCGGGAGCGGCGCGAGGATTCGCTGTCATCGGGCCGCTCGCGCCGCAAAATTTCGAGGGGCGTGTCGGTCGGATCGAGCGCCTCGATCTGGTGCTGATGAAACCAGCCGACGCGAATGCGCTGCTCGCGCTTCATCTGGCCGGACAGGAGCGGCAGCGCTCCCGCCACCATCTTGGCGAAGGTCGATTTGCCCGCCCCGTTGACGCCAAGAAGCCCGATGCGGTCGTCGACGTCGAGCCGCAGATTGAGGTTGC
>JBAQHW010000259.1:0-14736 GCA_049288525.1 Xanthobacteraceae bacterium
GTGCGCGACCGCCACGCAGGCCGCCAGACCCATTACAGCGCGCGGCGCCGGGCGCTGGCCCCTTTGGTCGACTGGACCAGCAAGATGGCGGGCTTCTGGCCGAACCGGTTCGACCGTCTCGAAAATCTGCTCAAAAGGATGGATCAATGAGTACACCTGAAACCCTCTCCGTCGTCGTCGAACGGGAGTTGCCTTATCCGCCGGCAAAGCTCTGGCGCGCGCTCACCCAGCCGCAGCTGATCGCGGAGTGGCTGATGAACAATGACTTCGAGCCTACGGTGGGACACCGTTTCAATTTTCGCGCCGAGCCTCAGCCCGGCTGGAACGGCATAATCGATTGCGAGGTTCTGGTCGTCGAGCCGAACAAGTCGCTGTCCTATACGTGGAACTCCGGCGAAGCCGACCTCGCCATCAAGAGTGTCGTCACATTGTCGCTCACGCCGACGGGCGCGGGCACGCTTCTGCGCATGGAGCAGACCGGATTTCGGCCGGATCAGAAGCAAAATTATCAAGGCGCCAAATATGGCTGGCAGCATTTCTTCGGCAAGCTGGAGCAGGTGCTGGCGCGGGCCGACTGATTCTGCAGCGTTGTGCTTTGGCTCGTCCGGCGAGGAGGCGTCGTTGAACTGGAACAATTGCGTCCGGCACACCCACCGTTGGCTGTCCATCCTATTCACGGCGACTGTCGTCGCCAACTTCATTGCAATGGGGCTGGGAAAGCCTCCTTCATGGATTGTCTATTCGCCACTTCTGCCACTCTTCCTGCTATTGTTCAGCGGTCTTTACATGTTCGTGCTGCCCTATGCGGCCAAGTGGCGTAACGGGTGAGCCAAAAAGAAAGCGATCACCCGCATGAAGAAAACCAAGAGCGCCGCGACGAAAGCAAAAGAGGGAGCTTCTCCCACGCGGCTGATCGATGCGCGGATCAAGGAACTCGGCGATTGGCGGGGTGAGACGCTGGCGCGGGTCCGGGCTCTCATCAAGGCGGCCGATCCCGACGTGGTCGAGGAGTGGAAGTGGCGCGGGGTTCCAGTCTGGGAGCACTCCGGCATTATCTGCACCGGCGAGACCTACAAGGCGGTGGTGAAGCTTACCTTCGCCAAAGGCGCGTCGCTGCCTGATCCATCGCGCCTGTTCAATTCCAGCCTTGAAGGCAACATGCGACGCGCGATCGATATCCGCGAGGGCGAAAAGATAAGCGAGGCGGCGTTCAAGGCGCTCATTCGCGCCGCCGTTGCGCTGAACACGTCCAAAACCAAACGCTGATCCGCAAGCAAAACCGCGCCGCTAGACTAGGCGACGCGGTCAGCAGGTTTCGGGGGTTTGATCGGTATTAGCCTCGCCCATCATATCGTCCAGCCGACGACGACCAATAAGACCAGCACGATGAAGGGTGGGACAGCACGACGATATTCGCGGTGCCAGGCGACGGTGGCGATGGCGGCGAGCATGACGCCGGCCCCAAGCGCCACGCCGAACAGACGTGTCGCCATCGCCGGCAATAACAGCGCCACTGCAAGCTCCGACGCGCCGGAGACGAAGTGGAACCATCCCGGATAACCCCAGCGGCGGTATTCGGGACCGACCAACTTGGTCGCGAAGGTGTTGATGACGGCGCCGAGCACGAAGAAGCCGGCAACGGACCACGTGAGGATCGCAATCCAGGAGAGGCTCATCATGACCGCACCTGTCGGGATTCGATGAAACGCCCGCCGTCTTCGATGGAAGCCATGCCTTCATCAAGCATCGGCGCGAACGGCTGCCAGCCGTGGCACATGCCCTCGAAGATTTTCAGCCGGGCGTCGACGCCGGCCGCTGACATGCGCTCGACGAGCGCGACCGAATCGTCGCGTAGCCGTTCCCAACTGCCGACGTGCACGAGGGTTGGCGGCAAGCCGTTGAAATTGGCATAGAACGGCGTGACCTGTGGCGAGTTGCGGTCGCCATTGCCGAGATAACGACACGATGAAATTTATTCGCGACTAAGGGAAGGCTGCCGTCTGGTTCACGCAAGCAGCCTCTTGCCGATTTGGCTCACGATTCAGTCAACCAATTTTTCGTCGAAGGCCGATATTGACCGAGCCGCGCTCGATCCATTGAGTACCATCATCGGGACTTTTGCTGCCAAAGGGGACATCGAGGCGGAAAACATTCAGGAAGCGGCGAATAATGCCGCAAGCCATTTTCAGCTACCGGAGCTTTTGGAATGCGCGCGCGGCCCTCAACTTGATCGAGTTAAGGCGCTGGATCAACTCGCGCGACAACTCGGAAACGGCGGCAAGTCTTCAGCGATGCAAGCTCTACTGGGATTTGGAGCAAGCTTAGTTGATCCTGGCGCTTCCGTTTTGCCGGATCTTCTTCGGAAATTCTCGGGAGAATTTCCTCTGGCGCCAATATGGTTAGGCGTATTCTCGGGTATTTGGTCCCCTACGCGAGTTCTAACAGACCATTGAGGTTTAGGGAGATTAATTGCGAGGTCCATCGTCGGCGAATCCGACCTTTTGTCGAAGCCGACATGCGATGTCGCATTCGAAGAGATTTCGCGATGGTTGGGCGCTGACTCGAATGCCAGCAAAATTTCGTTGCGTGGCATGGCTGCTCGTACTCTCAATGTCGAACTCATTCCCGGAGTGAACTGCCCGTTTGGTATAGGACGCCTCGAAAGTGCAAGATTTGATACTTCTGCTGGCCAACCAACAGCGAGGGTTGAGGGTTCAGAGAATATAAGGGCTCGTCCGAGTGCGACATCTGGCCAGGCTTCCGGGGCATTTGGCTCGTTCTCTCGAAGGATCGAGAGGCTGGAAGCAACAATTGCACAACTACAAAAGGTCGAGAGTACCGATTCTCTCGTTCGACGACTTGAAAGAGTTGAAGGAGCACTCGCGCAGTTACACGCGGCGGGGCGGACTATTCCCACATCTCCGCAGCCTCAAACTGATTTGCTCGGAGACTCGGTTAAAGGGTCCGATCCAAAAAACTCCGAAAGCCAAGAACATTGCCGACACGTTGGAGGACTAGGCTAAAGCACAAGACTTCGATGCGGCCGAATATCTCGACAGCCCCGAGGCTATCGCTGCGTATCTGAGCGAGGCATTCGAAACTGGCGATGACAGCGTCATTGCGCAGGCGCTCGGCGCGGTCGCGCGCGTGAAAGGCATGAAAACCGTCGCGGCGGACGCCGGCGTTTCCAGAGAGAATCTTTATCGCGCTTTGAGCGCCGGCGGAAAGCCGGAATTGAGCACGGTGATGAAAGTGCTGGACGCTCTCGACGTGCAGCTCGTCGCCAAGCCCAAGGAGCAGGACAAAGCAAGAGCCGCTTAGTGTTGGTGTGCTCGCTGCATGGATTGCCGGGTCAAGCCCGGCAATGACGAAGGCGAGACGTCGCGCGTTCGCGGATTTCCTACGTCACCCGCGCCTGCGGCACGGCCCCCCACGAGGTCAAAGGCGAATCTCTCCCCCTTATCCTCTCGCCTTGTCGGCGGCGCTGCGCGTCAAGTGCGTGGTGCCGAACCAGCCCCAATAGATGCGATGGTGCCGGATCAGCCCGTCGGCGATCTCCATCACTTCCACCAGATCAACCTGATCGCCGTCAGGCGCCGCGCGCGGATATTCCCAGACCAGCATGCGCTCGCCGTCGGTGAGCCATTTCCCGGTGCGGTGCCAGCGCACCAGCGCATTGGGCCGTCGCCGCGCGCCTTCCTCGAAGAATGGCCGAATCTCGCGGTGGCCGCGCAGCACGCCGCTGTCGCGGCCGTCGAAGATCGCCTGCACCAGCGGCGTTTCCAGCACCGCGTCCGCAGCGTAAAGCGCGAGCAAGCCCTCGCTGTCGCGCGCCTTGGCGTACTCGTGCCACTGCCGGTGAATGCGCTCGCAATCCTTCAGGAAGGCCTCGTTATAGGGTTGCCGTTCGACGCTCATGACCAACTCCTCCGCTTGAAAACCAATAGCACGCGCGCTGGCCATGACGGTCAATATGATCCGTCACGCCTCAGCAGCATCCTTCGAGGGCCGCCACAGCGCGTCGAAGACGCGCGGGAACGCGCTTATGGCGGTCGCCTCAGGAGGAGGCGCAATGCACCCGTTTACATGCCACCTTCAGTGTCATGCCACGCGAAGGCGGGGCATCCAGTAATCGCCGGCGCGCCCTTTTGACTCCTGAGTTTACTGGGTCATCCGCCGGAGCCTGTCATCGGGCCGCGCGCTTTGCGCGGACCCGTTGGCGGATGACGAAAACGCTGATCCCCCTCCCCCGCTAGCGCGGGGGCGGATAAACAGGAACTCATGTCCGATCTCGACGCCATCATTATCGGTGCCGGCCATAATGGTCTGACCTGCGCGGCCTACCTCGGCATGGCGGGGCTCAAGGTGCGCGTGTTCGAGCGGCGCGCTGTGGCCGGCGGCGCCTGCGTGACCGAGGAATTTCATCCCGGCTTTCGCAATTCGACCGCCGCCTACACGGTGAGCCTGCTGCAGCCGAAGGTCATCGCCGACCTGAAGCTTGCCGAGCACGGGCTCGCCATCGTCGAGCGCCGCGCGCAGAATTTTTTGCCCTTGCCGGACGGGCGATATCTGCTCACCGGCGAAGGCCGCACCGAGCGTGAAATCGCGAAATTTTCCGCGCGCGATGCGGCGCGCTATGGCGCCTATGCGGCCGAGATCGGCCGCGTGGCGGACGTGCTGCGCGGCCTCATTTTGGCGGCGCCGCCGAACGTGCGGATCGGCGGTCGCGGCGGACAAAGCTTCAGTGAGCTGCTGCGCGGCATCGCCGCCTTCGGCGGGCTCGGCGGAAAACTGTGGCGGGGCGATGCGCTCGGCGCGGCGCGCCGCCTGTTTCGCCAATCGGCGGGCGACATGCTCGATGGCTTCTTCGAGAGCGATCCGATCAAGGCGGTGCTCGGCTTCGACGCGGTGGTCGGCAATCTGGCGAGCCCCTATGCGCCGGGCTCGGCCTACGTTCTCCTTCATCACGCTTTCGGCGAGGTCAACGGCAAGCGCGGCGTCTGGGGCCATGCGGTGGGCGGCATGGGCGCGATCACCCAGGCGATGGCGAGCGCCGCGGCGAGCCATGGCGTGCGTATCGATCTGGGTTCGCCGGTACGCGAAGTCCTGATCGAAGGCGACCGCGCCCGTGGCGTCGTGCTGCAAGACGGCACATCGTTTCGCGCGCGCGCGGTGATCGCCAACCTCGATCCGCGCACGCTGCTGCAAACGCTGGTGCCGCCGGACGCGGTGCCGCGCGCGGCCGCCGCCCGCATGCGCGATTGGCAAGCCGGCTCCGGAACCTTCCGGATGAATGTGGCGCTGTCGCAACTGCCGAATTTCACCGCGCTGCCCGGCGCGGGCGATCATCTCACCGCCGGCATCATCCTGGCGCCGAGCCTTGCTTACATGGACCAGGCCTATCGCGACTGCGTCGCGCACGGCTGGAGCCGGAAGCCGATCGTAGAGATGGTCGTTCCATCGACGCTCGACGACAGCCTCGCGCCACGGGGCGCGCATGTCGCCAGCCTGTTCTGCCAGCATGTCGCCCCGCAATTTGCCGACGGGTCAGGCTGGGACGAGCACCGCGAGACGGTCGCCGACCTGATGGTCGACACGGTGGAAACTTACGCGCCGGGCTTCAGGGCCAGCGTGATCGCGCGGCAGAGCCTGTCGCCATTCGACCTGGAGCGCGTGTTCGGCCTGCCCGGCGGCGACATATTTCATGGCCGCATGACGCTCGACCAGTTGTTCTCGGCGCGGCCGATGCGCGGCTATGCCGATTACCGCATGCCGGTCGGCCGGCTTTATCTGTGCGGCTCAGGCGCGCATCCCGGCGGCGGCGTCACCGGCGCGCCGGGGCACAATGCGGCACAAGCCGTGCTTGCCGATCTGGCGCGGGGCACATTTTAGCATGTCCCTTTTCGCAAAACCGGTTCCCCACCCTCGGATCAAGTCCGCGGGCAAGCTTTTTGCGGGGACATGTCTGGCGCAAAACTAACCTTTGAATAACCGGCGGCGGCGCGTGACAGCGCGGAATTTTGCGGGTATTCGCCAATCATGGCTTCGCGCTTTTTTCGAATCGGCCGTGCGGTGACCGGGCTGGGCATGTTCGCCACCAAGCCGATCGAGCGCGGCACCGCCATCGCCACCTATCGCGGGCCGCGCATTACCACCGCAGAAGCCGACCGGCTGGAGAAGCGCGGCGCGACTTATCTGTACACGCTGAACAAGGATTGGACCATCGACGGCTCGCCGCGCTGGAACGTGGCACGCTACATCAATCATTCCTGCAAGCCGAACGCCAGGCCGGTCACCCGGGAGGGGCGCATCGTCATCGTCGCCGACCGCCGCATCGAGCCCGACGAGGAAATCACCTACCACTACGGCGACGAATACCTGCAATGGTTCATCGAGGACGCGGGCGGCTGCAAATGCGCCGCCTGCCGGAGAAAGCGCACCTTGCGGCGGCGCCGCGCGCGGCTCAAAGCGAAGAAGAAGAAATAGGCCAGCGTCGAGACTCGTCATTGCGAGGAGCAAAGCGACGAAGCAATCCAGCCCTTCGCCGCCGCCTGGATTGCTTCGCTTCGCTCGCAATGACGGATAAGCAGCAAAGGCGCAACAACGTCCTCGGCTTACCGCAGCGCACGCGCTGCGCGCTTTCAGCGCGCCGGCTTGCGCTGTCACTCATTGTCCATCTCGCCTAAGCTCCCCGCACGCTCGGAAATTCAATGTCAGTGGGGGGACGGACATGACAATGACCGATGCAGCGCTGTGGCTGATTCTCATAGCGACACTTGCCATCGTGCCGATCGGCTGCGTGCTGACGTGGCCGAAGAAAGACGCGCCGGCTGAAATCGTAAAACCGGCCGGCGAATAACCAAAGGCGGCGGCCGTTCGCTATTCCGCCGCCAGCGCGGCGTCGCCGCGGCCGGCGCGCACCAGGCGTCCGGGCATGGCACCGGTATGTTCGCCGCGCGCGAAGATCGGCTCGCCGGCGACCAAGGTCGCTTCGTAGCCGGTGACGCGCTGCACGAAGCGCCGGCCATTCGCCGGCATGTCGTGGACCAACTCCGGCTTCTGCACCTGCAGATTTTCGAAGTCGATCAGGTTGACGTCGGCGCGCTGGCCCGGCGCCAAGCGACCGCGATCGGCGAGCCCGAAGAAATCGGCGGTCTCGCTGGTCTGGCGCTTGATCAGATGTTCGAGCGGAAGGCGCGGGCCGCGGCTCCGATCGCGGCCCCAATGCATCAGCATGAAGGTCGGCACGCCGGCATCGACGATCGAGGTGCAATGAGCGCCGCCGTCGCTCAAGCCGAGAAGACAGGCCGGATCGTTGAGCATGGTGTGGATCGGCGCGTGATCGCCGGTGACGTAATTGACCACCGGGAAATACAGATACTGGCCGTCCTCGCCGGTGATGTAGTCGTAGGCCACCTCGTCGGGCGGACGGCCGGTAGCGGCCGCAATGGCGGCGACGCTCTTCTCCGGCGCCGGCTCGTAATCCGGCGGATTGCCCATGGTGTAGAAGCGGTCCCACTTGCGCGTCACCGCCTGGCGGAATTGCGCGAGCTTTAAGACTTCGGCATCGGACGGCTGCTCGGCGAGAATTTGCCGCCGCGTTTGCGGATCGCGCAAGCGGCGGCACTGCTCCTCGATCGGCAGGCGTTCGAGCGCCTTATAGCTCGGGCGAACAGTGAAAGGATTCAGCGCCGTGCCGACGCCCATCATGACGCCGATCGGCCGGCCGGCGATCTGCGCGGTGAACGACAGGCCTTGCGCGCGAGCCTCATGCGTCGCCTTGAGCAGACGCTGCCAGCGCTGCGGGTCCTCGTAGCGGTCGGTGAGCAGGAACCAGACCGGCCGGCCGGTCTGGCGCGCCACCTTCGTCATCCAGGCGAGTTCGTAATCCTCGTCGTCGAAATCCGAATTCATGCCGAACGCGCCCATGCCGGCAGCGCCGAGCGCAGAACCGATGCCGACCAGCTCGTCGGCGTCGGCATCGCGCGACGGCACCAATTCGCCGTCCGGCGTCTTGTGCGAATCGGTGCGCGAGGTGGTGAAGCCGAAGGCGCCGGAGTGCAGCGCCTCGATGGTGAGGCGGCGCATGGCGGCGATGTCGTCGACGTTGGCCCGCTCGCGGCGCACCGCGCGGTCGCCCATCACATAGACGCGCAGCGGCAGATGCGCGATCTGCGCGGCGATGTCGATGGCGCGCGGGCGGCGCTCCAATTCGTTCATGAATTGCGGAAAGCTTTCCCATTCCCAGGACAGCCCGGCGGCAAGCACCGGATTGGGAATTTCCTCGACGCCCTCCATCAGATCCATCAGCGCGCCGCGATGCTCTTTCTTCACCGGCGCGAAGCCGACGCCGCAATTGCCGAACATCACCGTGGTAACGCCGTGCCAGCACGACGGCGCCAACAGCGGGTCCCACATCGCCTGGCCGTCGTAATGGGTATGCACGTCGACCCAGCCCGGCGTGACCAGAAGCCCGTCGGCATCGATGTCGCGCCGCGCCGGTCCCTGTTTGCCGCCGACAGCGGCGATGCGACCGCCATTGATGGCTACGTCGCCGGAAAACTTAGCTTGGCCGGTGCCATCGACGATGCTGCCGCCGCGAATGACGATGTCATGCATGGATTTCGTTTCCTCGGGTTTTATTTCCTCGGATCGGATTTGCGAACTTGCGCCGCAGTCTCGGCGCCGCATTTTCGCCAATGATGCACCCGCGCCGAGGCCCGCGCAACGTACAGTTAACCTTTCATTCACCATAAACTCCTATCGCCCACACAGGGGCAGACGATTGGGGAGATCGATCATGCGCAAAACTTTTCTGAAAGTGTTCGCGACGCTGGCGCTGTTGTCCGCCGGCTTTGTCTTTGTGCCGACAGCGAACGCCACCGCCTCTGCGCCGCCGGCGCCGGCGGCCTCGGCCGCGATAAACCCGTCGCTGGTTCGCGAGGCCGCAGCGATCATCTGCGGCGGCAATGGCTGCAATCCGGTCCACACCAAAGCGCAAAAGAAGCGCAAGTTTAAAACCCTCGGCCACGGCTGAGGCAGGCCCGCGGCGGCGCTTGCGGCATCAACGGCGGGAGACGATCTTTGCCGGATTCGTCTTCCTGCCAGCATGTTTGTGCCGCGCCGGCTTGCGCTTGCAGCAAGACATTTTTATTGCACGGCGGCTTTGGCTAACTCATTGAAAACGGGAGCTTAATGCTCCAATTCATGCGCCTGGAGCCGCGCTTTCCGCGGCCAAGGTGCAGCCGTGACGCCGATCCCCGCCATCGTCCTTTTCTCGGCGCTCCTCATCGGTCTTGTGTTCGGCGCGGTCGATCTTGTCAGCGGTTTCTGCCTGACCAGCGGACTGCGCAATTGGTGGACCAAAGGCGACGGCCGGCTGGTGCGCAGCTTTGCGCTGGCGCTCGCGGTGGCGATCGCCGGCACGCAAGCCTTGGCGGCGCGCGGCCTCGTCGATCTCAGCCAGTCGATCTATCTGCAGCCGGCGTTCTCGGCGCCGCTGATGCTGTTTGGCGGCGTGCTGTTCGGTTACGGCATGGTGGCGGCAAATGCCTGCGCCTCGCGCGCTTTGGTGCTGCTCGGCCGCGGCAATCTGCGGTCGCTGGTCGTCGTCGTGACGGTCGCGGTCACGGCGGAGATCACGCTCAAGGGGCTGCTCGCACCGCTACGGCTCATGACGCTGCACGCAACGCAAACCACGTTGCACGGCATTTCGGTGCCGGCACTGTTGGTCGCCGCCGGCGTCAATGACACGCTGGCGCATGTTGCCGGCGCGGCCGCGATCAGCCTCGGCCTCCTCGCCTTTGCGTTGTCCTACGCGCCCTTCCGGCAAGCCAAGGGGCTGATCGCCGCCGGCATCGCCATCGGCCTTCTGATCCCGGCCGGCTGGTTCGCCACCGGCACGCTCGGCGCTGATCCGTTCAATCCGACGCCGATCGCCTCGCTGACCTTCGTCGCGCCGCTGTCCGACACATTGCAATACGCCATGCTGTCGACGGGCTCGACACTGAGTTTCGGCATCGCCATCGTTGCCGGCGTGCTGACCGGCAGTTTCGCCACCGCACTCGCCACGCATCGTTTCGAAATCGAAGGTTTCAGCTCGCCGCGCCATATGCTGCGCTCGCTCGGCGGCGCGACGCTGATGGGGGTGGGCGGCGCGCTCGATTACGGCTGCTCGATCGGCCAGGGCCTGACCGGACTGTCGACCTTGGCGGTGCCGTCGATTTTGGCCGCGACCGGCATATTGCTCGGCGCCGCCGCGGCGCTGAAGAGCCCGGTGCGCATTGCGGCTTTGGCGACCGCTTAAGCCCCGACCGCAGACACGTGACGGATACAAAGCGCTGCCGCATCCCGGCGGCACGCTTCTCGGCGTGGCGCAATTCAATTTGCCTTGCCAGGCAAGTTCAAGGCGACGTTCACGCCCAGTTGCGCGCCGTAATCGGCAACGTTGTTCTGGGCGACTTCGGTCGTAAATGCCGCGTAGGCGGTGACGGCAGAATTGATAGTCACGGTCGTTCCGAGGGTGGCGGTGGCCCAATCGGCGCCAAAAATCACCGCGGGCAAGGAATAACTCGGCGCACTAATGGTGGTGAGTGATGCCGTTACCGACCGGTCGAGCGAGGCGAGTTCGTGGTTCCACACAATCTTGGCGAAGGGCTGCCAGGCGCCGAAGCTTAGGTTCATCCGATAGCCGAGTTCGGTGACGGCGGAATTGCGCATCTGATCGGCAAACGACAGCGCGGTGAAACCACCAACCGCAGCGAACGCATCCGTTTCGGTGAAGCCATTGACGTAAACTCGCTGCAGCAAAATACCTGCAACCGGTCCTTGAGTGACTAATCCAGCAAAGAAATTGTATCCGGCCTCAGCGGCGAACGAGACGTTGGTGCCGGCGGTACTGCTGCTGTTAGATTGCATCGTAATTCCGATTGGCACGATGCGATCAGTCTCGTAGCGCAGCCCGCCAAGGGTGCCGACGAAATCCGCCCAGATCGGTCCATCGTTGACGGCGGCGAAAGCGCTTGCCGCAAACTCGTTTTGCTGAAAGCTGCCGCCGAGATCGAAACTCTGGGTCGTGTTACCGACCGACATGGCGGCGCCGACCAGCCAGCCGTTGGCAAGCGCGTAATCGACGCCCACGGTACCCGACACCGGCACGCCCGGGTCATTGGGGAAGTCCGCATAGCCGGAATTCATGCGCAACGAGGAGACGTCGCCAGTCATCCACGCATTGAACGTGCCGACCGCGCGCTGGCGTTGCGAGATCGAAATCTGATCGAGAATGCCCGCGACAACCGCCGCGCGTGTTTTTACCGGCACCTCGGCGAGAAACGACATCTCGCTCGGCGCGACGATGAGGCTGTATTCATAGTCGGCAAGGATCTGCTGACCGGCCGTCGCCAGATGCTCGTCATCGGCAAACAGATGTGTCTGTGCTGCGTCCGGCGACACCAAGGTTGAGATCGTGGATGTCGGCGAGCAAAGCGTGGCCCAGGCTGACGTTATGCCTGCTGGCTGCGTGCAGGCCGGGCCGGCCCCGGCGATGAGACCGAATTCCGCAAAGTCCGAGGTCACCGCGCGATACATCGCATTGACGTCGACCGGGATGAAATTGACATGTGCGGCGGCAAGGCCATCCCAAAGAGTGTCGTCGTAGGCGGTGCGTAAGGATTGCGTCGTTACGTCGCCGAATGATTGGGGTTGATCCGGCACGACGATGTATCGCGCCCCTGCCGCCGCCAAGCGCGCAATCGCAGCAACGAGCTCGCTCCCCGCAGTTATGACGTAAGTGGTTTGCGCCGCGCCAGCCAAATTGTTGACCGCGAACGTGACATCGTTGCCGCCCGAACTGATGAGGTAGAGCGCATTGCCGTTGGCGACGCCGTTTGTGGCGATAAGGTAATTGGCAATCTGCGTGTCGGTCGCCACGGCGCCCTGCAAAAGTCCGCTGACGCCGATATTGGATTGATTGTTGCGGGCTCCGCCGGTGGCATAATTCGTGCCGCCCGGCTGATCGGCGGGGATTGCAGTGAGATTCAGCGAGCCCGCGAGATATTGCGAACTGACAAGGCCGGGGTTCGTCGTGGCCTCGCCGCCGCCTTGCGTTAGCGCGGTTGCAAAATCGCTGTTGTAAGTCGCATTCGTCGAATTTGGCGGGGCGTTTTTGTACCACCCGCTATCGATCGTACTATCGCCGAATCCAAAAAATTGATTGAAGGTCTGGGCGTTCGCGCTGACGTTGCTCGATATTACGAAGCCGGCAAACGCCAAGCTGCATCGGCAGATTACACTTATGAACTTCGCGCCCACCTACGTCTTATAGCGGCGAACGAATGCAGTCGCTAGACGTCTTCCAGCACCATATCCGCGCCCTTCTCGCCGATCATCACCGCGGCGGCATTGGTGTTGCCGGACACCACCGTCGGCATGATCGAGGCGTCGATGACGCGCAAATTCTCGACGCCGCGCACCCGCAAGCGTTCGTCGACCACCGCGTTCGGATCGCTGCCCATGCGGCAGGTCGAGGTCGGGTGATAGACCGTGGTGCCGGTCGCCCGCGCATAGGCGAGAAGATTGGCCTCGCTGGCGCAGTCTTCGCCCGGCGCGTATTCGGCGGCGATGTATTTGCGCATCACCGGCTGGCCCATGACGCGGCGGAGTAACTTCATGCCGTCGACCACGCAATCGCAGTCGCTACGCGCCGACAGGTACCGCGGCTGGATTGCCGGCGGGTCGGCGGGATCGCGCGATT
This sequence comes from Xanthobacteraceae bacterium, assembly GCA_049288525.1. Classification (GTDB taxonomy): domain Bacteria; phylum Pseudomonadota; class Alphaproteobacteria; order Rhizobiales; family Xanthobacteraceae; genus BOG-931. The sequence goes on from JBAQHW010000259.1 coordinate 12,752, forward strand.
TGATGCGGACGAAGCCGCGGCTGTCGGGGCGCAATTGGCAGACCGATGCCATGAAGCCGGAGAACGGATGCAGCGTCGCGCCGGCCGCATCGGCGGAAAAGATCAGGAAGTGGAATTGCACGTCCGGCGTCGCCAGTTCCGGCCGGGTGCGCAAGAACGCGCCGGCATAGCCGGCACCGATGGTGAGCAGCCCCTTGCGCGACAACAGATAGCGCAGACCCGCGGCGTAGCGGTGGCGCCAGTCATTGATCACGTCGTTCATGGTGATCGGTTCGCTGCAGCGATAAAGGATGCGAATCTGCAAATGGTCCTGCAAGTCGGCGCCGACGCCCGGCATATCGGCAACGACGTCGATGCCGAGGTCCTGCAAGATTTTCGCCGGGCCCAAGCCGGAGAGCTGCAACAGTTGCGGCGAATTGAATGCGCCGCCGGCGACGATGACCTCGGCATTGGCGTGAGCGGTGTGCGTCGCACCGCCTTGCCGGTATTCGACGCCGGTGGCGCGACGGCCGGAAAACAAAATGCGCGTGGCGAGCGCGTTCGGGACGACCGCAAGATTTCCGCGCCGCTTCGCTTCCTTCAGATAGCCCACGGCGGTCGACCAGCGGCGACCGTTTCTTGAAGTGAGTTGGAAGTATCCGGCGCCTTCCTGGGCCGCGCCGTTGAAATCGTCGTTGCGCGGAAAGCCGCTGTGCTGCGCCGCCTCGATGAAAGCCTCGCACAGCGGATGCGTCTCGCAGACGTCGGAGACTTTCAGATGGCCGCCGGCACCGTGAAACTCGTCGGCGCCGCGCTCCTGATCCTCGGCGCGGCGGAAATACGGCAGCACGTCCTTGAACGACCAGCCGGCGTTACCCAGTTGCCGCCAGTGGTCGTAGTCCTCGTGCTGGCCGCGGACATAAAGCAGCCCGTTGATCGAGCTCGAGCCGCCCATCACCTTGCCGCGCGGCTGGATGACGCGGCGATTGTTCAGCTCGGGTTCCGGCTCGGTGGTGTAGAGCCAGTTCACCTTCGGGTTGGCGAACAATTTCCCGTAGCCGAGCGGAATGTGAATCCACATGTTGCGGTCCGGCCCGCCGGCTTCGAGCAGCAGCACGCGGTGCTGACCGGACGCGGTGAGCCGGTTGGCGAGCACGCAGCCGGCCGAGCCGGCGCCGACGATGATGTAATCGAAGGTTGCGGAAGGCGATGTCATGACAATGCCCGCTTTATTTTGCGCGATGCTAGCCTGACCATCGAAGCGTCGCACGTCAATCGAGGCCGGCACGGCGGAACCCTTGCAGATAATGCTCGCGTTCGGCGTCGCCTCGGATCGGCATTTCCTTGGCGACCCATGCGAGCGAGATATTCGGCTGCGCGCGGCGCAGACCCGCCAGCGCGGCGGTGGCGACATCGTCTTGTCCGGCCATGCCGGCGGCGGCGGTGAGCACGCGGTGGGCACCGACGAAATCGCCGCGCTGGCGGATCGCTTCGCGCGCCAGCCGCATGGCCTGCTCGTAATTGCGGCCGATAAATTCGGCGTAGGCGGCAATGCCGTAATAGACCGCCGAAAATGGATCGCGCGGGCTCAACCGCAATGCCCGTTGCGCGGCCTCTTCGGCCTCTTGCCATCGTCCGCTGTAGGACAGCGCCAGCCCGTAATACCCCTGGGCGAGAGCGAAGTTCGGATTGAGCCGCAGCGCCAACTCGAATTCCGCCAGCGAATCGTCGAAGCGGCGGGCAAACAGATAGACATGCGCCAGGCCATTATGCGCCCAAGGGTCCTCGCTGTCGGCGCGGATGGCAGCTTCGGCCGAGTGTTCGGCGATCGCCATCGCCTTTGCCATCTCCGCCCAGCCCATGTGGGCGCTGAACATATAGCTGGTGGCGAGCACGCCGAGCGCCTGGCCGTAATTCGGATCGATCGCGGTCGCCTTCTCCAACAGCGCCTGCGCCACCACGTTGTCCTGCCGCGTCACCCGCCAATAATGCGATAATGCCCGCAT
>JBAQHW010000260.1:0-10105 GCA_049288525.1 Xanthobacteraceae bacterium
CAGGCGTTTTATGTCTGCCCGCGCATCGAGGATCTCGCCGACTCCAAGACCTTCCTCGACAAGACCGTGCCGGAAGTACGCGTTGCGGTCGCCCACGGCCAGATGGCGCCGACCGTGCTGGAAGACATCATGGCGGCGTTCTACGACGGCAAATACGACGTGCTGCTCTCGACCACCATCATTGAATCCGGCCTCGATATCCCGACGGCGAATACGCTGATCGTGCATCGCGCCGACATGTTCGGGCTGGCGCAAATCTATCAGCTGCGCGGCCGCGTCGGCCGCTCCAAGCTTCGCGCCTATGCGCTGCTCACGCTGCCGGCCAAGCGCCGGATCACGCCGCAGGCCGAGCGCCGGCTCAAAGTGCTGCAATCGCTCGACACACTCGGCGCTGGCTTCCAGCTCGCCTCGCACGATCTTGATATCCGCGGCGCCGGAAACCTGCTCGGCGACGAGCAGTCCGGTCACATCAAAGAGGTCGGCTACGAGCTTTATCAGCAGATGCTGGAGGAGGCGGTGCTGTCGATGAAGGCCGGCATCACCGCGCCGGCCGCCGACAAATGGTCGCCCCAAATCACCATCGGCACGCCGGTGCTCATTCCGGAGGATTACGTCACCGATCTGCCGGTGCGGCTGGCGCTCTACCGGCGCCTCGCCGAGATCGAGGACGAGCGCGATATCGAGGCGTTTGCCGCCGAGCTGGTCGATCGCTTTGGCTCGTTGCCGGAAGAAGTGGAATATCTGTTGCAGATCGTCGCCATCAAGACGCTGTGCCGCCGCGCCAATGTCGAGAAGATCGACGTCGGGCCGAAGGGCGCCGTGCTGTCGTTCCGCGACAATATTTTCTCAAATCCCGACGGGCTGATTTCCTATATCGCCAAGCACCCGGTCGGCGCCCGCGTCCGCCCCGACATGAAGGTGGTGTTCTTCGACGAATGGGAGACCCCGAAGGCGCGCATCAAAGGCGCCACCGACATTTTGCGGGCGCTGGCGGGGATTGCTGAGAAGGGGAAGAAGGCGGCGTGACTAACTAGGGCGGTGACGCAGATGCCCACGTCCGCCGGCAATTTGTCGCCGCCCTCTATTACAAGGGTAGGGCAAAGGCGCGGAGGGCCCGTGCCCGCGTTTTTTGCTTCTATAAGACCAGCCCGCGTGAGCTTCGCTCAGCTCAGCTCAGCTCACATTTAAACAACAAACGGAATGAGCATCTTCGTGCGTTGCTTATAGGCGGGATACGCTTCCGGAAATTGCTCGCTCATGAGCGTCTCCTCGCGCCGGGCGCTGTAGATGAAATAGCCGCCGAACAGCACAAGTGGCGCAAGCCAGAATGGGCTCTGAGCGATCGCCGAGCCGAGCATAGCGAGGATGATGCCGCCATAGATCGGATGGCGGGCAAAGGCGTAAGGGCCGTTTGTGACGAGCTCCGGCTTCTCTTTCCGCGACATCGGCAGGCCCCAGTTCCGGCCCAGAGAGACGCGCGCCCACACCGCGAGCCCCACGCCGAGCGCGCAGAGTACAACACCGACCATACCCAGGAGCAGGCTGGTGTTGACCGCATATGCCCGCACCTTGCGTAACGCATGGCGAACAGCTGGGACTCGCAAGGCGAGCAGAATGAGCGCGAGCACGCCAATGCGCAGACCGATTTCCCGATACCACGCGCGTCCTCCAGTGCTCCGCTTCGCGCCGAACGCCGATACGGCCCAAACCAAGATCAAAATGAGCCAAAACGCGGCGATGAGTGAGCTGTATATCGGCATGCCAGAATCGTAACCCGGATCGAGGAGTAAAAGGCGCGCAATGGCGTCACGGAGCCGCTCTTCGGACTGGACCGTTGGCTCAGCCCGGCTTCTGTGTTCCCTCGCGCAACGACCTAAACGTCACCGAATAGCGCAACGCATCCACCGCCGGAATGCTGTGCTCCCATTCTTCGCGCGAAGGGCCTCGCAGCAGATAGACTGAGCGCGCATCGAGCCGCAGCGACGCGCGTTCCCAGGACCTGCCAAATTTCTTGCGCAGCCGGAAAGTGCAGGGCGAGAGCAGCGAAATGCCGATCACGTCGTCGTAGTGCGGCCGGTCGCGATGCCAGCCGATGGCCGTGCCCGCCCGATATTCGGTGACGAGCGCGTGGGCGAGTCGATCCGGCGTAAGCCTAGCGAAGGCGGCGGCGCGTTCGCGTAAGCGTTCAAGAAATGGCGGCATCGGCTCGGCTTTGCGTAAGCCGCCGCCATTGAAGTCGTAGCGCGTGCCGAACGAGACGACCCGGCGCTTGCCGAGAAAGCCCTGAAACTCGAATTCCTTGAACGGCAGATCGGCGAACGCTGTGACAAGCCGCGCCTCCTCGATGGCATCAATCAGGTCCGGCGCATAGCGAAAGCCGGCCGGCATGGAGGGCGGCTCGGGCGCCGCCGATAGCGGCTCAAAAAGTGAAAGCTGCTGGTGTTTCATGTCTGCGTACCGGCTTGCAGCGCAGATAGTGACGCGTCGCCGGCCGCGCAAACGCGCGAGCCCGCTTGCCGCCGACCGAACGCCAACGGATCATCCTTAGTCCTCCGTAGAGCGCTTTAATTCGGTATCGGGTGAGCCGCGCTCAGAAGTGAGCCCCGCCGCTCAGGCGGACGCGCTCTCACACTGGCGGCGGAAACAGCGCCGCATAAGCCTCCGCCATCGCCGCGGAGAGCGAATAATTGCGGGTCTGATTGCAGGGCGTACACAGAAACACGGTGCGCCGCATGGCCGGCGCGTGCGGGTGCGGCAGCGCGGTAACGAAAATCATGCCGAGCCGGCATTTGGGGCAGGGCGCCGACATATCCTTGGCGCCGTCCGGGGCAATCTGCGGCGAAAGCGTGTGCGCCAGAGGGTCGATCACTTCGATCATGGGCTTATCCGCAAATACTGGCTATTTAAGCCCTGTGACCATGAAGATTTCGTTGACGGGAACCCGCCAATTTAGTCCTGGCCGTTAGCGATATTTATTACCTTGAAAAGCCGCCCCCGGCGCCGAAATGCAAACGCAGCACGTGTTAGGGTACGATGACCGACGAGGATTCGACATTGACTGCAATCAAGACCGCGAGACCGAGCCGTACGGCGATCGTCGAGGACGATCCGGCGTTGCGGAAAATGCTGGCGGCGCTGTTGCAAGCCGACCCGGACTACGCGGTGGTCGGCGAATTCGCCGATGGCGAGGCCGCAGTCGGGGCGTTCGCGCATCTGTCGCTTGACATCGTGCTGGTCGATCTCGGCCTGCCGGACATTTCCGGGATTGACGTCATTCGCCGGCTGAAAGCCCTGTCGCCCGGCTGCAGCGCGCTTGTCGTCACCACCTTCGGCGACGAGAAAACAGTGACCGCGGCCATCGAGGCCGGCGCCGACGGCTATCTCCTGAAGGGCACGCCGCTGGAGGAACTGCGGCGCGACATTCATGCGCTGCGCGACGGCGGCTCGCCTTTGTCGCCGATGATCGCACGCAAGCTGTTGGACCGGCTGCACGGCAAAGCCGCCTCGGCGGCTTCGGACGCCGGCGGCGACAGCGCCTTGACGCCGCGCGAGCGCGAGATTCTGGAAATGATCGCCAAAGGATTTTCCTACGCCGAAACCTCGGCCATTTGCGCCATCTCAACCGCAACCGTGCACAGCCATCTTAAGCGCATCTACCGCAAGCTCGAAGTGCACTCCAAGACCGAGGCGGTTTACGAGGCGCGCCGCCGCAGTCTCATTCACTAACGCCCGCGTGTTGCCGTTCCAGGAACCGCTTTGCTCGCGGGCCGCTAGCCCAGCGGCACCTGCAACGTGACGCGCACGGCGGTGCCACTCCCGGGCGCCGAGACGATTTCGATGGCCGCGCCGGTCGAAATGCTGGCGATGCGCTTTCGTATATTGGCAAGCCCACGGCCGGCGGCCGTGGCCGCCGGATCGAAGCCCTGGCCATCGTCGCGCACCGCGATCCGGATCGCCGAATTTTCAGGCTCGTAGCTTGCCGTCAAATCGGCGCTCTTCGCGTGGGAATGGTGCAGCACATTGCTCAGCGCCTCCATCAGCGCGAGCTTGATCGCCAGCGCGTCGCGCGCCGTCAATCCGGCGATCGTCGGCAACAGGGCGACCCGCCAGCCCAGCGTAATGCCGGCCAATTCGATGCCGCTCGCCATGCGGTGGCGCACATTGGCGAGCAGCAAATTGACGTCGCCGCCGGGCGTCTCCGAACTGTCCACCAGAAAGCGCAATTCCATCAGTATTTCGCCAACCCGGCGCTTGGCGTCGGCGAGGTTGATCTGGCCGGTCGTGAAGGAAGCGAGCAGCGTGGCGAGGCTGGCACCGATGCTGTCGTGCATGTCGGCCGAGATTTTTTGCCGCTCCGCGATCGCCGAGTTGACGATCTCGAGCTGTGCCTGCTGGCTCTGCTTGCCGAGCCGGTGAACGAAGGCCGCGGCCGCGATCATGCCTGCGGTGAGCACGAACCAGCACAGGCCGAGAAGGTAGAAGAAGCCGATATATTGCGCGCGCAGATAGTCGCTGCCATAGGCGACGATCACGTAGAACGGAGTGGTCGGCGAAACCACGAAGGCGCCGATCCGCGTCAGGCCGTCGGGACCGCCGCGGCTGTAGAAGGTGCCGCTGGTCTCTCCGGCCAGAACCCGATTATAGACCAGCGGCACGCGCGACACCTCCGCGCCGTAGCCGATGGCGCCGTTCAAGGTGCGGATGCGCACCACGCCGTCTTTGCCGGTCAGCCCGGCAAGACCGCGGTCGGTCAGCTTGAGCTTTTCGTACAGGCTGACGAAGTGCTCGATCCGGTATGACAACAGCACCACGCCGTATAGCGCCCCCGATCGATCGCGCAGCGCCCGCGAGAACTGAATCGACCAGTCATTGGTGATCGCGCCGCGCATCGGCGCCGAAATGTAAAGTTGCGTTTTGCCCGGAGCGTTGGCGTGGGCCAGGAAGGTATTGCGGTCCTTGAATGAGATTTTTGGAGTCGGCTCGGCGCGGGCGCTCGCGATCAGCGTACCGTCACGGTCGAGAATGCCGGGGCCGATCATCGACGGCTGCAAATCGTAGCCGGCGAGCAGCCGGTGCAGCTCGGCTTCGTGGTCGGCGGAAACTTCGCTCTCGGGAATGTCAGCGGCAAGCCGCGACAGAATGGCGTCGGCGGTATCGGCATCATCGTCGAAGCCCGCCATCAGAACGCGGGCGATATTTTCGGTCTCGCGGTAGAGCTCGTTTTCGACCGAGCGGCGAAAATGCAGTCCGGCGAGGATGCATAGCACCAGCACGACGGCGGAAAATGCCGCGCACACCAGCACGATCGCGGCCCGCGAGAACCGACCCGAGGAACCCGGCGAGCCTTTTCGAGTCACATTGTGTCCGGTCATGATGCAGGCCTGCGCCGCACCCGCTTGTGCAATGCATGCTGCGGTGTGCCCTGCAAGGGCGAGTCGATCCCCAATTCTGGGGAAAGCCGTATTCAGGCGCGCAGGCGCGTGTGCCGGCCCGAGGTGCGCTCGATCGCACTGGCGAGATATTCCGGCGACTGCGCGCCGGTGACGATGACGCTCGAGCCGAAGATGAAGCACGGCACGCCGTCGATGCCGGCCTCTTTCGCCGAAGCGGCTTCGCCCTCGATGCGTTCGACGTCGGCGTCGCTAGCCAGCAGCCGGCGCACCAGATCGCCGTCCATGCCGCAATCGATCGCCGCCTTGATCAGGACCCTCGGGTCGGTGAGATCTTCGCCTTCGGCAAAATACAGCTCCATCAGCCGCTGTTTCATTCGACCGGGATCGGTGGCGCTGCGCGACCACAGAATGAGCCGATGGCAGTCGAGCGTATTGGGCTGCCGGCCGATCTTGTCCGGATTGTAGACGAGGCCTTCCATTGCCGCTGCGGCCGTGATGCGCTCGGCGATGACGCTGTAACGCTCGACCGAGCCGAATTTGGTTTCCAGATAAGTCTGCCGGTCGATGCCGTCGCGCGGAATCCAATCGTTGAGGAAATAGGGCCGCCAATTGATCTCGACGTCGATGTCGGGAAGGAGCGCGGCGGCGCCTTCCAGCCGGCGCTTGCCGATATAGCACCAAGGGCAGACCACGTCGGACACGACTTCGATGTGAACGCTGGCGCGCTCGTCGGACTTATCAGCCATCGCCAAACCCGGATCCGTTTCGTTCACTCTGGAGCGCCGTCACTCCCAGGCTATATGTCGTAGCGCCGGGGTCAAATCGCCAGAGCCCCGGAATTAGCCGCGGTTTCAACCCGGACCAATGTCGCCGACGACCCGGGCGAGCAGCGATTCGACGCTGTCGGTCGGCTTCAAGGTGGCGAGCGTCACCGCCGCGTCGATGCCGCTTTTCTTCTGGTCTGGAGCCAGCATGGTGTTCTTGAGAACGCTGGCAATCCGCCGCGCCACGATATGGGCCGCGCGCAGATCGGTCTCGGTGAACACCGCGAAAATCGAATTGTCGGCCTCGCGGCAGGCGAAGTCGACATGGCGCATCAGCCGGCCCAAGAGCCGCGCCGCGTCGAGGCTGATGCGGCGATCGCCGCCATCGAACGAGAAGCGCGCGATCGACAACCCTACGCCGCGCTTTTCGGCATCGTCGACGGCGCGGTTAAGGTCGCGCCAGAAGGCTTCCTGGCCGAGCAGCCCAGTATCGGGATCGAGCATGCCCTTGGCATCGAGCGACTTGAGCATGCGTCTGAGACGCTGGCCGAAGGCGTGGGCGCGGACATAGGGCAGAAAGCGCTCCATCAGCCGTTGCGGCCCTTCGGAGGTGCGCTCCAGATTGGCGAGCTCAATGGCGAACGGCTCGATGACCGAGGGATGCCCGCCCAGCACCGCGACTGGAAGATTGCGGAAACGCACGTCCTCCGCGAGCACGGTCAGCATGGCTTCGACGATTTTCGGTCCGAAGCCATCGCCGATCACCATGCCATCGATTTCACGCGCATTGAGGGCGCGCGCGGCGCTTTCGACCGAGAGGGCGCCGACCACGCCAAGCCGCTCGCCAAAGGCGACCGACAGCTCGGGATAGGTGCGGCCGCGGCCGGCGATCAATACGGTTGCTTCCTCGAGCGGATCGGTGGTGGATAATTCCGGAAGCTGCTCGCCGCGCGAAGCGAGCGTGCGCATGCGGCGCTGCACGGTGCCGTGCAGGGTGCGAATCCGGATCGCGGTGGACAACCGCCGCACCAGCCGTTGCGGTGTGGCGTTGAGGCCAATGGCAAATGCGTCCGGCACGCAAGGCACGCCCTCGTCGCGGGTGCGGGCGATGACCGGCATGAACAGGCTACCGCCCTTTTGCCGCTGCTCGCCCAGGAACTCGGACAGCTCCGCGACCCGCGCCCGATCCGGACACGTGTCGGCCAGAATAACGGCTTCAGGCTCCACAGCGCCGAGCGAACGGGCGGCGTCCGCCCAGCCGGTTTCAATGACCGGTGAGGCGCCGGCGGCGCGCAACGCGTCGACGACATCCGGCGCCGGACTGTCGGCAATGACGGCGAACGGACCTTGCAACGCCATGATACGCAGGCACGCGGTTTTACGGATACGCTTTCGTAAAGCATGCCAAAGGGCTGTTAATGGGCCGTCAACGTGCCGGCTGTCTGGCCTCGTTCAGGCGACGGCCTCGCGCAACACCTGCTCGCCGCGTTCGCCGAAAGCGGCGGTCACCAGCGGGTTGGCGCCGAGCGCCGAAAGCGCCGACTGCATGGCGGCAAGATCGGCGGCGGTGCCGACCAGCCGCTGGCCGGTCAAGGGATCGGGCAAAGCTGCGAGCGCCGCACCCGCGTCGATGCGGCCGATCGTTGCCAGCAGCGTGCAAAGCGGAAAGCGATAGGCCCCGACGCTGGCGATACCGGATGGCGGGCCGGTAATCGCCACGGTTTGGCGCAACGGATCGATCCGGCAGGGAAATCCGGTATCGACAAAGCCGTCGCGGGCAATGCGCAAATACGGCTGGTCGGAGCTTTCGATGCCGGGCGGAAACGCCGCGCGCGGCACCAAGGGTCCGCGTAGCATCAGCGTGCCGGTTTCGCTCTGCGCCAATTCCGCGACGCTGACCACATCCCCGCCATCGCCGGCCGCAGCGACCGGCTTCAGCGCCATCGGCGCCGGCCGGCCGCCGTTGCCGCGCCGTGCGGCGACAAAGCCGGCTTCGCCGAAAATCGCCACGTCGACAAGTGTCGCATCGCGCTCGGGCCAGTCTGCCGCCGCCACCGCCATAAACCGCTCCGGCGCATGCCAGGCTGCGAGAACGGTGGTCGGACCTTCCCGCGCAAACAAGCCGGTTTCGGCGAGGCGGAAGGCCACCGGAGCCGGCAGGATCAGTGTTGCGGCGCGATCGTTGCGCCGCTGCAGGGCGAAGACTTCGGCATCGAAGGGATGATGCAGCGCGAGCGTGCCGCCGGCCAAGAGCCAGGGCATCAGCGTCAGGCACAGCCCGGCAAACGACGCCGGCGGCACCGCCGAAAGGAGGCTTGCCTCCTGTTCAAGGCGGCCTTCAAGGAAGGCGCACAATCCGCCGGCCAAGAATTCGAGATGGCGACGCGCCACCGGCAGCGGTCCGTCCTCGCCGACTTCGAAAGTGGTCACCGCGACATGCGCAGCGGCATTGCCGTCGCGGTCGAGCGACGGAACGGGATCGAGTCTGGCTGCCGCGAACAGATCGTCCAAGCCCACCACGCCGTCGGGCAGATGCTCGCCAAAGCCGCAGACATGCCGGATGGAGAACACTTCCGCGGCGATCTGCGTCGCCTGCCGGCAAAGATCGAAACTGCCGACACGGCCGCTGGCGATCAGTGCCCTGGCGCCGACCCGCGCCAGCGCGGTCACCGCCTCGGCGCGCCGCCATAACAACGGCAACGGCGCCGCGATCAACCCGGCGCGCAACACGCCAAGAAGCGTCAACACGTGCTCGACGATATTCGGCATCTGGATGCCGACGACGGCATCCGTCGGCAGCCCTATCCTGCGCAGCCGTCCGGCGATCGCCGAGACCATGCGGTCGGCCTCGGCATAGGACAATCGCAGCGGATGACCGTCGGTAAAGGCCTGCCGGTTCGGCGGATCGGCGAGCGCGATCGCCCCGGGCCGGCGCGCCGCCGCTCGGCGAAATAAATCGTCAAGCGTAATCCGGCCATACCCCGGGGAGGGCGCGGCGGCGGCGCGGGAGGAATCCCCGAGAATCATCGCCGTATCATCGCAGAATCGGGGCGCCTTGCCGCCACCAAGTTTCCGGCAGATAGCCGAACAGCGAGGTACGCGCGGGATGCTTGATAAAGGCCCAGCGCGCCACCCATTGGTCGGGCAGATAAAACAACGGCACGACGTAGCAGCCAGAGATAAGCACGCGATCGAGCGCGCGCACCGCGTCGACCAGATCTGACCTCCTGCGGGCGCGCAGCACCGCAGCGATCATGGCGTCGACGGCCGCGCTTTTCACGCCCATGTAATTGCGCGAACCGTCTTGGTCGGTCGCCGCCGAGCCAAAGTAAAAACTCTGCTCGCTGCCCGGCGATAGCGACTGATCCCATTGATATTCGATCATGTCGAAATCGAACGACACCCGGCGCTCTTCGTATTGCACCGAGTCGACGAGCCGCACCTGCGCGGTGATACCGGCGCGCGCCAGCATGGTGGAGAAGGCAAGCGCCAGCCGTTCGTCGTCGCTGCTCGCCACCATGATCTCGAAGGCGAACGGGGCGCCGGTGGCGCGATTGCGCAAGACGGTGCCGTTGAGCTCGTAACCGGCGGCTTTGAGTAACGCGAGCGCCTTGCGCAGCGTGGTCCGGTCGCGCCCGGTGCCGTCGCTGACCGGCGGCGACCAGGTGCCGTCGAGCACGGCGGGGGCAACCGCATCGGCAAATGGCGCAAGCAACGCCCGCTCCTGTTCGTCGGCCGGCCGATGATAGGCGGACAATTCGGAATCGTCGAAGTAGCTCGCGCTGCGCTTGTATGAATTATAGAAAAAGTTGCGATTGACCCACTGGAAATCGAACAACTAGGCGATCGCCTGCCGCACGCGGATATCCGAAAACAGCGGGCGGCGGGTATTGAAGACAAACTCCGAAGCGAATTTGGGCAGCCCGCTGTGGAAGGATTCCTTGAGCA